>CAXUEU010000001.1:0-25460 GCA_964250195.1 uncultured Acidobacteriaceae bacterium
ATCGGGGACAACCCGTTCGTGCCGGCGGGCGGGACCGGGGCGGTGTGGGTGCGGGCCGGGGAGCAGACCGGGACGGCAAAGCTGACCGCGAAGCACCCCCGGCTGGGGGAGCAGAGTGTTTCGTTCACCTTGACACAGGCCAGGCCCGAGGCGGTCTGATACTCAAACGGCCTCGACCTAACGCCCTTCTAAGCCGCGCCTCCCTCGATGCGCGTAGTCTTCTCGTGCTGGATTTCAGCGATCCGTAGGAGGCTCTCGATCCTTTTCCCCGTGGTGGCCTCGAACTCCCGCATGGCTGTTTGGAACTCCCGCGTGGCTACCTGCATTTCACGTACATCGATAGCGAGCATTTCGAGGCTCTGCGCAAGCGTCTCATGGCGCCCGGTAAGCCTCTCGATTCTCTCTTCGAAGTCCATGCCGTCATCCTACCCCCGGAATGGCTTTCGACAAAAACCTCCCAGGCACAGCGAAGGGGATCTGTTTTCCTGGGTCGGCAAAGGAAAGGCAGGCGCTTCGCCGCGCTCAGGAATGCCCCGGAATCCTTTGCCGGGCACCCGCAGTTCTCCCAGGGGCAGGGCATTCTGAGCGGCAGCTCAGGTTAGTTGCTCTCCGCGCAGGGCCAGCAGCAGCTTGGCCGTGGTGACGGCCTGACCGGCGTGGCGTTGGGTGTGGTCGGCCAGGTGGACGAGCAGGCCGCCGAGCGTCGCGGGCAGGCGCTTTCCACCGACCGCGCGCGGGGCCTCCAGTTGTTCGAGCGGAAGCGCCCGGACACGGCCGCCGGCCTCGCGCAGGGCAGTGATGAACTCGGAGCGGAGGGCTTCGCGGGTCATGCCCGGCTCCAGCTCGACATGAAGCGCCGCCCGCTGGATCACGTTGAGGCTCTCGCCCTCGGCATACGTCAGCAGGCGGTCGAGCGAGTGCGCGATGTGCCGGACGTGGAAAGCGAACGGGGTCAGGCCGAAGGGTTTCGCATGGATCTCGGCGTCGGTGAGCTCCGGCAGCCAGCGAGTCACGTTTTCCTCCGCCAGCTGCAGGGCGTGGAGAACGGCTCGGGGAATGGCCGGGATGCCGGGGAGGGTGCCGCGCAGCCAAGGTTCGACTTGCTCCGATTCAATGCCCATCACAGCCCCTTTCGCATGCGAAACGCCCGCACCACGTCGACCACATCCCGGTGCTCGCCGTCGACGGCCTCGTTCATCGCGCGCATGTCGTCGGCTGATATTTTGCCGGCCAGATCCGCGAAAGCCGGGCGCAGCTGCGGCCAGCGCGCCAGCGCCGCCTCGCGCACCAGAGGCACGGCCTGGTAGGGCGGAAAATAGTGCTTGTCATCCGTCAGGACGGTGAGATGCCGCGCCGCGATCGGCCCGTCGGTCGAGTTGCCGGCGATGATGTCGACCTGACCGCCCCCGAGCGCGCGGTAAAGAAGGCCCAGGTCCATCGTCCGCGGCGCACCCGCGAACCGCAACCCGTACGCCTGCTCCATCCCGTGCAGCCCATCGGGGCGCTCCTCGAACTCGTAGCCCACGCCCAGCCGCCAGCTGAGGGCCTGCGGGGCGGCCTCGCTCAGCGTGCGTGCCTGGGTCTGGTCGGGCCGGATGATCATCGCGAAAGTGTTCTCAAACCCCAGCGGCTCGGTCGCGACGATCGCGTACCGCTGCCGGTACAAGCCGCGCACGGTCGCGAGCGAGGCGGCGGGGTCGTTGCCGCGCGGGGCCGGCTGCTTCAGGATCGCGGTCAGCGCGGTGCCGGTGTACTCGACGTAGGCGTCGATGCGCCCGGAGACCATGGCCTGCTGCGCGATGTAGGAGCCGGCGAGATAGAACCGCCGCTCGACCTTAAGGCCGGTGCGCGCTTCGATGTGCTGGGCCAGCAGTTCACCGAGCACGACCTGCTCGGTGAAGTTCTTTGCGCCGATCACCGGCCGGTCGAACCGCGGCGGCGCGCAGCCCGTCAGGAGGAGTAGCCCCGCGCAGATTGCTCGGGCCGCCGTTCCCTCTACCTTCCACCCTCTACCCTTGCGCCTCACCGCCCCGGCACCCGCAGCCGCGACTCCAACCAGCCCAGCAGCGTGTCCGCCCCCAGCGCGAGCAGCGCCGCCGGGATCGCTCCGGCGAGCACCAGCCGGTTGTCGACCGAGGCCACCCCGCGAAAGATGAACTCGCCCAAGCCGCCCGCGCCCACCGCCGCCGCGATCGTCGCGATGCCCACCGCCGTCACCGTCGCGGTCCGCAGACCGGCCAGGATGACGGACGCCGCCAGGGGCAGCTCCACCTTCACCAACCTTTGCCATCCGGTCATCCCGAGCGCGTGGGCCACGTCGACCACCGCCGGCTCCACGCCGCGAATCCCCACATAGGTGTTCCGCAGGATAGGCAAGAGGGCATACCCGGCGAGCGCGACGATGGCGATGCGGGAGGCCCGCTCGCCCAGCCAGGGCAGGGGCAGCAGGAAGCCGAACAGGGCGAGCGACGGGATGGTCTGGATGATGTTGGCGATGGTGAGCGCGGGTTTGGCCAGCTTCTCGTACCGCGTGAGCAGGATGCCGAGCGGGACGCCGATGCCGGCCGCGAACAGGAGCGCCGCCCCGGTGAGCCAGAGGTGCTCGAGGGTGAGGGTGGCGATTTCTGTGGCGTGCTGCCGGAGAAAGTTCACCGGGCCGCCTCCCGCTCGCCGCGATGGAACGCCCGCACGTACGCCTTGACCTCGGGCTGCGAGGACGCGAGAAACTCGGACGGCGGCAGGTCCGCGAGGACGCGGCCTCCTTCGACGAGCACGATGCGGTCCGCGAGGTACATGGCTTCGTCCAGGTCGTGCGTGACCAGAAGGACCGTCTTTGCCTTGCCCTCGTCCCGCAGACGCCTCAAGAGGCCGCGCAGCATGTCCTGCATCTCCGCGCGGGTGAGCGGGTCGAGCGCGCCGAAGGGCTCGTCCATCAGCAGGATAGCGGGCTCCGCCGCGAGCGCCCGGGCCAGGCCGACGCGCTGCCGCTGGCCGCCGGAGAGCTGGTGGGGGTACCTGTTCGCAAAGTTTGCCGGGTCTAAACCGACGGATTCGAGCAGCGGGCCGAAACCGTCCCGCGCGCGCCCGGCCAGCTCCGGAACCATGCTCACGTTGCGCGCGACCGGCATGTGCGGGAACAGCCCGGTCTCCTGGATGACGTAGCCGATGCCTCGCCGCAGCCGGATGACGTCCTCGCTCGCGACATCGCGGCCGAAGACGCGCACCATGCCGGAGGACGGCGCGTTAAGCCGGTTGACCATGCGCAGCAGGGTCGTCTTGCCCGAGCCCGACCGGCCCAGCATCGCGGTCACAGAACCTTCCCCAAGCGCCAGGTTCACGTCCGAGAGCAGGAAGCGCCCGTCGGCGAGCCGCAGTGAAACGCCCGCGAACTCGATGGCCGGGGTGGGCAAGCGCTACTCGCTTTCGCGCGCGCCCGCTTCGGTATCCGGCTCGGTATCCGGTTCGGCCGAGTACGCGCTGGCCGGGGTAGCATCCGCCGAGGAGGCCGAGCCTTTCACGCGCACCACCGTGATCTTCGAGAAGCCTTCCTTGAAGCTGGGCGGACGTAGACGCTCGGCCAGCTTCGCCATCACGTCCTCCGACACGACCCGCTCGCGGCGGCGGTTGCGCTCCATGCACACCTCGAACGGCACGTCGAAGAACACCGCGTGGACGTCGTAGCCGAAGCTCTTGGCCATCTTGATCCATTGGCGGCGCTCATGGGGCGAAAGGTTTGTCGCGTCCACGTAATTCCAGGGCATCTTCGCGATGAGGCGCGCCCGCAGCAGCGAGCGAAGTGTCGAGAACACCAGCCCCTGGTAGCGCTGTTCCGTGATGTCGTCGAACAGGATGGTGCGGAGCATGTCGGAGGAGAGCGGCTGCACCGCCCGGCGCTTGAACCAGGTGGTCTTGCCCGAGCCCGGCAGCCCAATGGTCAGTACCACGAAACCCCGCGGCGCGCGCGGCGCGGCACCCTGCGCGGCGGGTGGCGGGGTGGAGGTCGAGTCCGGCTGCGTCTCCATCTCCAGCCTGCCCGCGGGTTCCTCCGCTGCCTCGGGCTCGGCGTCCGCGAACTCCCCTTCGGGCTCCGCTTCCACCGGCGCGCTCTCCGGGTAGGCTTTGTCCGGATACGACGGCCTCAGCGGTGCCTGCTGGCCTTGTGGCAGCTCCTGCCCAACCTTGCCTGTCTGCTCTGTCGTGATCGGTGCCCGTTTGCTCCCGCCGCGTCGTCTCATCGTCGTCTGTACGCCTGCCCACTCGTGTTTTCGGCGGTCCGGCGAAGCCTCGCTCACGGAACGTGGCGAGCCTCGCCTCCCACCTGCAACCGATGCTAGCATCGACCTTGCAATCCAAGGCAGGAGCACACCCAAGCGCATGGCAGTCAAGGTAGGCATCAACGGTTTCGGGCGCATCGGGCGCAACGTTCTTCGCACCGCGCTAGGCAGTTCAGATATCGAGTTCGTCGCCGTCAACGATCTCACCAGCCCGGCTACCCTGGCGCACCTGCTCAAGTACGACTCCATCCTCGGCAACCTGTCGCACTCCATCCAGTCGACCGAGAGCTCGATCACCGTCGACGGCAAACGTATTCATGTCTTTGCCGAGCGCGACCCGGCCAAGCTCGACTGGAGCTCCACAGGCGCGGAGATCGTCATCGAATCCACCGGGCACTTTACCGACGCGGCGAAGGCCGGGGCGCACCTGCGGGGGACCGTCAAGAAGGTCATCATCTCCGCCCCGGCCACCAACGAGGACATCACGATCGTGCTCGGTGTGAACGGCGACAAGTACGACGCGGCGGCGCATCACCTGATCTCCAACGCGTCCTGTACGACGAACGGGTTGGCCCCTGTCGTGAAGGTGCTGCACGAGAGCTTCGGCATCGCCTCCGGCATCATGACCACCATCCACAGTTACACCAACGACCAGGTAATCCTTGACTTTCCGCACAAGGACCTGCGCCGCGCCCGGGCCGCGGCCCTGAGCATGATCCCCAGCTCGACCGGTGCCGCGAAAGCCCTCAAGCTGGTCATCCCGGAGATGGCCGGCAGGCTCGACGGCTTCGCTATGCGCGTCCCCACGCCGAATGTCTCCATCGTGGACCTGACCGTGGTCGCCGAGAAGCCCGTCTCGGTGCAGGCCGTCAATGACGCGCTGAAGGCCGCGGCCGAGGGGCCGCTGAAGGGCATCCTCGGCTACTCCACCGAGCCGCTCGTTTCGATCGACTTCCGGGGCGACTCGCGATCCTCGATCGTCGATGCCGAGCTCACCAAGGTCGTCGGGCAGTCGGTCAAGGTGTTGAGCTGGTACGACAATGAGTGGGGCTACTCTTGCCGGGTGCGGGATTTGATCCGGTTCGTCGCATCCAAGGGGCTGTAGACCTACCCTCCGGAGCTGACCCAAAACCATGCCCAAGCTGTCCATTCGCGACCTCGATCTCCAGAACAAACGCGTGCTCGTCCGCGTCGATTTCAACGTCCCCCTCTCCGAGGACGGAACGGAGATCACCGACGACACACGCATTCGCGAGACCCTGCCCACCATCGAGCACGCGCTGCGGCAGAAAGCCAAGCTCATTCTGGCTTCCCATCTCGGCCGCCCCAAGGGCAAGCCCAACCCCAAGTACAGCCTGCGCCCCGTGGTCGACCGGCTCCGCATCCTGCTCGATAAGCGCATGGGCGAGAGCACGAACGTCGCATTCGCGCCGGACTGCGTCGGCGAGATAGCCGAGGAGCTCGCGCGCCAGCTCGAGTCCGGCCAGGTGCTGCTGCTTGAAAACCTGCGCTTCCATCCGGAGGAAGAGGCGAACGACCCGGGGTTCGCGAAGCGCCTGGCGGCCCTGTGCGAGGTCTACGTCAACGACGCTTTCGGCAGCGCCCACCGCGCCCATGCCTCGACCGAAGGCATCACGCACCACGTCGCGCAGGCCGCGGCCGGGCTGCTCATGGAGCGGGAACTCCGGTATCTGGGCGCGGCGCTCGGGGCGGGCGCGCTCAAGCCGTTTGTCGCGATCCTGGGCGGGGCCAAGGTTTCCGACAAGATCGGCGTCATCGAGAATCTGCTCGGCAAGGTCGACGCCCTGCTGATCGGCGGCGGCATGGCCTACACCTTTCTCCGCGCCAGGGGGCAGGGAACGGGAAAGTCGCTGGTGGAGGCGGACAAGATCGAGTTGGCGAAGAGCCTGCTGGCCCGGGCAGGCGACCGCATCCTGCTCCCGACGGACCACGTGCTGGCCGATAAGTTCGCCCCCGACGCGGCGGTCGAGGTCTTTGACGGTGCCGGGGACTTCCCGGCGGAGTGGATGGCGCTCGACATCGGCCCGCGCACGATCGAGCAGTTCTCCGCGAAGATCGCAGGCGCGTCGACGATTGTCTGGAACGGGCCCATGGGCGTCTTCGAGCTGCCCGCCTTCGCCGCGGGTACCACCGCGATCGCCGAGGCCGTCGCCGCCAATTCCGCGGCCACCACCGTGGTCGGCGGGGGCGACTCGGTCGCCGCGCTCCGGCAGGCCGGGATTGCTGAGGGTATCAGCCACATCTCCACCGGCGGCGGCGCGTCGCTTGAGTTCCTGGAAGGCAAGGCGCTGCCCGGCGTCGAGGCTCTTACCGAAGTGTGAACCCCGGCCGGCTTTTCATCGCTTCGCCGCCTCGAAATCGGTGAAAATAGGACCGAGGCCGGGAACAGGCCCGGGGAGAAGACACGATCGCCCGCACACCGTTCATCGCGGCCAACTGGAAGATGTACAAGACGCCCGCGGAGGCCTGCGCGTTCGCCGATGCGTTTCTGCCTCTCGTAGCGGGGCACCTGCGGGACGAGATCGTCATCTGCCCCACCGCGCTCTGCCTGCGCGACCTGGCCGGGCGGGTCGAGGGCTCGCCGGTCGCGGTCGGGGCGCAGGACATGCATTCGGAACGGGAAGGCGCGTTTACCGGAGAGATTTCCGCCCCGATGCTCCGGTCCATCGGCGTCTCGCACGTGATCCTCGGCCATTCTGAGCGTCGCCATTACAACCACGAGACCGACTGGGACGTGAACAGGAAGCTGCGCGCCGCGCTGGCGCAGGGTATGACGCCGATCGTGTGCATCGGCGAGGTGCAGGAGGAGCGCGAGGAGGGCCGCACCAACGATGTTCTGCTGCGGCAGCTCAAGATCGGGCTTGAAGGGGTAACGCCGGAGACGGCCGGACCGATCGTGATCGCGTACGAACCTATCTGGGCCATCGGCTCCGGCCAGTCCGCCACGCCCGAGGTCGCGGACGAAACGCACGCTTTCATCCGCGGCGCGGTCCGGGAGCGGCTTGGGGCCGCGGTCGCGGAGAGGATGCGCATCCTGTACGGCGGCTCGGTCAAGCCGGAAACCGCCGCTGCCCTGATGGCGAAACCCGAGATCGACGGAGCTCTGGTCGGCGGGGCGAGTCTGGACCCGAAGTCCTTCGCACAGATCGTGAATTACTGACGCGCTTTCCCGCAACCGTTACTTCGGTTTGCCGGGTAGGTCGTTTCCGGTTGACCCTGTTTTGTGTGCCTCGCTATAACGGGTCCATGAAGAAGTCTTCCGCCGCTCTCTCGCTGCTTACTTCATTTGCGTTGCCTGTTCTTGCCGGCTGTTCGAATGCCTCTCGCGACGCGCAGGTCGTCCAGGCACAGCAGGCTTACTCGAACTCGGTCCTGAACGGCACCTATGCCTTCACTTATTTCGGCTACAACCTCGGCAGCAGCGGCAATGCGAGCGCCGCCGCGGGGACGGTACAGTTTGACGGAAGCGGAAACGTGTCGAGCGGAATCTTGAACGCCCAGGTAGGCGGGGGTCAAACCTGCCAGTACACGACCAAGGGAACTTACTCGGTTCAGAGCTCCGGCAGCGGTACGGCGACGCTGAACCTGACCGCCGCGGACCCGTCGTGCGCCACAGATGCGTTTCCCATCAGCATGATCGTAGCTCAGTCCGGCTCGGCCTTTGTCTTTACGGTAAGTGGAAGCGGCGCGACGGGGCAGCTTTCGGGTTCCGCGTTCAAGCAATGAGAACCGGGGTGAGTTACACCGGCTCCGCCTCGAACAGATGACCCATCTTCTCCCGCTTCACGTCGAGGTACCGCTCGAAGCTCTCGAGCACCGGCACCACCGCGGGTACCCGCTCGACGACCTCGATCCCGGCCCTCTTCAGGGCCGCGACCTTCTCTGGATTGTTGGTCAGCAGACGCACGGCACCCACGCCCATCTGCGCCAGCATCCCGGCCTGGAGCGAGAACTCCCGGCAGTCGGGCAAGAAGCCGAGCTCCACGTTGGCCTCGACCGTGTCGCGGCCCTGCTCCTGCAGCTCGTAGGCCTTGAGCTTGGCCATCAGGCCGATGCCGCGCCCCTCCTGCTGGTCGTAGAGGATGATGCCCGCCCCCAGCTCGCCGATCCTGCGCAGCGCGAGCTCCAGCTGCAACCGGCAGTCGCAGCGCAGGGAGTGAAAGACGTCCCCGGTGAGGCACTGCGAGTGGATGCGGACCAGGGGAGGCGCGGAGTGGATGTCGCCCATGACCAGCGCGACCGCCTCCTCGACTATGGAAGTTCGTTCCGGATGCCGCTCGTCGCAGGGGGTGTGGCCGGTCAGCTCGCCGGTGAAGCCCAGAATCCTGAAATTCCCCCAGCGGGTCGGCAAAGCGGTATCGGCGACCTTGGACACGCGCGCGAGCGGCATGTACCTGATTATACGAGCCGGGCGTAGAGTGAAAGCGTGCTCGCGCCCAAGCTGATCCTCGTCACGCTCTTGATCCAGCTCGGCGTCGCCGCCGCGGTCTCTTCCGCGCTCGGCCGCTCGCGGGAGTTCCAGCGCGTGCTCTTCGCCGAACAGCGCCGCACGGGCCAGAAGCTGCGCCTCACCCTCATGCTCTGCGTACCGCTGGCGTTGGGCGTGCTGGTCCGCACCATCGTCCCCAACTTCTACGCGGCCGACATCGGCTTCGAGACCACGATCATCCTGGGCATCCTCGTCGGCCCGCTCGCGGCCATGCTCGGCGCGGTGCTGCTCGCCATTCCGGCGGTGCTGCACCACGAGCTGGTGACCCTGCCGTTCTTCCTGCTGGTCGCTGCCATCGCTGGCTCCTTCGCCCGACTCGTCGAGGCAGAGGAGGTCTGGTCGTTCTCCCCCTTTGTCGATCTGAACATTTACCGGTGGGTCAGCCGGACGGTTCGCCAGCCGCGCTTCGACCGGCAAATCCTGCTGCTGGCCTTGATTGTGGGGCTTGAGATCGCCCGCGAGTGGCTGGCCCGCGAGGCTCCCCGGCAGTTGTTCGCGCTGCGCAGCCCCGAGTGGTCGCTCAAGGTGTGCATCTGGGCCGGGGCGGCCATGGTGGTCGGCATCCCGCTCAAGATCTGGAACGCGATCCGGATCGAGCTCAAGTTCGAGGAGCAGAAGCGCCTGGTGCTCGAGGCCCGCTTCGACGCGCTCCAGCGCCAGATCAACCCGCACTTCCTGTTCAACACGCTCAACTCCATCGCCACGCTGATCCGCGTGCGTCCGGAGCAGGCCCGCGAGCTCATCGTCAAGCTCGCCTCCATTCTGCGCGGCCTGCTCAAGGACCACGACTCCTACGTCCCCTTCCGCGACGAGCTCTCCTTCACCGACGACTACCTGGGCATCGAGGTGGTGCGCTTCGGCGCGGACAAGCTGCGCGTGGTCAAGGAGATCGACCCCGGCACGCTGGAGCTGCCGGTGCCGTCGATGCTGCTGCAGCCGCTGGTCGAAAACTCGATCAAGCACGGCTTGGAGCCGCGCATCTGCGGCGGAACGATCACGCTGCGCTCGAGGATCGAGCGGGGCAAGCTGGTCATCGAGGTCGAGGACGACGGGGTCGGCATCGCCCCCGAGCGCGCCTTGCGCACCGGCGTGCTCACCCAGGAGGGCAACGGCATCGGCATGCGCAACGTCCGCGAGCGGCTGGAGGTGCTTTACGGGCCGGCGGCGCAGTTCGAGATCACGAGCCGGCCGGGAAGGGGTACCCGGGTGACCATGCAGATGCCGGGGGCGGCGCCGGTCTAGTCGGCGCGCTTATCAGGCTCAGCCAAGGACGCGAGCAAAGTGTCCACTGCCTTACGGATCGATTGGAGGTCGAAGTCCCGCGCCAAGGCGTCGTGGTCGAGGCTCTCAGCGAGCGTGGCCATCCCAAACAGCGCCTGCGGAAAGCGTGGATAAAGAACCTGGCCCAAAAGCCTCCGCGCCGCCTCGGCGGAAGCGCGGGCGGAGAGCCCAAAGATCGTTCCGAGATATACGCGCAAGCGTGCCTCCGCCTCGGCAAACAACACGTCAAAGTACTGCGAGGCCCCATCGGGAAACCGTTCGGTCTCCGCTAAGGTCACGCGGCACATCTGGACGGTGGCCTTGTAGGTCAGGGTTTGGAGGTAGCAGCCGCAAAACAGCACGAGAGCGTCGGCGGGTTTGTCCGCGTAGTCGCCTGGTTTGCGCAGCCTGTTTAGAAACAGCTCCCGTACCAGCTCGATGACCGCGAGGAAGAGTTTTTCCTTGCTCTCGAAATGCGCGTACAAAGATCGTTTCGAGGTTTCCGCGCGGCCGGCGACTATGTCCATCGACGCTCGCTCGAACCCCAATTCCAGGAACACATCCTTGGCGGTCCAGAGAATATGGTCGCGCAGTGTGGCGCCTCGTCTCGGCATGCCCCATTGTCGCCTGAATCAGGGCTCGACAAAAAGTAAACGGTACTGTACCGTATACATCAGTAGTGCAGGAAGGGAGAAAACCATGATTGTCGTTACCGCACCCACGAGCAACATCGGCCGCCAAGTGCTCCAAACCATCCTCGACGCGGGAGAACCCATCCGCGTCATCGCGCGCGATCCTTCTAAGCTGCCCGCCGAAACGCGTGAGCGCGTCGAGGTTGTCGAGGGCTCCCACAGCGAGCCTGAGGTGGTGACTCGAGCGTTTGAGGGTGCCGACGCTGTTTTCTGGCTGGTGCCCGCGGACCCCCGCGCGGAAAGCGCCCACGCCGCCTACGTGGAGTTCGCGCGCCCCGGCTGCGAGGCGTTCAAGAAGCAGGGAGTGAAGCGGGTGGTGGGCATTTCGGCGTTGGGCCGCGGCTGGCCGAATGAAGCCGGGTACGTATCGGCGGCGTTGGCGATGGACGACGCCATCGCCGCCACGGGAGTGAGCTATCGGGCGCTGACCTGCGCTTCGTTCATGGACAACGTCCTTCGCCAGGCAGAGCCGATCAAGAATCAGGGAGTTATATCCTGGCCGAGCCCTCCGGACCTGAAAATGCCGACCTGTGCCACGCGCGACATCGCCGTCATCGCATCCAGTCTGCTGCTCGACCGGTCCTGGAGCGGGGTCGACAGCGTGCCCGTTCTCGGACCTGAAGATCTGTCCTTCCGCCAGATGGCTCAGATCCTCTCGGAAGCATTGGGCAAGCCGGTGCGCTTCGAGGAAATGCCGCTGGACGCGATGAAGGCGATGGTACTCAGCCGAGGCATGTCCGAAGGGATGGCGCGAGGGATGATCCAAATGCTCGCGGCCAAGAAAGAAGGGATGGACACAATGGCGCCGCGCACCCCTGCTTCCAACACGCCCACCAGCTTTCGGCAGTGGTGCGAGGAGGTTCTGCGGCCCGCGATTTCGCGCTAATCGAGCCCCGGACGGGATGCGGCGATCTCGCGGTAAAACGCTTCGTACCGAGGAATGATCCGGGTCGTGCAGAATCGCTCCTGCGCGTCTTTTCTCGCCGCGGCTGCCATGCGGTCCAGCGCGGCGGGGTTTTGCAGCAGGGTCGCCGCCGCCGCCGCCATCCCGTCCACGTCGCCCACGGCGAGCAAGCGCCCGTTCACCCCGTCGGTGATGAGCTCCGGGACGCCGCCCTGGCGCGTGGCAACGGTCGGCACCCGGCAGGCCGCGGCTTCCAGCGCCGCCAGCCCAAAGGCTTCGAGCTTGCTCGGCATCAGCATCAGGTCGGCCAGAGGAAGCAGGCGGTGGACCTCGTCCTGCTTGCCTAGAAAGTGGACGCGCGACTGAAGCCCGAGAGAATGCACCCGGTACTCGGCATTCGAGCGCTCGGGGCCGTCGCCGACCATGAGCAGGTGGGCGGGCACCTCCTTCGCCACGCGCGCGAACACCTCCACCACGTCCTGAATGCGTTTGACCGGGCGGAAGTTTGATAGGTGGAGCAGGATCTTCTCATTTGCCCCGGCGAACCGAGCGCGCCCGGCTGTCCGCTCCTCGGGCGCGAGCGGCGTGTACAGGTCGCAGTTCACGAAGTTCGGGACGACCTCGATCGGCCGCGCGACGCCGAACTCACGCACGGTTTCCTCGCGCAGGTAGCTCGAGATGGAGGTCACCCCGTCGGAGTTCTCGATCGCGAACTTCGTGACCGGCAGGTAGGACCGGTCCTGGCCGACCAGCGTGATGTCGGTCCCGTGCAGGGTGGTGACGAACGGCAGCCTGCGTCCACGCGCCGCGAGCATCTGCCGGGCCAGCAGCGCGCTTACCGAGTGGGGAATGGCGTAGTGGACATGGAGCAGGTCGAGCCCGTAGTACTCGCCCACCTCGCTCATGCGGGTGGCCAGCGCGAGATCGTAGGGAGGGTACTCGAAGAGCGGGTAGGCGGGCACCGCGACCTCGTGGTAGGAGATGCCGCGCTCCCGGCCCGTGAGCCGGAAAGGCTGCTGGTAGGTGATGAAGTGGACCTCGTGGCCGCGCGCGGCGAGCTCGATGCCGAGCTCGGTGGCGACCACGCCGGAGCCGCCGTAGGTGGGGTAGCAGGTGATTCCTATCTTCATGTCTGTCGCTTGGACGCGCATGGGGGAGTGCCGGGTCCAAATTCACGAGCGGATATGTGTACCGCTTTTACAGATCGGCGAAAGAGACGAGCCGGTGCGGCTTGCCCGGCCCGCACCAGCGGGGGACGGCCGCGAGCAGTGCCGCGCGTTCCACCTCCCGCTCCCGCTTGAGCCGCGTCCGGGCCGCGTCGAGCGCCGCGTCGCGGTAGCCCGGATGGCAGACCAGCTCGTAGCAGGCCTCCCCCGGCGCGTTTCGCGCGAGCGCCGCCAGCAGGGCGTCGAGGGTCTGTAGGTCGAGGCTTCCGGTCGCCAGGACGCCGAGCGCCCCGTCGGTGGTCCGCATCTCGGCCCGGCCGACTTCGCTGAGGAAACCGCGCCGGTACCCGGAGAGCAGCCGCACCTGCGCCCGGCGAAGCGGGGAAGCGCCGGGGGTCGCCGCCCGCGCCCATGGGGGCTCGAATGGGTTCCGCACCGCGCGGATGCCGCTCTGCAGGGCCGCCCGCAGAAGGGGCCGCAGTACGCGGGGGAAGATGTGGGTGTGCTTGTGGGTATCCACATGCGTCAGCCGCAGACCGCGCTTCTGAAGCCAATGAATCTGCGCGAGTGCCTCGGCCTCGATCTCCCGGTCCGCGATTTTGCCGCGGGCAAGGTCCCAGGCGAACCGGCTCAGATTGGCGCGAAACCGGCCGTTCCCGAGGCTCGGTGCCTGCGTGAGCGGGATACCGTCGACAAGAACGACGTGGCAGCCCATCGCGGGGCCGTTCGGCAGGGGCTCGCCCGGGCCTGCCATGGCCGTCGCCGAGCTGACCGCGCCGGCACCAGCCAGCTCCGCGATGGCGCGGCTCACCCCGTCCGTGTAGCCGAAATCATCCGCGTTGACGATGAGCCTGGCCACTCGGCGAGTGTACCAACGGGCTTGTCCGCGCGGAACGAGCGGGAAAACAGAACTAACCGATTGGTAGGATCGGGCCAACCCCCTCCGCGCCGTTCGCGTCGGAACAGGAAACGGGCGGTTAGCTCAGCTGGTTAGAGCGCCTGCCTTACAAGCAGGATGTCGGGGGTTCAAGTCCCTCACCGCCCACCACCCGCCGTCTCCGCTGCCGCGTCCACAAGCCACTCATCTTGTGCGGGCAAGCGACAAGGAGAGATTTTTTGCGGCAAGCCGCTCTTCTCAATTTCGTCGTCATCGTCTTGCTGTTGCTGCTTTTCGCGGCGATGTACCGCCGCCGCCGCACGGAGCAGCTGCGCTTTTGGCTTCTCGGCTGGTGCGGGGTCCTGGCCAACTTCTCGGTCCTCATCTCTTTCCCGCGTATCCCGTCGATGCAGCTCGGTGCCAGCGCCCTCTCGGGCGCGGCGCTTCTGTTCGGCTCGTTCTCTTTCCTCGCGGCCCTTCCTGCCTCGGAACCGTTCCGCCGCCGCGCCGCCGTGCTTGCCGGGCTCACGCTGCCGGTTCTGGCGCTCACGGTTCTTTACTTCCTGCACATGCAGCGCCCGGCATACCTGGTGCCCTGCGACCTGCTGCTGCAGGGGTTTCTTCTGGTCCTGCTGTGGCGTACCGAGCTTTGTTCCTGGCCGGTGGCGCTCACGGGCACGCTTTTGGTGCTGGGCTCGACCCAGTGGAGTTTGCTCGCGCTGGTCGCCGGCCACGAGTTCAGCGCGCTGTCCGCCCTGTGCATGGAGCTGTTCGCGCTCAACGGCATCCTCTACGCATTTTGCGGCGGCCGGCGCACCACGGGCCTCGGCGTCGTGGTGGTGGGCATGCTCACCTGGTCGGCGGCTTTCCTCGTCGCTGTCTTCGCGCCCGTCTGGTGGCCGCGGCTTACCGTCAACCCCGAGTTCTGGGCCGCGCCGGGGCTGGCCGTGGTGCTGGGCATGCTTCTGATGCTGTTTGAAAACGAACTCGCGCTTACCGAGCGGGAGCGCGAACAGTACCGCAGTCTGTTTCACGCCAATCCCTTACCCATGTGGATCTTCGAGGCCGATTCGACCCGGCTGCTGGAGGTCAACGACGCGGCGGTCCGGACTTTCGGCTGGGGCTCGGGCGACCTCGACCATCTCATGATTGAAAACCTGCTGGCCGAGGATCAGGACGGCCCCGTCGGCCTCACGGAGATGAACTGGAGCCTGGCCGGAACAGCGGGTCAGGCTTACAGCAGTCTTTCCGAGCCGCTCGGCGCGCGCTGCATGTTGTTCGAGACCAAGGACGGGATGGCTGTGCCGGTCGAGGTTTCGCTCCAGCGTGTCCAGTTCCGGGGCAAGGAAGCCCGGCTCTTGATCGCCAAGGACATCACGGCCGAGGTGCGGGCGCGCGACCAGCTCGTGCACCTGGCCAACCATGATCCGCTCACCGGACTGCCGAACCGGCTGCTGCTCCATGACCGCATGGAGTTCGCGCTGGCGAAGGCGGCCCGCAACGGCACGGGCGTCGCGGTAGTCTGCGTGGACCTGGACCGCTTCAAGCAGATCAACGACGCCTACGGCCACGCGGCGGGCGACAGCTGCCTGCGCGAGGTGGCCGCGCGCTTCCGGCAGCGTCTGCGGTCCGTCGATACGGTGGCCCGCACCGGGGGCGAGGAGTTCACGATCATCCTTGACGAGGTGGGCCGTCAGGAGGATGCGGAGAGCGTCATCAACGACCTGCTGTTCGCGCTCGGGCCGCCCCACGTCGTCGACGGGCGCCCGATCCAGCTCAGCGCCAGCATGGGCGTCGCGCTGGCTCCCGAGCACGGCGCGAACGCGTCCGAGCTGATGGTGAGGGCGGACAAGGCAATGTACTCCGCCAAACAGAATGGCGGAAACAGCCACACTGTCTTCACGCACGCCGGTTGACGTCCGGACGCGCCGGGGTTGCTTTCACGGTACCTTCGGAACCTCGGTCAGCTAATCTTTGTTTGACCCCACCAGGCAACTTGGCTACACTCAGTTGGAACTTGGGTCCGCTCGGGAGGTCTCGAGCTTTCGTCGGGACTCGACTTGATAAGTTTTCCAGTGTCAATTACAAGTTTTCTCTCGCGCACTGAACAAATCGGCGCAAAGTGCCGATAGAGAGGTGGGTGAGACTCGATGAGGTGCCGTGCGGCGGCGGGTGAAAGGCGGAATGGTCTGGGGAAGCGTTCTAGGATAGCGATACGGTGTCCTTGGAGGCGAGTCTCCGCCGAACCCGACAATGCTTCCATGGTCGCGGCTCTATCCGTGGTCTCCATCCGGTCCGCGCGCGCGGACCGCAAGCCGAAACAACCCCTCACGCTCACGCGAGATGAACGGAAACGATACCTTCGACGGCACGATACGGTACTATCCTGCACGACTTGCAACTTTTGCCCCCGGAGCCCAGCCTTGAGAAGCATCTGCCCCAAAGGAGCCTTCTAGCATGGAAGGCCCAGCTGTCCAGTCTGCGCGGTCCGCGAACGAACCCCTGCTCGCACCGGAGCAGGCGATCATCACCCCGAGCGACGTCCGCAAGATCCTGATCAAGCGCAAATGGCTGATCCTTGCCGGAATCGTCGTGGGCCTCGCCTTCGCCGCGGTCTACATCCTGACCACGATTCCGCAGTTCGAAGCGATCTCCCTGCTCGACATCAACTCCGGCAAGCAGAGCAACATCGGCATCACGGACCTGGTTCAGGAGCAGCAGGGCGGCATTGAGGCCAGCATCGAGCGCACCGCCACGGAAATCGCCATCATGCAGAGCGATACGGTCTCGCTGGACGTGATCAATACCCTGGACCTCTACCACAAGGAGCCGTTCGCCCAGGTTTTCGTGCGGCACCCCTACGACGGGAAGCTCTCCCCGGGGCAGCGCAAGGATCTTCTGGCCATCTTCAAGGGGTCCTCCAAGATCACCACCAAGCCCGGAACGGATCTGGTCGAGGTGCGGTTCCGCAATCAAAGCTCGGTCGTCTCGGCTGAGATCGCGAACATGATCGTGGAGAAGTACATCGACCGCAGCCTTCGTGTTCGCTACGAGGGCACGACACGGATCTCCGACTGGCTCGCCAAGCAGCTCGACAACCTCAAGAACCAGGTCACGCAGGCGCAGGACGACCTCGCGAGCTATCAGAAGCAGAACAATTTGATCGGTGTCGACCCGAACGGCAACGGGGAAGACATCACCCTCGACAACCTTCGGATCGCGAATCAGCAACTGTCCGAAGCGCAGGCCGATCGGGTCGTCAAGGAAGCCCGGTACCGCATGGCGCTCTCCGGTAATCCGGAGCTGCTTCTGTCCGTTGCGCCCTCGGCGACTCTGTCCCAGCTGCAGCAGCAGGAGGCGGCCTTGACCGTCCAGCAGGCGCAGCTGCAATCGAAGTTCGGCCCGCAATGGCCGCGGGTCAAGGAGGTCGATGCCTCGCTCGCCCGGGTTCGCGAGGACATCGCTTCCGAGATCAAGAACCTCCAGCGCCGCTTTCAGGTGGAGTTCGATACCGCCGCGAGCACCGAAAACCTGATGCGGCAGCGGCTCGACGGAGCCAAGCAGCAGACCTACCAGCAGAACCGGACCTCGGCCGAGTACCAAATCCTCAAGCACGGCGCGGACTCGGCGTCGGACCTCTACGACGCGCTCCAGACCCGCTTGAAGGAAGCAGGCATCACCGCCGGCCTCAATGCGAACCAGATCGACGTCGTGGACAAGGCGACGCCGCCGGCGATCCCGGTCTTCCCGATCAAGCGCAACGACGCGGGCATCGGCTTGGGGGCAGGCGTCGTCCTCGGACTCGTCCTGGCCTTGTTCGCCGAAACGATCGACGACACGATCCGGACCTCGGACGATGCGGAGTCGGTCACCGGACTTCCGGCGCTCGCTGTCATCCCGCACTTCGAGCCGGCTCAAAAGAAGGTGGTCGCCGTCGCGGGCACCGCCGCCGCCGAGGCCGAGCGGGAACGCATGTCCCGAGTTTCACCCGATTTGATCTCCTATACCGAACCGCAGTCCTATGTCTCGGAGGGTTTCCGTACCCTTCGCTCCTCGATCCTGCTTTCCGCGGTCGACCGCGAACCCAAGCTGCTGCTGCTTACCAGTTCCTTCGCGACGGAGGGAAAGAGCACCTGCGCCGCCAACCTGGCCATTTCCTTTGCCCGCCGGTCCGCCCGCGTCCTGCTGGTCGACACCGACCTGCGCAAGGGCACGCTGCACATGAAGTTCCGGACCTCCAACCGGTTCGGACTCTCCACCCTTCTGGTGCGCGAAAATGAGGGAAGCGCTTATGAAATACCGCTCCCCGACCTGCCGAACCTCACCCTGGTTACCCGCGGTCCCGTGACCGTAAACCCCGGCGAAGCGCTCGCCTCCCGATCGATGGAAGAGCTGCTCCAGCGCTGGCGCTCCGAGTACGACCACATCATTCTCGATACTTCGCCGATTCTGGCGGTCGCCGACACGCTCTCGCTGGCCCCGCAGGTCGATGCCAGCTTCATCCTGGTCCGGTCAGGCGTGACCCGAAAGAAAGCCCTCTTGCGCGTTCGCGAGCAGATGCGCCGCGTCAATGCCCGCGTGCAGGGCATCATCGTCAACGACGTCGACCTCCGGCTCGAAAATTACTACACCTATTCGAAGCGCTACAACTACAGCTACAACTCGACGTACGGCGCGGGCTACGGCGGAGGCATGGATGCGGAACAGTAACACTCTTTACGCCGGCGTTCTCGCCATGCTGCTCGCGGTGTCGACTTCCGGTGCGGCCGTCGCGCAAGCCCCTCCGGCCCAGACCGGAAGCCAGGCTCCAAGCGCCGCCGCCCAGCCCGATGCGGCCGGCGATCAGGCCCCGTCCATCACCATCGGGCCCGGCGACCTGCTGAACGTCGTCGTCTTCGAGACGCCTGAGCTGAGTGCCTCCGTGCGGGTCGGGCAAAACGGGGAAGCGGATCTGCCGGTTCTCGGTGCCGTGCGCCTGGCCGGAATGAATACGCAGCAGGCCGCGGCCGCGCTCGAAAGCGCTTACCGGACGAACGGTTTGCTCCTGAACCCTCACGTCAGCATCTCGGAGACCGAGTTCGCCTCGCAGGGAGCGACGGTCCTCGGGGAGGTTCGCACTCCGGGCGTCTATCCCACGCTGGGCTCCCGCAGGCTGCTGGACATGCTTTCGCTCGCGGGCGGGGTCTCCTCCACGGCCGGCCGCTTGGTATCCATCGTTCATCGCGGCGATAAGGAGCATCCGGAGCAGATCGCTCTCCAGCCGACCCCGGCGGCGCTGCACGCGCAGGTCAACCCGGTGATTCAGCCCGGAGATACCGTGATCGTCGCCAAGGCCGGTGTGATCTACATCATCGGCGACGTTCTGCGGCCCGGCGGCATTCTGGTCGACAACAACGAGCGGCTTTCCCTCATCGAGGCGCTCTCCCTGGCCGGCGGCATGAACAAAACCGCCGCGCTCTCGCAAACGAAGCTGATACGCAAACTACCCGCGGGCCGCGAGGAGGTGGACCTCGATCTCAAGCATGTCCTGCTCGGCAAGCAGGCCGACATCCTGGTCTCGGACGGCGACATCCTTTACGTTCCATCCAGTATCGGGAAGACCTTCCTCTACCGCGGCGTCGAAGCCGGGTTCAACCTGGCCACCAATTCAGCTTTCTACGTTCACTAGGATCGGCTCGCGGCGGGTTGAATCCTCAGGCGAGGAACTAAATTCGGAAGAGGCAAGGGTGCAAACAGCAATTCTCGAGCAGCGGGGCCAAAAGACGCTGATACGGCTGGCCCGGCCCAGACGCTTCGGCTCGCTTTTTCTGCCGCTGCGCAGGAGCTACCTGTTCATCATGCCCGCGATTCTGGTTGCCGCCGCGCTCCCTTGCTGGGCACTCGGCACCGACCTGAGCCTGATCTTTGGTGCCGTTGTGGTTGCCCTCGTCTCGCTGTTCCTGCTTTTCGATCTGCTCGGACGCCGGGCACCGCTTCGCGTTTCGACAGCTTTTGCAATTACCCTCGGGCTCGCCTACGGGTTGGGCACGGCGAACACGTGGTTCACTCTTCCAAGGGGTGACGAAGCCTTGGGAGATTTCCTCCACATCAGCACACCGGACTTGACGTTCGCTATGGGCTCTGTGCTTTTCTCGATGGCGATTCTACTTGCCCTAGGGGAACTTTACGAGCGGCCCATCTTCGGCCAGGATTTCGACTTAAAGTTTAATAATCGTGCTCTCGTCTTCCTTACACTGGGTACAGCGGCTCTGGCGGGCTCCTTCGCGCGAGGGTCGACTGGGTTTCAAGGTGTAGCTGCGGGCGAGGGCAGCGATTTCGGCCACCTCGGCTACATCGCAAGTCTTGCCGAATGGCTGTCCGGTCCACTCCTTGCTTTGTGCGTTTGCGTTTCGGTCAATATCAGGGAGCGCTTCACGCGCAACTACGCCCGTATTTTAAGTGTCCTGGTGTTCCTGATGATTTTCCCGCAGGGCCGCAGGGTGATGATCTACTCCCTGGTTCTGGCTTTGCTCGGATTGCGATTGGGGCGTTACAGGATTCCCTACTCGCCTCTAAAAAAGACTGTTCTCTTGGCTATACTGGCTTTCGTCGTCTATCTTGCGACGATCGGGTTCTTCTATCTCCGCATTGCCGGTTATGGGCTGCTCCGTCCCACTTTACCCCAACGTCTCGGTGCCGCTGTTCGATTGTTCGAGGAGAAAGACTATGCCGAGATCAAGAAGCAGTTCGCGGACAACGTCCAACGCAGAACGTTCGTGCTCGGCTTTCTGGCTCAGGTGGAGGGTTACTCGCGAACCATGTCTCCCGCCCACGGCGAGGATTTCACAGCACAGTTCCAACTTGCCTTGCCTTCTCTTCTGTACGGCGATAAAGATCTCTTCTTTACCGAAGAGCAGCTGGCGAACCGCGTGTTCGGCACCAGCTACACCGATGAAGCGAACTCCATCTACTCGGCCGGCGCGGTCGATTTCGGCTTGTGGGGAGTGTTGTTCTATCCCGTTCTCGCCGTCATCTTCTTTCGCGTCGCTTTCGAGGTGATCTCCGAAGCGATGCCGGTCTTCGCGTCCTGTTTTATTACGCTCGCTTCCTTCGCGACGATTCTCCAGCCTGAAAACACCCTGACGGCTTACTTCGTCATCGTCCGCAACGGCATTCTCTTCGGCGGCGTCGTCTGGTTCATCATGAGCCTGCCCGAGTTCCGGGTGAAGAACGTCGGCCTATGATGAAGACAGCCATGCGATCCTCCCGATTTTTGCCGCCGGCCGGAATGCTCCTCGCTGCTTTCTCGTGTCTCGCCCAGAGTGATCCATCCTCCGCGGGGTTGAGCCTGTCCGGCAGCTTGAGCGATCCGATCACGGCGGGCAGCCCGGAAAGCGGCTTCAACACCAGCTTCGACGCGACGACCTCCTCGTTCACAAACGGAGCCGTCCACTCCGACGTCAATGACCCGACCCACGCGCAGCTGCTCGGGTCCACGCTGTCGCCCTTCGACAATGCTTTCGTGAACGCCGGCGTACAAACCTCCCCGCGGACCGGCGTTTTGTCCGACGCGCAATCGTCTGTCGGGCTCAACGATTTCGGATTCGGAGGCCATCGCAATCTCAGCTTCGTGCCCGGCGGAACCGCCCACACCCTTTCCTCCGCCTCGACCCGGCCCTCGTCCAACCTCTACGGGGCTGCCTCAACGCAAGCCGCTTTTACGGGCGGCATGAGCGCGAATGCCGCTTTCAACGGGCGGGCGGGCCGCGCCGTCGCCGCGCCCGCCGGATTTGCCGGCGACGCCTCTGCTTCGGCTGCTTCGAGCAACACGCAATCGTCCGCGGCTCAGCCATCGGCGGACGGAACCGGGACAACCGGGCGAACCGGCACGCAATTCACGGACCCTGTCCTTACCGGGTCCAGCGCCGGCTACGATACCGGCTCTGAGATCCACGGCGACCTCCCTACACCCTCCACCCAAACCGGATCGTTCTTCGCGATCGCTTCCAGGCCGGAGCCGGCGTATCAGTACGACGACGGGCAGACCCCGCTCTCCGGCAGGGCCGCCGTCGCCGGCCCTGTCCTGGGTGGGGCCCCCGAGTACTTCCACTCCACTTCAGGCTTTCCCGATTCCACGAAAGGCCAGGCAGGCTCGATGCTCGACATCGAGACGGGCGTCTCCCCGCTGAGCGCGCCGCCCACCGCATCGGGCAGCCCTTTCGCCGCGGTCAGCGGCGGGGATGTCTACCAGCCGAAGACGCGCCTGAACCCAAACCTCCAGGCGCAAACGACGCGGCCGACCGGATCGTTCGAGCAGTATGAACGCCGCCTCCGCCGCGCGCGGCTCGCGCGAGGAGCTTCCATCAGCCAGGCGGACACTGTCTACCAACAGGATTTGAAAGACTACCGTCGCACCAACGGCAGGACCGGCCGCAAGTCGACCCTGACGCAACCGACTCAAGGGCTGTCCGGGTACCAGCAGGATCCGGCCGCGCGTAAACCGATTCGCTGAGCTGCGCTGCAAAACTTCGCGTGGAGCCGCTCGCTCCCGCGCTTCACGATTCCATCCTAGGACGCAAGGAAGATGCCAAAGTCCATCTCAATCGCGGTTGTCGGCTCCGGCTACGTAGGCCTGGTCGCCGCCGCCTGTTTCGCCGAAATCGGTCACAAAGTGGTTTGCGTCGACAACGACGAACGCAAGGTCGCCATGCTCCGTGCCGGGGGCGTTCCCATTCACGAGGAGCATTTGAAGGAGCTGCTCGACCGACACCGCGACCGGTCGCTCACCTTCACCTCCGATCTGCGCGAGGCGACACGCGAGGCCCAGGCCATTTTCATCGCGGTCGGTACGCCGCAAAGCGGCACCGGCTCGGCCGATCTTTCCTATGTCGACGCGGTCGCCAGCGAGATCGCGCGGTCGATCGACTCCTACAAGGTCCTGGTCGAGAAGAGCACCGTCCCGGTCTACACGAACGAGTGGATCCGCCGCGTCATCGAGCGCAACGGCGTTCCGCGCGAGCTGTTCGACGTCGCCTCGAACCCCGAGTTTCTCCGCGAGGGCACCGCGGTCGCCGATTTCCTGCACACCGACCGCATCGTCGTCGGCACGGACTCCGAGCGCGCCGCTTCGCTGATGTCCGCGATCTACGAGCCGCTTACCGGCGGAAGCTACTACCGGCAGACCGGCGCGCTGCCGGGCGCTTGCGGCCCGGAGGCACTGCCGCCGCTCGTGCACGTCTCGACCAAGGCCGCGGAGCTGATCAAGCACGCCTCGAACGCTTTCCTCGCTGTCAAAATCTCCTTCATCAACGTCGTCGCGAACATCTGCGAGGCGGTCGGAGCCGACGTCGAGCAGGTCGCGCAAGGTATCGGGATGGACACGCGCATCGGCCCACGCTTTCTCCAGGCCGGCATCGGCTACGGCGGGTCCTGCTTTCCGAAGGATGTCGCCGCGTTTCGCTACGTCGCCGAGCAGTGCGGCATCTCGTTCGGGATGCTTTCGGAGGTCGAGAAGACCAATGCCGAGCAGAAACGGCGCTTTTTTCAGAAGGTTCGTTCCGCCCTCTGGACCTTCCGGGGAAAGAAACTCGGCGTTCTCGGACTCGCCTTCAAGGGGGGCACAGACGACATTCGCGAATCGCCCGCCATTGAAATCGTCGAGATGCTCCTTCGCGAGGGCTGCACGATCGACGCCTTCGATCCCGCCGCCATGGAGCGGACCGCGGAAGTGCTGCCCGCTTCTTCTTCGATGCACTATGTCGAGGACGCCTACGCCGCCGCGCGCGACAAGGACGCATTGCTCATTCTGACGGACTGGCGTGAGTTCGCGGAGCTTGACCTGGACCGGCTGCAAGCCAGTCTCCGTTACCCGATCATTCTCGACGGGCGCAATCTGTTCGAACCCGCGCATATGGCCGCCCGCGGTTTTACCTACCTGAGCGTGGGGCGGCAGGAGGTGGCTGTTCTGAAGGAGGCAGCGCAGGCAGCGGCGGTGCGCGGCTAGCGATGACGGGTGTCATCCGCCTTGACGCCCCGGAGATGGGACAAGATACTAAGGCCAATGCCTCCGCCGCTCGCCGGCGAGCCGAGGATTTTCGCCAGGGCACACGCGTAGACAGAAAGGAACGGAAGCATGAAGCTGAAGGACGAAAAAGTGGTGGTTTGCGGGGCGGGAGGTTTCATCGGCGGCCACCTGGTCAAGGATCTGCTCGCCCAGGGCATCGATGTCGTCCGCGCGGTGGATGTCAAGCCGCTCGACGAGTGGTACCAGACCTCGAAGGGCGTCGAAAACTTGTCGCTCGACCTACGCGACCGCGCCAACTGCCAAACCGCCGCCAACGACACGGATGTCGTCTTCCAGCTCGCCGCCGACATGGGCGGCATGGGCTTCATCGAAAACAACAAAGCGCTCTGCATGCTTTCGGTTCTGACCAACACGCACATGCTCATGGCGGCCCGCGAGGCCGGTGTCGAGCGCTTCTTCTTCTCCTCCTCGGCCTGCGTGTACAACGGCGAAAAGCAGACCAATCCGGACGTGGTCGCGCTGAAGGAAGAGGATGCCTATCCGGCGCTGCCCGAGGACGGCTACGGCTGGGAAAAGCTGTTCTCCGAGCGCATGTGCCGCCATTTCGAGGAGGATTTCGGCCTGACCGCGCGTGTCGCACGCTATCACAACGTCTACGGCCCGCTCGGCACCTACGAGGGCGGACGCGAAAAAGCCCCCGCCGCCATGTGCCGCAAGGTGATCGAGGCCAAGGCAAGCGGCAAGCACGAGATCGAGATCTGGGGCGACGGCCACCAGACCCGTTCCTTCATGTACATCGACGACTGTACCCATGGCACACAGGCCATTCTCGAATCCGAGATCGACGAGCCGATCAACCTGGGTTCGAGCGAGCTGGTGACGATCAACCAGCTAGTCGATATCGTCGAGGAGATCGCGGGCATCAAGCTCCAGCGCCGCTATAACCTCCACGCGCCCAAGGGCGTCAACGGCCGCAATTCCGACAACGCCCTGATCCGGAAGCATCTCGGCTGGGAGCCCTCGATCAAGCTCCGCGACGGCATGGCGAAGACGTACGCATGGATTGAAAGCCAGATGCTGGCACCGGTAGGGAAGTAAGCGCCCATCCGATGCCCGAGCGGGACCCACAGCAAAGGCCGGAGGCGGCGCGCGCGGGTTTGGAAAAGATCCGCCGCATCCTGGTGTACCGGCTCGGCTCGTTGGGGGACACCATGGTCGTGCTCCCCGCGCTGCACCTGCTCGCCCGGCTTTTCCCCCACGCCGAGCGCCGCCTGCTGTCGAACGAGCCAGTCCACGGCAAGGCTCCGGCGGCCTCGGCAATTCTGGACAACTCCGGCCTGATTACGGACTACATGGCCTACCCTGTCGGCACGCGCAACCCGCTCACCTTGGCTGGGATCGCGCTCAGGATTCGCGCCTACAAGCCGGACCTGCTCGTCTACCTGACCAAGCCGCGAGGAGAAGCCGTGCTGGCCCGGGACCGGCGGTTCTTCTCGACCGCCTGCGGCATCCCCGAGATCGTCGGGCTGCCGACCGGCCCGCTCGGGACCAACCTGCCCCCCGCGGAATCCGGCGCTCTATGGGAGCACGAAGCAGCCCGGCTTGCCCGCTCGCTCGCCCCTCTTGGACAGGTGGATGCGAACGACCTCCGCAACTGGGATTTGAACCTGACCGCGGACGAGAAAGCCGAGGCAGGCCGGGCCCTCGCCCCCTTGTCCCCTCGCCCCCTGATTGCCTGCGGGCCCGGCACCAAGATGCAGGCCAAGGACTGGGG
>CAXUEU010000001.1:25470-80547 GCA_964250195.1 uncultured Acidobacteriaceae bacterium
CGCGTGGCGCGCGCTGCTGGATCGGCTGGCCGAGGCCTACCCGGACCACGGCCTCCTGCTCGTCGGCGCGAAGGACGACCATGCCGTTTCCGACGAGGTTTCGCCTGCCTGGGCCGGACGCGTCCTGAACCTTTGCGGGGTCTTGAAGCCCCGCGTTACCGCTGCCGTCCTCGCCCGAGCGGAGCTGTTCCTCGGCCCAGACTCCGGCCCCATGCACTTCGCCGCTGCCGCGGGCGTGCCCTGCGTCATCGCCTTCGCCTCGCGCACCGAGCCGGGCATCTGGTTCCCCGCGGGCTCCGGCCATCAAGTCGTCTACCACCGCGAACCCTGCTCCAACTGCGACCTGGAGCTTTGCGTCACGAACCGCAAACGCTGCCTCACCTCCATCTCGCCGGACGAGATGTTCCAGGCCGCCCAGAGGGCGCTCGCCGCCCGGCAGCCCGCACTTACCTAGGAAAAACGGAGAAACGCATGTACATCGTCACCGGCGGGGCCGGCTTCATCGGCAGCAATCTGGTCCATGAGCTCAATGCCCAGGGCATCGCCGACATCCTGGTCGTCGACAACATGGCCGACCCGCGCAAGTCGCTCAACCTGCACGGCGCGCGGTTCGTCGACTATATGGACAAGCGTGAGTTCCGCCGGGCGCTGGCCGCGAACGCGCTCAGCCTGCCGCGCGTCGAGGCGATCTTCCACCAGGGTGCCTGCTCCAACACGCTGGTCGACGACGGCGTGTACATGATGGACAACAACTTCACCTACTCGAAGGAGGTTCTGCGCTACGCCGTCGAGATGCATGCGCCGCTGGTCTACGCCTCGACCGCCGCGGTCTACGGCCTGAGCGGGCCGGGCAAGTTCTCGCCGACCCCGGACAACGAACGCCCGCTCAACATCTACGGCTTTTCGAAGCTCACCTTCGACCACTACCTGCGCGCGCAGTTCCTGCTCAACCGCGTGCCTGTTACTGCCGTCGGGCTGCGCTACTTCAACGTCTACGGCCCGCGCGAGCAGCACAAGGGGCGTATGGCGTCGGTGATCCACCACTTCTCCAAACAGATTCTCGAGTCCGGGAAGATCCGGCTCTTCGAGGGCTCCGGCGGCTACGCCCACGGCGAGCAGCGCCGCGACTTCGTCTATGTCCGCGACCTGTGCCGGCTCAACCTTTTCTTCGCGGGCATCGGCGTGCCGGTGAAGGAGCGCAAGCAGTACCACGCCATCGTTAACGCCGGGTCAGGCGTGTCCCGCTCCTTCAATGAAGTTGCACGCGCGCTGATGCAAGTCCACGGCGAGGTGCCGATCGAGTACATTCCGTTCCCGCAGGACCTCGATGCACGGTACCAGCACTTCACTGAGGCGGACCTGCACGCGCTGCGGGCCACGGGGTATGCGCAGGCTTTTACGCAGCTGGAGGAAGGGGTGCGGGAAACTTTCAGTACGCTTCAGGCGATTGGTGCGTAAGTGCTGCTCGTTAAATTGGGAAGACGCGCCATAAACCGCAAACTGAAGTGCTTTCTTTCGGGTATGGTACTCGCCGCCGCATTTGTCCCCCCTGGCGTGGCTCAGCTTTCGTTGGAGGATGCCCGATATAGCCGCTTGAACAGCCTCGGTATCTTCAGCGAGTACTCGAACGATTCCAGTCCGATTCTCCTCGGCTCGTCGGTGAATCGCAAACTCGCTACCTTCGGCTTCAGCTACACCCGCCGGGTAGTTGCCACCAGGCAAATCGACTTGTACTACTTGTTGGAACTCCGCCCCGTCTTTTTCGAGAGCGATCCTGAATTACTGATTTCGCAGACGGTTGCGGGATCTGTTCCTTTCTTGCCATCCTCGTACACGAGACGACAACCGAACGCATGCCGCTCAAGCGTAAGCACCTCAACCATCACATTAGGGATGCAAGCAGACACGGTGACCACCAACACGCAATGCGGACGCGGATGGACTTTCGGCGAGGCATTCAGCCCGGTTGGTCTCAAGCTAAACTTGCGCCGCAGCTCCCC
Organism: uncultured Acidobacteriaceae bacterium; assembly: GCA_964250195.1. Taxonomy (GTDB): domain Bacteria; phylum Acidobacteriota; class Terriglobia; order Terriglobales; family Acidobacteriaceae; genus EB88. Next base: position 27,471 of record CAXUEU010000001.1, read on the forward strand.
GCTACAACCCGTTCTGAGTTTTTCGAGCGGCTATGCATTTTCGACGCGACCTATTCCTGTGGACGACGCCGGCTCTTTCAACTATCTGCTGGCGTTCGGCGCGGGCTTTGAATACTTCCTTTCCCCAGATAAATCGAAGAGTTTCTTCGGCAATCGCTCGATCCGGGTTGAGTACCGCTATCATCACATCTCGAACGCGAGCACAGCCGCTGGCAACCCAGGTGTCGACAGCGGTCTGTTTCAGGTCAGCTACTCTTTTGGGCGATAGCTGACCAGCCTGGAGCCGATTGCGGGATGGCCAGCCCTCACCCCCGATCCGCCACCCAGTTCCCGTGAAACCCGAAGGGTACTCGCACCGGCAGCCTCACCGTCGCCACCGGCTCGCCGGAGAACTCCCGCGCGTCCAGAATGACCACATCCGAAGCATCCCGCGCCCTGTCATACACGTAGGACATCACCCACCCATCATCCTCCGCTGTCGCGCCCTGACGGGGCACGAATACCGGCTCCAGCGTCACCCGCCCCGCGCCGTAGTCGTGCCGCTCGGTCCGCGCGGTGGTTACATCGTGCTTGTAGGCAGGCCCCGTACGATCACCCTCGCCGATGGAAGTTGTGTACCCGTAGCGGTACTCGCGGCCGGCATAGGCCGTATTGAAGCGAGGGAACTCACAGCCGCGCTCCTCAAGTACCGTCTCGCGCAGCTTTCCGGAGGCTAAGTCGAGCCGCCACCGCACCAAGCCCGGCTCCCCCTCGCCCGGGCCGTTGCGGTCGAAGATACGCGGGTGCCGCACCACATCCATCACCACCGCCGCGCCGTCGTCGAAGGCGTTCATCACGTGGAAGACGAAGCAGGAAGGCGCTTCCACCCAGCGCAGGCCGGCCAGGTCGCCGCTGCGGGGTACCAGGCCGATGCGCGGCGTCCGCTCGGCGTTCCAGGAAAAGTGGAAAACGGGGTCGGACGGGTCGAAGACCACGGGCAAGTCGAGCACGATGGCATAGGTGGCCGTGAACGCCATGTCGTGCACCATGGGACCGTGCGGCGCGGGAATTTCCGCTACGGTACGAGCCAAACCATCCCGCCCCACAACGAGATAACTCAAAGCCGAGAGCCCCGGCTGGTACGCCACCGCATGATACTCGCCGGTGAACGGGTCGTACTTAGGGTGCGGCGCGAAGCCATGCTTCAAAGTTCCACTTAGGTTTGACCGTGCCACGCTCTCCAGCGTGTAACTCAGTTCAACCGGCAAGCTCCCGGCCTCCACAATCGCGTAAGTGCGCCCGCCCATGTCCAAGATATTCGTGTTCGCCATGTTATCCCGGTCGCCGTTCGTCGGGCCCGGCAAATCAGGCCGCCCCAGTGCGGGCGCGATGCTTTCAGACACCACATACCGGTTGCGGTACCACTCCGCCTTGCCCCCGCGCAGGCGGAGCCCGTGCGCCATCCCCGGCCCCATGAACCAGTGGTAGTTCTTCGGGTCGGGCACGCTGACCGGGTTCGGCCCGATGCGAAGGAGCCGCCCTTCCAGCTCCTCCGGGATTCGCCCCTGAATCGGTAGATCGAACGCCGTGGTTTCTACCTCGACCGGCGCGAAGTTCCCCTCCAGGAAGGGGTTGCCGCGGAATGCGCTTGCTTCGGGTTCCTGAATATCGGGCATGATGTCTCTAAGTCAATCACATCAGGACGGAATCGACCGCGGCCAGCGGCGCAGGCACGTCCGTTCGGCCGAGCGTCTCCAGCAGGCTGATTTCAATCGCGCGCGCGAGCGCATCGAGCGGCAGGGCATTCATCGTGTCGCCAAAGGGCTGCTCCAGCTCGTCGCCGATCGCGTCCAGTCCGAAGAAGGCGTAGGCCAGAACCGCGCACAGCACCGGCGTCGCGTAGCCCAGGCTTCCGGCTAGGCCGAACGGCAGCAGGAAGCAGAACACGTACACCGTCCGGTGGAGCAGGAGGGAGTAGGTGAACGGGGTCGGCGTCGAGCGCAGCCGCTCGCAGCTTGCCTGGATCGAGGCGATCACGGAAAGACGCTCGTCGAAGCGCTGGAACAAGATCTCCCCGAACTCGCCGTCGCGCAGCATCGCCGCGACAAGCCGCGCATGCTCTCGAAGCAGACCGTCCGGAGCGTTTCCGGTGGCTCGCCCGCGCAGGGCATCCATCAAGGTATGCGTGTAGCGCGCCAGCAACAGCACTGCCGCCTCGCGCCGCACCCGGTCGCCGCCCTCCACCGTAACCAGGAGACGGGCCAGCGAACGCATCTCGGCGACGAGCGCGCCTACCTGCCGCCGCGCCTCCCACCACCGGTCGTAGCAAACCCCGTTGCGAAAGCTCAGAAAAATCGAGACGGCGATGCCGAGAAGTGTCAAAGGCGTCGCGTTCAGCTGCCGAAAGAGCCCTGGTTCCTTCTCGGCCCAGACCGATACAACGACGGAAACCAGAGTCAGCAGTGCGATCTGCGGGGCGACCCGGCTCAGGATCGAGAGCCGGAAGACGGTGAACAAGTCCAGCAGCGAGGGCTTGGGACGGACGATCATGCGCCCGCACCGAGCAGCGCGGCCGCCTCGCCCAGCGACCCACACACCGCCCCGGCGAGCGCCCGCGCCCGCTCCGCCCCGGGCTTTTGCCGGTCCGGCTCGCCGTCGATGAACACGGTCCGCATCCCGAGGTTCACCCCCGCCTCGATGTCCGAGATCGAATCCCCGACGATCACGCTGGAAGCGTCGAAGCCGATCCCGGGGTGCAGGGCGCGGGCCTGCTCGAACAGGCCGGGACCGGGTTTGCGGCAGCGGCACACGCCCCGGTCGTGGGGGCAGACGAAGAAGCCGTCGATGTGCGCGCCCTGGGACCGCAGGGCATCCTGGAACAGAGCGTGGAGGCGGGTCACGTCTTCGAGCGTGTACAGGCCGAGCGCCACGCCGCGCTGGTTGGTCACGACGTAGACTTTCAGTTCGGCCGCGTTCAACCGGCCCACCGCGTCGAACGCGCCCGGCAGGGGGTGGAACAGGTCCCAGCGCGCCACGTACTCGCCCTCGGGCGCCTTGCGGTTCAGCACCCCGTCGCGGTCCAGAAACACCGTCCTAGCACCCTCATATCGGCTCACAGCAGGTATCATAGCCCTCAGAATGACGACCACTGAGTTGACCGGGAAAGCCGTATTCGGCAGCGCCTTCGACGAGCACCTCCGGGTGATCGACGAGTTGCGGCAGCAGCAGCCCACTTTGGAGGCGCTCGCTCGCCGAATGGCGGAAGCCGTGATGGACGGCAAGAAGGTGCTGTGGTGCGGCAACGGCGGCTCGGCCGCCGATGCGCAGCACCTCGCCGCCGAGTTCGTCGGACGCTTCCGCCGCGAGCGCCGGCCCTTGGCTTCGATCGCGCTGACTACCGATACTTCGATCCTGACCTCGATCGGCAACGACTACGGCTACGACCAGGTCTTCTCGCGCCAGGTGCTCGCCCTGGCCGAGCAGGGGGACATCGTCGTCGGCATCTCCACCTCGGGCAATAGTCCTAATGTCGTCGAAGCGCTCGAAGCTGCCAGGGAGGTGGGCGCCTACACCGTCGCGATGACCGGCGAGGGGGGCGGCCGCATGGCCGGCCTTGCGGAATGCACGATATGCGTCCCGACGAGGGATACGGCCCGCGTGCAAGAGGGCCACATTCTTTGCGGGCACATGCTGTGCGACTGGGTCGAGCTGGCCTGGGTGCTCGCGTCCAAGCCTCAGGCCGCCGCGAAACCGGAATGATCGACGACCTGCACGGCATCGTCTCCCGCATCGAGGGCGACTGGCGCGATACCCGCGTGCTCGTGGTCGGCGACGTGATGCTGGACCGCTATATCTGGGGCGACGTCGAGCGTATCTCGCCCGAAGCGCCGGTGCCGGTGGTGCGCATGGCGCACCGCAGCGAGCAGCCGGGCGGGGCGGCGAACGTCGCGATGAACATCGCCGGGCTGGGCGCGCGGGTCACGCTTTGCGGCTTCGCGGGCCAGGACGAGGAGCGCGCGACGCTCGAAGCCTGCCTGGACAAAGCCGGCGTGACCGCGATCCTGACCGCCGTCGCCGGCCACCCCACGACTTCCAAGCTGCGCATCCTCGGCGGCCGGCAGCAGATCCTGCGGCTCGACGTCGAGAAGACAAAAGGCTATCCGCAGTCGGCGTATGACGGCCTGCTCGCGGCGATCCATGCCGCGCTGCCCGGCGCGCGCGCGGTGGTTTTGTCCGATTATGCCAAGGGCGTGCTGAGCGGGGAGGTCTGCCGCGCGGTGATCGAGGCGGCGCGCGGGGCGGGCGTGCCGGTTCTGGTCGATCCCAAGCACCGCGACTTCGCCCGGTACCGGGGCGCGACCACCATCTGCCCCAACCTTCAGGAGATGTCCGCGGCGACCGGCATCGCGCCGAAGGAGACCGAAGCCATCCTTGCCGCGGCCGCGGCCATGCTGCCCGGGCTCGCGCTCGAGTACCTGACCGTGACGCTCAGCGAGAAGGGAATCGCCGTGGTTCGTCCGGAGGGTACGCGCACCTTCCCGGCGGTCGCGCGGCAGGTTTTCGACGTATCCGGCGCGGGCGATACCGTGATCGCGACCCTGGCTCTGGCGCTGGCGAGCGGCTTGCCCATTGAAACAGCGGTCCCGCTCGCGAATGTCGCGGCCGGCATCGTCGTGAGCAAGGTCGGCACGGTGCCGATCACCCGCGACGAGCTGATCACCAGCCTCCTGCCGGAGATCGAGCTGCGGGCTTCAGAAAAGCTGCTGGAGCTCGCGCAGCTCCAGCGCCGCGTCTCCGCCTGGCGGTCGAAAGGCGAGCGCATCGTGTTCACCAACGGATGCTTCGACCTGCTCCACGTCGGCCACATCACGCTGATGGAGGACGCCCGCCGCCAGGGCGACCGGCTCATCGTAGCTATCAACAGCGACGCCTCCGTCTCCGCCCTCAAGGGTCCCACCCGGCCGGTGGTGCGGGAGCGGGACCGGGGGCGCGTTCTGGCCGCGCTGGCCGCAGTCGATGCGGTGATCGTCTTCGGCGAGTCGACGCCGCTCGAGCTGATTTGCGCGCTCAAGCCGAATGTCATCGTCAAGGGCGGGGATTATGTGGAGGAGACCGTAGTCGGCGCGAAGCAGGTTCGAAGCTGGGGCGGGGTGGTCAAAATCGTGCCGACGGTCGAAGGCTTCTCCACCACGCGCATGATCGCAAGGGCCGCGCAGCCGGAGCTGCGCTAGGCGGCCCGAGAAAGCAGGTCGCTCAGGATGACCCCTGGTTAGGCTTACGGCACCGACACCGGCTCGCGCAGGCCGTCCTTCGCGAACATCGCGCGCAGCCCCCTGAGAGCCTGCCGCGTGCGCTCCTCGTTCTCAATCAAGGAGAAGCGGACGTGGCCGTCGCCGTACTCGCCGAAGCCGATGCCGGGGGAGACGGCGACGCGGGCCTCGCGCAGCAGGCGGGTGGAGAAGTCGAGCGAGGCGAGCTTCTCCCCCGTCGCTTCGCCGCTCTGATAGACCGAGGGGATCGGTGCCCAGACGAACATGGTGGCCTGGGGCGAGGCGACCTGCCAGCCCAGCTTATTCAGGCCGGAGACCAGGCAGTCGCGGCGTTTCCGGTACGTCTCCGTAATGGAAGCAACGCACGCCTGCGGGCCTTCGAGCGCGCAGATGCTCGCGACCTGGATAGGCGTGAAGGTGCCGTAGTCGCAGTAGCTCTTCATGCGGGCGAGCGCGGCGACCAGCTCCGGGTTGCCGCACATGAAGCCCACGCGCCAGCCCGGCATGTTGTAGCTCTTCGATAGAGTGAAGAACTCGACCGCGATCTCCTTCGCACCCGGCACCTCCAGGACGGAGGGCGCGCGGTAGCCGTCGAAGGTGATGTCCGCATAGGCCAGGTCGTGCACCAGCCAGATGCGGTGTTCCTTGCAGAGTGCGACGACGCGGGTCAGAAACGCCAGATCGACGCACTGGGTGGTGGGGTTGGCGGGGAAGTTGAGGATCAGCATCTTCGGCTTGGGATAAATGAGCGGGATGATCTGTTCGAGCTCCGCCAGAAACGCGCCCGTGTCATGGACCGGCACGGAGCGCACGGTGGCACCGGCGATGACCGGGCCGTAGATGTGGATGGGGTAGCTGGGATTTGGCACCAGCACCACATCGCCCTTGTCGAGCGTGGCCATGCAGAGGTGGGCGATCCCCTCCTTGGATCCGATGGTGACGATGGCCTCCGTCGCAGGGTCGATCTCGACGTTGTAACGAGAGCCGTACCAGTTCGCGATGGCCTTGCGGAGGCGCGGAATACCCTTGGAGAGCGAGTAGCGGTGGGTTTCCGGGCGGCCCGCGGCCTCGATCATCTTGTCGACGATGTGCCTGGGGGTCGCGCCGTCGGGGTTGCCCATGCCGAAATCGACGATGTCCTCGCCGCGCCGGCGCGCGTCGGCCTTGAGCTCGCCGGTGATGTTGAAGACGTAAGCGGGCAAACGGGCGAGACGAGGAAACTGTTCCAAAACCGGGTCTCCTGAGCGGGGTTCCCGCTGCTTCGCGGAGCAGCGGTTGCGAACAGCGTACAGGATTTTCCGGCCTAAAATCGTCAGCAGCGCACGATGTTCTTACCTTCGTAACCTCGGGTGGCGTTGCGCGTGTCGATGACTAGCTGCGACTCGCGCACGATGCGGGCGTAGTCGTAGTCGGAGTGATCGGTGGCGATCAGGACGCAGTCGTATTGGGCCAGGTCGTCGAGCGAGGCGCGGTCGAGGTTCAGGTCGTAATTGCGGCCGCGGCCGACGTGCGCGAAGAAGGGGTCATGGTAGCTGACCTCGGCCCCGCGGGCGCGGAGCAGCTCGATGATGGGCAGGGAAGGCGACTCGCGGAGGTCGTCGATGTCGCGTTTGTACGAAAGGCCGAGGACCAGGATCCGCGAACCGTTGAGCGGCTTGCGGCGTTGGTTCAGCGCCTCGATCGTTTGATCGATCACGTAGCGGGGCATGGCCCCGTTCACCTCGCCCGCGAGCTCGATGAAGCGGGTGTGGAAGTCGAACTGCCGCGCTTTCCAGGAAAGGTAAAAGGGATCGATCGGAATGCAGTGCCCTCCGAGCCCCGGGCCGGGATAGAAGGCCTGGAAGCCGAAAGGCTTGGTCTTGGCCGCGTCGATCACCTCGAAGATGTCGATACCCATGCGCATGGAGAGCTGCTTGAGCTCGTTGACCAGCGCGATATTGACGCAGCGATAGATGTTTTCGAGCAGCTTGGTCATCTCCGCGGCGGCGGGGGAGGAGACAGGGACGGTGGTGTTGAAGATGGTGCCGTACAGGGCGGCGGCTAGCTCACCCGCGGGCGCGCTACAGGCGCCGATAACCTTGGGGATGTCGCGGCGGGCCACGGTGTCGTTGCCGGGATCCTCGCGCTCCGGGGAGAAGGCGATGTAGAAGCCGGTTTCGTCCCCGGCGCGGGCGGCGCGAAGGGCACCTTGCGAAGAGCGGGGGGCGCCCGCTTCGAGGATCGGGATCAGCACCTCCTCGGTGGTGCCGGGGTAGGTGGTGCTTTCAAGCACGACGAGCTGGCCCGCCCGTAAATGCGGTGCGAGTGAGCGGGCGGTCTGCTCGATGTAGCTCAGGTCGGGCTCGTGGTGCTCGGAGAGCGGGGTGGGGACGCAGATGACGATCGCGTCCATCTCCGAGACAGCCTCGAAGTCCGCGGTCGCGGAAAAACCCGCCTGCCGGGCGAGCGCGATCTCGGTGCCCGGAATCCGGACAATGTAGGAACCGGCCCGGTTGAGCGTGGCTACTTTTTCGGGGTCGATGTCGAAGCCCGTGACGCGGAAGCGCTCCTCGGAGAACAGGAGCGCGAGAGGCAGGCCGACATAGCCCATGCCGACGATGCCGATGCGGGCTTCGCGGGAGCGAATGCGCGCGAGCGTCCGCGCATGGACCGGGAGGGAGGCGGTTGGTTCCGCGGCAAGGGGTGTGGAAAGCATCGTGAGAAGGGACGGATTCAGGCCCGATTAAGTTTACGCGAGACGCGTGGATCGTCTGGGCGTTCGCGCCGAGAAACGAAGGGCCCGCGCTTGCCAGGGTGCCTGTCCGCCATGCAAGATTCAACCTGGCCCGGTAGTATTTGCACGGCAGTCCGACAAGGAGCCCCGCCGGAGAGCGGGGAGGGGAAAGCGACGAGCATGCAGCTGGAAAGAGACCGCGTCCGCAGCCTTGACGGCATTCGCGCGTTCGCGCTGGTAACGGTGCTGTTGCTGCATCTGCAGCAGCGCTTCGTGATCCTGCACGGTTTTGCCGCCTGCCCGGACGGGGTGGAGCTGTTTTTCGTCCTGAGCGGCTTCCTGATCACGACCATGCTGCTGCGGGAAGCCGGGCGAGTCGGCGGCCCCAACCTCCGACACTTTTACCTGCGGCGCGCGACCAGGATTCTGCCGCCGCTGCTGGTGTACCTGGGGGTGGTCGCGGCGGTGTGCCTGGGTGCGGGGCCGGCGGTCCCCTGGAGAGCCCTCGGCACGGCGGCGCTGTTCCTGACCAACGTGGTTCCGGGCGAGGCCACGGTCTTTACGGCGCACCTGTGGTCGCTCGCGGTCGAGGAGCAGTTTTACCTGTTCTGGCCGGTGCTGCTGCTTGCCTCGCTCCGCTGGGGCGGGCGGCGAGCGGCGGCGCTGGTGTGCGCCGGGTTGATCCTGGCCAGCCCGGCGTTCCGGATGACGGCAGCCATGACGCACGCGCCCCTGTTCGATCACCGCGAAGGCGTGGTGCTGCCCGGGCGCATGGACAGCCTGTTCGCCGGGGCCCTGCTGGCCATCTGCGCGGGATCGGTGCGGTTCGAGCGGGCTTACAGCAGATTTGCGCCGTTCGCCTGGGTCGCCCCGGTGTTCTTCGCGGTAGCGTCGCCGGTGCTGCGGGTGGTCGGCGGCAACGGCTACACCTACACCGCGGGGTACACCCTGGAGTCGCTGGCCGCGGCGTTTTCGCTCGCCTGGCTCTTGCGCAACCCGCACGCGCGGACGAGCCGGGTGCTGGGCTGGCGGCCGGTCGCGGTACTGGGTTTGGCTTCCTACAGCGGCTACCTGTACCAGTCGGCCATTCTGTTCCTGTGGCCGGCGGCGCTGGGCGGCCGGCATCCGGCGCTCGTTCTGCTGGTCGCCGCGGCAGCGGGCCTGCTCGCTTACCTGTTGGTCGAGGTGCCGGTGGAGCGCCTGCGCGGGGGCGGCCGCGTTCGGGTGATACAGACCGCCGCGGCCGCTCCGCCCGAGCTTGCGGTCAAGAGCGCATAGGGCTGCCGCGCGCGCATGCGCGCATCGAAGCTCCCATGAGTCAAGAATCGAACGCACTCGCCTCCGCCGCCTCCGCCTATCTGCGCTCAGCAATGCACCAGCCGGTGCGCTGGCACGAGTGGGGGGCGGAGGCGTTCGCGCTCGCCGCGCGCGAGGACAAGCCGGTCCTGCTCGACATCGGCGCGGTGTGGTGCCACTGGTGCCACGTCATGGATCGCGAATCGTACGAAGACCCCGGGCTGGCCGCCGTGGTCAACCGGCACTTCATCGCGGTCAAGGTGGACCGGGACGAGCGGCCCGACGTGGACGCGCGCTACCAGGCGGCGGTGCAGGCCATGGCCGGGCAGGGCGGCTGGCCGCTGACGGCGGTGTTGACCTCGGACGGACGTCCATTTTTCGGCGGGACCTACTTTCCGCCGGACGACCGCTTCGGGCGGCCCGGCTTCCGGCGCGTGCTCGAAACGCTCGCCGGTATTTGGAAGGAGCGGCGCAAGGAGCTCGAAGGCACGGCGGCGCAGGTGATGAGCGCGATCGACCATGGGGAGAGCTTCTCGGGGCGGTCGGGGTCGCTGGGGCCGGAGATTGTGGGCGCGCTGGTTGGGTCGGCGCTCGCGGGGTTCGATAAGGTTCACGGCGGCTTCGGGGATGCGCCGAAGTTCCCCCATCCGGCCGCGGTGGACCTACTGCTCGACATCGGGGCGCGTACCGGGTCGGTGGAGGCGCGGGAGACCGCCGCGCGCACGCTTGAGGCGATGGCGCGCGGGGGCATGTACGACCACATCGGCGGCGGCTTCCATCGCTACTCGGTAGACGAGCGTTGGGGCGTACCGCATTTTGAAAAAATGTTGTACGACAACGCGGCGCTGCTCGCGAACTATGCGCACGCGTTCCAAACCTACGGCGATCCGGAGTTCGCGCGGGTAACGCGGGACGTGCTGCGCTGGATGGATGCGAGCCTGAGCGACCGCGCGCGGGGCGGCTTTTACGCCTCGCAGGACGCGGACATCACGCTCGACGACGATGGGGATTACTTCACCTGGACCCTGGGCGAGGTCGCGGAGGTGCTCGAGGAGAACCCTGAAGAGCTCAGGATGGCAGTGGCTTACTACGGCGTGCGCGCGCGGGGTGACATGCACCACAACGAAGCCAAGTGCGTGCTGCGGACGGACCGGAGCGCGGCGTCGGCGGCCGCGTCGCTGGGGCTCGATCCGGAGCGGGCCGCGGCCCTGCTGGAGGTGGCCCACCGCAAGCTGCTGGCCGCGCGCATGAAGCGCCCGGAGCCGTTCATCGACCGGACCATCTACACGGGCTGGAACGGGATGGCGGTCTCGGCGTACCTGGCGGCGGCCGCGGCCCTCGCATTGGACGGGCCGCGCATCTTCGCGCTCGAAACGCTGGATCGCGTGCTGGCGGAGGCCTGGGACGGCACCCGGCTCAAGCATGTGGTCGCCTACGCCGACGGGCACGCCGCCGCCGGCGTCGTCCCCGGCGTGCTCGAGGACTACGCCTACCTGGCGCACGCCTGCCTGGACGGCTGGGAGGCGACCGGCGTCAGCCGGTTCTGGAAGGCCGGCGAGCGGATCGCGCGGGCGATGGCGGAGCGGTTCGCGGACCGGGTCGGGGGCGGGTTCTTCGACACGGAGCCTGCCGCCGGCCCGCGGCTGGGGGTGCTGGGCGCGCGGCGCAAGCCGTTGCAGGACGCGCCGACGCCCTCCGGCAACGCGAGCGCGGCCGCCGCCCTGCTGCGGTTGTATGCCCTGACCGGCGACGAGGCACTGCGGGAGCTGGCCGAGGACACGCTGGAAGCGTTCGGAGGGGTAGCCGGGCAGTTCGGGCTGTACGCGGCTTCGTACGGCCTAGCATTGGAGCGATACTTGCTGCCCGCCACGCAGGTGGCTGTGGTGGGGGAAGACGAGCGGGCCCACGCGCTGGCCGCCGCCGCGGGCAGGCCGTGGGCGGTGACCAGGAGCGTGATCCGGCTCAACCGGGCGCAGGCGACGGCTGAAGGGCTCCCGCCGGTGCTGGCGGAAACGCTGCCGTTCCTGCCTTGGCTCGGTGAGGGGGAAAGCTTCGCGGTGGTGTGCAAGGGCCAAACATGCTTGCCACCGGTCCGGGACGAGGCCGGGTTGCGGGCAGCACTGACCGGGTGAGAAAAGCCCAACACGAATGGTTGCGCCCGTATGAGGCGGCACCCGTTTTCGGAATCAGCTGCTTCGTCGCGCCGGTTACGGAGAAGTCGATCGTTTCGAACGGAGTAGTGCTCACGGCTGCACTGAAGAACCGCACCGCGCTGTTGGCTTGGTTTAGGACGGGTTGGACGGCGACAGGTCGCGCGGAAGACAACCGGTGCCCGAAAGGAGTTGGTGACGGTGCATCCGGCACCGCTGGACGCGCAGCTGTCCGCGTTGGCTCCGATCCCGAACGCATCGTAGGAATGGAATGCGTGGAAACGTTTGTTTGCGGGAGCGCTCGATCAGATGAAAGCAGCCGTCCCCCAGCGCGAACAGGCTGGAGCCGGTCTGTCACAAGCCTTCACCGGTGAAAGGATTGATGTCCTGATGTCCGGACGGGGCCGGCTCCGGAACCTGGCCCGGCTCCTCCTCGCGCCGGCCGCCGCCGCCGAGTGCCTGCGGCCCGCTCGCGGTAAACACGCGCAGGGGGTCGCCGGGCAATAAATGGTGCTGTTCGAGCGCGATGCGTACACGCCGCTGCAGTTCGCGCTTGGCCCCCCATTGCTGGTTGGCGAGCGTTTTGAGCAGGATCGGGTAGGTCACCACCGAGCCCTTCACGGCGTCCACGCCGAGCAGGGTCGGGTCGGCGAGGAACACGTCCTGGAAGGCCGGATCGTTGCGGACCGACATCGCCGCTTCCGTGAGCACGGGCAGGACTTCGTCGGGCGAGGCGGAAAAGTCCACATCGACGTTGACGGTCGCGACCGAGTAATCGCGGGTCATGTTGGCGACCGTGGTGATCTGCGAATTGGGGATGATGTAGACGGTGCCGTCGCCATCGCGGAGGGTGGTCTTGCGCAGGGTCATGGCCTCGACCTGCCCGGAGAACGTGGCGACCTTGACCACGTCGCCGACGTTGAACTGATCCTCGAGCAGGAAGAGCATGCCGTTGAGGCAGTCCTTGACGACCGCTTGGCAGGCGAGGCCGATGGCGACCCCGGCGACCCCGGCGGAGGCGAGCAGGGGGCCCAGGTTGAAGCCGACCAGCGGCAGGATCTGCAGCACGGCGAGGAAGCCGATGACGCCGATGCCGGTGGCGCGCAGGACCGAGGACAGCGTGCGGGCCTGGGAGATGCGGGTCGCAGCGGCAGCGTGGCGCTCGGCGACCCGGGCCATGCGCCCGGTGAAGAAGGTGAGCACGCGGATGAGGATCCACGCGATGAGGCAAATGATGAGAACCTTGGGCAGCACGTCGGTGAGCAGGTGCTGGGCGGTGTCGAAGAGCTTGTCGGCGGAAACGAGCTCGCGCGCGGTGTGGTGCGCGGGCTTCGCGGCTTCCGGGGCCGGGGTGGAAAGGAGTAGCATCACGGGTGTTTGTACCTCGGGGAGCGGCGATGGGCGTGCGGGAACACAGACACCAGTTTGAGGGTTCCGGGGGCGGGAAGGCGGCGGTTTTTCGGCGCGGCGGCATCTTGTTCGCCATCCCCGCGGCAGCCGCCCTGCTGGTTGCCGGCGCGGTGCGGGCGCAAAACGGGGGCTCCACCTCCGGGGACACGCCGCGCGTGACGCACGGCAACGCGGAGGGCGAGTTCGGGCATGAAACCGCGGGGGTGGACCCGCGCCTGACCGAGCGGATGGAGATTCGCCGTAATGACGACCGGCAAAAGCAGCTGGTGGCCGACACCGATAAGCTCCTGCTCCTGGCGCAGGAGCTGCACGAGGCGGTGGGCAAGAGCAACAAGGACCAGCTTTCGTTGACGGTGGTGCGCAAGAGCGAGGCGATCGAGAAGCTCGCGCGCAGCGTGAAAGACCGGATGCGGGGCTACTGAGTTTTATACTGAAATCGGATCGTGTCGAAAGGGGAGTGCGAATGGCTGCTGGCGAGTTGACTCTGGGCAGCGCGGAGCTGAGGGCGAAGCGCGTCCGCCATGCCGGGCTCTCCCGGGAGCAGATGGTGGAGATGTACCGGCTGATGCTGCTCTCCCGCCGCACCGACGACCGGGAGATCCTGCTCAAGCGCCAGCAGAAGGCCTACTTCCAAATCTCCTGCGCCGGGCACGAAGCCCTGCTCGTCGCGGCGGGGATGGCTCTCAAACCGGGCTACGACTGGTTTTTCCCCTACTACCGCGACCGTGCCCTGTGCCTGACCCTCGGCTCGACGGTCGAGGAGCTGCTGCTGCAGGCGGTCGGCGCGGCCTCGGACCCCGCGAGCGGCGGGCGGCAGATGCCGTGCCACTGGGGCAACCGTCGCCTCAATATCGTTTCCTCTTCCTCGGTGACCGCGACGCAGTGCCTGCACGGCATCGGCTGCGCCGAGGCTGGGCGCTACTTCGCGCGGCACCCGGAGGCGGCGGCGAAGGCTGGAAGCGACTACCGCGCCTATAAGGACGTACGTTTCCATGGCGACGAGGTGACCTACATCTCGATCGGCGAAGGGTCGACTTCGCAAGGCGAGTTCTGGGAGTCGCTCAACACGGCCTCGAACGCGAAGTTGCCGGTGCTGTACCTGATCGAGGACAACGGCTATGCGATCTCCACGCCGGTCGAAGTGAACACGCCCGGCGGCAACATCTCGAACCTGGTGCGAAACTTCCCGCACTTCTTCTTCGCCGAGGTGGACGGAACCGACCCGATTGCGAGCTATGCCGCGCTGACCGAAGCGGTGGCCTGGTGCCGCGCGGGTCACGGTCCCGCCTTCGTTCATGGCCACGTGGTCCGGCCCTACTCGCACTCCGAGTCGGACGACGAGCGGCTGTACCGCAGCGCGGCGGAGATCGAGGCGGACGCCCTCCGGGACCCTTTGCCGCGCTTCCGCGACTTCCTGCTTAGGAAGCGTCTGCTGGACGAGGCCGGACTCCGCACGCTCGAGAGCGGGGTCGAGGCCGAGGTGGTCCAGGCTTCCGACAGGGCGCTCGAGGCGGCGCTGCCGGAGGTCGCGAGCATCGCCAGGCACGTGTACTCGGAAGACTACGACCCATGCGGCGGCGTTTTAGCAGTCGAGCCGCACGATGGCGGCGGGGCGAAGTCGCGAACCGCTCGAACCATGGCCGAGTTGATCAACGGCTGCCTGCGCGAGGAGATGCGGCGCGACCCGCGCATCGTGGTCTACGGCGAGGATGTGGCGGACGCGAGCCGGGAGGAACCGCTGCGGTCCGGCGAGGTCAAGGGCAAGGGCGGGGTTTTCAAGCTGACCTCCGGGCTCCAGACCGAGTTCGGCGGCGAGCGGGTCTTCAACTCTCCCCTGGCGGAGGCGAATATCGTGGGGCGCGCGCTCGGTTATGCGGTCCGCGGCATGAAGCCGGTGGTCGAGATCCAGTTTTTCGACTACATTTGGCCGGCTCTGCACCAGATGCGCAACGAGCTCTCGAACCTGCGCTGGCGCTCGAACGGCACCTTCACGGCGCCGCTGGTGATTCGCTGCCCGATCGGCGGTTACCTGACCGGCGGATCGATCTACCACTCGCAGTCGGGCGAGGTCCTGTTCACGCACACGCCGGGGATCCGGGTCGTGATGCCTTCGAATGCGCGCGATGCGGCCGGGCTTTTGCGCACCGCGCTCCGCTGCGACGACCCGGTGCTCTTTCTGGAGCACAAGCGGCTCTACCGCGAGCCGTACGCCAAGAGTCTCGACCCGGGGCCGGAGTACACGATTCCGTTCGGCAAAGCCTCGACGGTGCGCGCCGGCACCGACCTGACTCTGGTGACCTACGGCGCGGTAGTCCCGCGCGCCCTGCAAGCGGCGCAGCGGGCGGAGCGGGAGCTCGGCGCGCAAATCGAGCTGTTGGACCTGCGCACACTCGCCCCCTACGATTGGGAGGCGATCGCGAACTCCGTGCGAAAGACCAGCCGGGTGCTGGTGGCGCATGAGGATATGCAGAGCTGGGGCTACGGCGCGGAGATCGCGGCGCGCATCGCGGACGAACTGTTTGAAGACCTCGATGCCCCGGTGCGGCGCGTCGCGGGCATGGACACCTTCGTGGCCTACCAGCCTCTGCTCGAGGACGCCATCCTGCCTCAGCCCGAGCGAATCTTCTCCGCCATCAAAAACCTGCTTGAGTACTGAAACGTTAAAGCGATACTTGAAGGACTCGCAAAGGTAAACAAGCGGGTTAAGTGTTCACAGCCCGTCAATGTTTCCTCATGATGACCCAGACGGAGAATATGGACAGAAGAATGGAAAGCGAGAGCAGGATCAAGAGCGCGCCCACGACGTAGATGCGCTTGGCTGGAGGCGCTTCGGGGGTGTCCCCGGCTGGGGATTGCGGTTTCGGTGCTGGAGGGCGGAGTCGGTTGCTCATGCGTTGAGGACAATTATCACCCTCGCGAGCGCATCGTATGGGGGCGAGGGAGCGCTGGCAATTGAGGATTCTGTTTGTAGGCGATGTATTCGGGCACGCCGGCAGGCGTGTCGTGCGGGACCACCTGCCGGGCGTGCTCGAGGCGTATGCGGTCGACCTGCTGGTCATCAATGCGGAGAACTCCGCAGGCGGCTTCGGCGTGACCCCGGCGATCGCGGACGAGCTGTTCGATCTGGGCGCGCACGTCCTGACGACCGGGAACCATGTATGGGACAAGCGGGAAATCATCGAATACCTGCAAACGGCGGAGGCCGGGAGTCAAGCACGTCCGCGCAGGCTGCTGCGGCCAGCGAACTATGTCGAGGGCACCCCGGGGTTCGGCTGGTTCGAGGGCACGCTCTCCGGCGGTGAGCGGTATGCCGTCGTCAACTTGCAGGGACGGGTCTTCATGGCCTCGAACGACTGCCCGTTCCGGACAGCGGACCGTTTGCTGAAGCAGATCGCGGCTCCGGTAATCCTGGTCGACTTCCATGCGGAGGCCACGAGCGAGAAGGTCGCGTTAGGCTGGTACCTGGACGGGCGCGTTACGGCTGTTCTCGGCACGCACACGCATATTCCGACCGCGGACGACCGGGTGCTGCCCGGCGGGACCGCGTACCAGACCGATGTAGGCATGAGCGGGCCGTATGACGGGGTAATCGGCGTCCGAAAAGAGGACGTGCTTTCCCGGTTTTTGACCGGGATGCCCGCCCGATTCGAGCAGGCGGAGGACGACGCGCGCATGAGCGCGACACTGATCGAGTGCGAGGCGAGCACGGGACGAGCATCGTCAACGCGACGGTTCTGGCTTGCAGAGTGACCAGCGTGTCCTATATTACTGCACGCTGATGTGACTTTAGGGTAAATTGGTAATGCTTTTTTCTTGCCTTCCCGAAAGCGGCCTCGTAGAGTTCCGTCATGTGGTTGTTGGGACAACGCGCGCGAGTAGGATCAATTGGAGCCGCGCGCGCCGGAAGTCAGGCGAGCGCGGGGATCGGACTTTATTTGTCCGCGTGGTCAAACGTTAAGCTGACCCTCACAATCATGCTTCTGATGCTTTGCGGCGAGGGCTGTTGCTTCGGGCAGCACTTCACCTTCGCACAGTTCGGGCAGGTAGAAGGCCTGCTCAATCTGGATACAAACTCCATCGTGCAAGACCCGAGCGGAGTGGTTTGGGTCGGGACCGAGAACGGCGTCTTTCGCGCGGACGGCAGCCACTTCGTCAAGGTGCAGAGCTACCGGGACGCCGAACAGGGCGCGGTGCTCGCGATGCACGTCGATGGTGCCGGGCGCGTCTGGGTCGCCGGCGCCAAGCACCTCGTTTATCTGACATCGGATCTTGTCATTCACGTCGTTTCACGGGTCGAGCAGGGAGTTTTGCTCTCCCGGGGCATCCAGGTCGCATCCTTGCCGGAGATGCCCGACCGAATTTTCCTGCTGCTGAACGGACGCTTGGAGCAGCTTCAAACCGTCGACCGGGGTGTGGAGTGGACGCGCAAGGAGGTCTTCGATCCGGAAACGGTCGAGGCAAAGCCGTTCCTGCGCAAACTGTCCAGCCTGGTCGCCGACCCGGCCCGCAACACGCTCTGGGCCGGCTGCGACGGGGCGCTGTGCCAACTTCAGCTTCCTTCCAGCAGCTCGGTGAGCCATGTACCGGTCGCAACCGTTTGGGGCACGGACCGTGGCGTTCCCGCGAAAGCATGGTCCTACCTGCTGGTCGCGAAAAGCGGAGCGGTTTGGGCGGTCGGTCCCGGCGAGCTGATCGAGCTCAACCCGCGTACCTGGGCGGTCGAGCGGTTCGGCAATCCTGGAGGGCCAGGGCCGGTGGTCCGTGCGAGCCGCCTGGCCGAGGATAGGGACGGTAACATCCTGGCGACCCTGACGATCGGGCTTTCTCGGTTGAAGGCCGGCCGGTGGGAGCGATGGACTCCGGAGAACGGCCTGCCTTCGAGCCAGATCGTGAGTCTCTTTTTCGACAAGCTCGGCGGCTTCTGGCTCGCACCGGTAGGCGGAGGCGTTTGGCGCTGGCTCGGATACGGCAGCTGGCAGGCATGGACGCACGCGGAAGGTTTCCTGGGCGATGTGGGCTGGTCGATGCTGCGCGACAGGCAAGGACAGCTGTGGGCGACCAGCCTGGAGAACGTCTTCAAGTTGGACGAGGCGCATGCCCGCATGGAGCCGCTCAAGGGCATGCTGGCGACGCCGGATGCGAACACGCTCGCGATCGATGACCGGGGCCATGTTTGGAGCGGGACATCGGAGGGCGTTCTCGAGGAGTATGACCCGGCGAACGGGCGGGCACGTGAAGTTTCAAGCGCGCTCGGAGCCGTTTACCGGCTGGCGTACGACACGAGCCTTCAGCGAATCTGGATCTGCACGACAAAAGGCGTCTTCTTCCTGTCCGGCGAGGATGGCTGGCGCGATCTTCGTCCCGTGGATGATGCGGAAGCGCCGCACGCGAATGTCTGGGGCGTCACGCAGGACCGGGAAGGATCCATGTGGTTCACCTCGAAAGGGAACCTTTATCGCTTCCGGCGTGGGGCCTGGACGCACATCGCGCTTCCTGACGAAGCCGCGGGCGTAGAGTACCCGACCATCTGCGCGGCTCCGGACGGAAGTCTCTGGATGCAGGCCGCGAACCCCCATCCGCTCGTCCGACTGATCGTCGCGGGCCGCCAGGCCCGCGTCGCGGGGTTTGTGGGGGACGACGTGATCGGATCGGACGATGTCGCCATCATCCGTTTCGACAGCCGGGGCTGGCTTTGGGTCGGTACGGATATCGGACTTTATGTTTTCGACGGCGCGCGCTGGGTCCATTGCACGCAGGAGGACGGGCTGATCTCCGACGACCTGGACACCTCGGCGGTGTTCGAGGAGCGGGACGGTTCCATGTGGTTCGGCACCGTCGGCGGATGGTCGCACCTGCTGCACCCGGAAGAACTGTTTCAGGTGTCGGCACCCCGCATGAGCGTGCGTGAGATACGCCTGAACGGGAGCCGTTTGCAACCCGGCGCGAACGGGCGCTTCGACATTCGGCAGCCCGTGCTTACCGCGGACCTGTTCTCGACCGACTACAAGAGGCCGCGCGCGGTCGTGTTCCGCTACAAATTGCGCGGGCTCGACGACACCTGGCAGAGTTCCGCCTCCGGCAGCTTGCGCTTCTCCTCGCTGCCGCCGGGCGACTACACATTGACCGTGCAGGCGATGGACACCAGGGTGCATGCGTTCTCGGCTCCGGTCGACTACGGCTTCGAGATCTTGCCGCCGTGGTACCGGCGCGACCGGGCCAAACTCGCGGCGCTGGGGCTCGGGCTGCTCGTGGGCGCGCTGTGGTGGAAATTCAGCCTCAACCGGCTCCAGCGAAGCGAGGCGACGCTGAAGCGCAAGGTGGACCAGCAGACGGCGGAGTTGCGCGAGGAAAAGGAGCAGCTGCAGCGGGCGCAGCGGGAGCTGGTGGAGAGCTCCCGGCGCGACTCGTTGACCGGCCTGTTGAACCGGTCGGCGATCTTCGAAGTCTTGAGCCGGATGCGGCGGCGTTCGCTCGAGAACGGGACTCCGCTTTGCGTCGTCATGGCCGACCTCGACCACTTCAAGTCGATCAACGATCGCTGGGGCCACTCGATGGGCGACGCCGTGCTGCGGGAGTGCGCGGAACGATTGCTGGAAACGCTGCGTCCGGACGATTTCGTCGGCCGGTACGGGGGCGAGGAGGTTCTGCTGGTGATTCCGGGGCTGCGGCGGGACCAGGCGTCCGGGCGTCTGGAGGAGGTGCGGGAAGCGATCGCGTCCCGGCCGGTCGTGCACGGGACGTGCAGCGTCCAGGTGACCTCGTCGTTCGGCGTGGCCTGGCTGAGCGAGCACAACCGGGAGATCGAGTCGGTGGTCAACGACGCGGATGCGGCGCTCTACATGGCCAAGCAGAACGGGCGCAACCGGGTCGAGTTCGCGCCGGAGCTCGATGACCCAGCGTACACGCAGAGCCACTTGTTCGAGCTTGCGGAACCTACTGGATTTCCGGCCGCAGGAGTGGAAAGAGGATGACGTCGCGGATGGACCGGGCGCCGGTGAGGATCATGGTGAGCCGATCGATGCCGATCCCTTCTCCGGCCGTGGGCGGGAGGCCGTAAGAGAGGGCGCGTAGGTAGTCCTCATCCATCGCGTGGGCTTCCTCGTCCCCCCGCGCTTTGTTTTGAAGCTGCTGCTCGAAGCGCCGACGCTGCTCGTGCGGATCGTTGAGCTCGGAGAAGGCGTTGCCGAGCTCGAAGCCGCCGATATAAAACTCGAAGCGCTCGACCCAGTCGGGGTCGTCCGGCTTCTGCTTGGAAAGCGGGGAGACGGCCAGCGGGAAGTCATAGATGATGGTGGGCTGGATGAGGTGCGGCTCGGCGACAGTCTCGAAGAGTGTCGCGATCGTTTTCCCTTCCGGCTCGCCCTGCTGGAACTCGACGCGAAATCCGGCCTCCCAGAGTCGCCGCATCAGGGATTCAGCTTGCGGGTCCCTCGACAGATCCGGAGCAGGCCCGGCGACCGACGGCCAAAAAGCCGCGATCGCTTCCTTCATCGTGTACCGCTTCCACGTCGCCAGGTCGATCTCCTGCCCGTTGAAGCGGGTCTTGGTCGTCCCATTCACCTCCTGCGCGACGAAGCCGATCAACTCCTCGGTCAGATCCATCAGGTCGTGGTAGTTCGCGTAAGCCTGGTAAAACTCCAGCATCGTGAACTCGGGGTTGTGCTGGGTCGAGATTCCCTCGTTGCGAAAGTTTCGGTTGATCTCGTAAACCCGGTCGAGCCCGCCGACGACCAGGCGTTTGAGATACAGCTCCGGCGCGATCCGGAGATAGAGGTCCAGGTCGAGTGCGTTGTGGTGCGTTGTGAAAGGCCTGGCCGCCGCCCCGCCCGCGATTGGCTGCATCATCGGGGTTTCCACCTCGAGGTAGCCGCGCGCGTCGAAGTATTTCCGTAAGGCACGCAATATCTGAGCGCGTTTGACGAAGATGTCCCTAACACGAGGAGCGACGCGAGGATCCACCCGAGGGCTCGCGGCAATCGCGTCCTGGAGCTTGTTGTCCGGCTGCGTCGCGGCAGCGGCTTCGAGCTCCCCGGAGACGGCGTGCTTGTCCTCAGCTCCATGCGGCTCGGCTGAGGCCGGTTCCAGATTGAGCTCCGTGTTCATGAACAGATCGACGTACCGCTGCCGGTAACGCAGATCGACGTCGGAGAGCCCGTGGTACTTCTCCGGAAGCGCGAGCATCGCCTTGGCGAGGAAGCGCAGCGTTTCCACGTGGACCGTGAGCTCGCCGGTTCGGGTGCGGAAGAGGTAGCCGGTAACGCCGATGTGGTCGCCCGCGTCGAGCAGCTTGTAGAGCGCGAAACCCTCGGGCCCGACGGCGTCCTGGCGTACGTAAATCTGCAGCCGCTCGCCGCCCTGCTGCAGGTGCGCGAAGCCGGCCTTACCCTGGGCGCGAATGGTCATCAAGCGGCCCGCTACGGAGACGGTTACGCGCGCCGCTTCCAGCTGCTCCGGCGTGCTCGCGCGGTGCTCGGCCCAGATCGCGGGAACCGTGTGCGTCGCGCGGTACGCGTTGGGGTACGCCGTCTGGCCGAGCGCCTCGATCTGGCGGAGTTTGTCTTGGCGGAGCGTCTGGAGGCTGCGTTCGAATTCGGAAAGGGCCAACGCGGGTTCCTTGCTTTCGAGGGGGTCTGGGTCAGTATAGAGTGGTGGCAGCGATGCCCGCCGACCCGCAACCCGGCAAACCGAACAGCGCGACCCAAGCGCTCGTCAAGGTGGAGAAGCTGACGCAGATCGCGTTTGCGCTGCCGGTGGCCGCCCTGATCGGATGGTTCGCCGGCACCATGCTGGACCGGGCCCTGCACACGCATTGGATCTACATCGCGGGCTTGGTCGTAGGGGTGGTGGCGGGGTTCGTGCTGCTGTTTCGGATGATCGCCTCGCCCGGCCTGCTCGCGGATACGGCCTACGAGCCGCAGGAGTCGAAGGGGCCGGGTTTCCACCCCAGCGGGCAGAGTTCGCCCGCCGGGGGCCCCGGCTTCAAGAACGAAAAGGACGGTGATCGGTGAACCCCGTGACGGACGAGCGCGAACTCGATGCGATCACGGACGAGCGCCTGAAGGCCGCGATGCGCCGCGCGATGGTTACGGTCGCGGCGATCGCGCTCATGGCGGCGGCGGGCCTGGCGGCGGCTTACGGTTGGCGGACCGGAGCGATGCTGCTGGTGGGGGCCGCGGTTTCGCTCGCGAGCTTGTGGGAGTGGCAGAAGCTGATGGCCGCGATCATGGCCAGGCTCGACAACCGGAAAGAGGTGGGAAGCGCGCGGGTGATCGTGGGCTTCTTTCTGCGGCTTTTCGTCGCGGCCGTGGTGCTCTATGCTAGCCTGAAGAGTCTTCACGGCTCAGTGTATGCGCTGCTCGGAGGGCTCCTGCTCGCGGTGGTCGCCCTGGCGATCGAGGCGGGTCGTCTGCTCCGCTCCTAGCAGGTACGCGCAGCCCTAAACCGAAGACGCAAAAGGGACGATGCTCTTCCTACTCGACGCGCTGAACCGCTTCCTGAACCGCTCTTTCGCGGGTCCGATCGACGCACTGCTGCGCACGCTCGGCATTCATCCGGCACACCCGGCCGAGCCCATCACGAACGCATTGACGCTCGAAATCGTAGTCGTCCTGCTGCTCGTGGTCGTATTTGCCGCCGTACGCGCTTCGCTCAAGGTCGAGCAGCCGGGGTCGCTGCAACTGGCCGCCGAGAGCGTCTACGAGTTCGTCGACGGCCAGGCCGAGTCGATCCTGGGCCACGGGCGCGAGCGGTTTCTCCCCTTTGCCGCGTGCATTTTCCTGTTCGTTCTTCTCTGCAACCTGACCGGGCTCCTGCCGGGGATCGAGACGCCGACGGCCAGCCCGGTCGTGCCGCTCGGCATCGCGCTGCTCACCTTCGCCTACTACAATCTGACCGGCTTCCGCGCCAACGGGCTCGGGTACATCAAGCATTTCGTGGGTCCGCTCGGCTGGAAAGGCGCGGTGTTCATGTTCCCGCTCGAGATCATCTCGCACCTGGCGCGTGTGCTGTCGCTCACCGTCCGTCTCTACGCCAACATGTTCGCGAGCGACCTGCTGGCGCTGGTCTTCTTTTCGTTGCTGCCGGTCGCGCTGCCGATCGTGTTCCTCGGCCTGCACTTCTTCGTCGCCGTCATTCAGGCCTACGTCTTCATGCTTTTGTTCATGATCTACACATCCGAGGCGGCCTCGCACGACGAAGCGACCGCCTGAAAGTTTCCTGCCGGGGAGCAACGCTTCCGCTCCGGCGCAAGGGGAAGGACCCGAGCGTGAGGGGCCGCCGTCAGCGAGCGGCTCAACCACCCACTGGGGTCCACATATCGAGGAAGCGATAAGGGGAACGGCAATGCAGAAAGTCTTCGGTTCTTTGCAGTACATCTTCGCGACACTCTCCGCGCTGCTGCTGGCATCGCCGGCCTGGGCGCAAACGGGCGGCGGCGGAGCCACCAGCTACATCCCGCTCGGCGCGGGCATCGGCATGGGCATCGCCTCGGCCGGCTGCGGCATCGGCCAGGGACTGGCGGCGGCGAAGGCGGCCGAAGGCTTCGCGCGCAATCCCGGCGCGCGCGCGGGTATCCTTTTCTTCTACGTGCTCGGCCTCGCGTTTATCGAGTCGCTGGCGCTGTTCACGCTGGTCATCGTGTTCGCGGTCGTCAACAAGTAGTCCTTCAACAGGGAGCCTCCGCCTCGGCGGGGGCTTTTTCGCGTTCAAGGTTCCCATGGCGGCACAGCTCCTCTTTGAGAACGTCTCGAAGCACTACGGCCGGGCTGCCGCGCTCGAGGGCTTGTCGCTGACAGTCGAACCGGGCGAAATCTTCGGCTTCCTGGGCCCGAACGGGGCGGGGAAAACCACCGCGATCCATATCGCGATCGGATTGGTTCGGGCCTCCGGCGGGCGCGGCGAACTGCTGGGGCTGCCATTCGCATGCGCGCGGGAGGCGCGGGCGCGGGTCGGGTACGTGCCGGATGCGCCGGTGTTTTTCGCGGGCTCGGCGCTCGATGCGGTGCTGCTTGCGGCGCGGTTGAACGGCGCGCCTGAGAACGGTCTGCGTGCGCGTGCGCTGTCCTTGCTGGCGCAGTTCGAGTTGCCGGCAGAGAAGCGCGACGCGCGCAAGCTCTCGCGGGGCCAGCAGCAGCGGCTCGCCCTGGCGCAGGCGCTCGTGACCCGCCCGGAACTGCTCCTGCTCGACGAGCCGACCTCGGCGCTCGACCCGCCGTCCGTGGTGCTGGTGCGCGAGATCCTCGGCAAGGCTCGGGACGAAGGGACGGCGGTGTTTTTCTCCTCGCACCAGCTTCGAGAGGTGGAGCACCTGTGCGACCGCGCGGCCTTCCTGCATCAGGGGCGCATGCTCCACGCGGGGCCGATGGCGGAGCTGCTGCGCGAGGGCGCGACCGTGCGCATCACCCTGCGCGGGCTGGGGCGCGAGGACCCTTTCGTGCGCGATCATTCCCGCCTGCTGCGTGAGACCGTCCATCAGGATTCGGTTTTCTCCATGCCTCTCGCCGAGCAGCGGCGGTTCGTCGAGCAGGCTTGGTTCGCCGGGGCAGAGCTGGTGGGGGTCGAGCGCGAGCACCGGACGCTCGAAGACCTGTTTGCCGAGCGCACCCGCGTGGAGGCTGCGCGATGAGCGGGGCTGCGTACCGGGAGGAAGTAGCGGTACAGTTCGCTCCGAGGGGGCGCGCGCTGGCGGAGAGTCTTCGGCGCATCGGGCTGGTCGCCCGCGCGCTTCTGCGGCAAAACCGCATTCTGATCGGCTTCCTGCTGCTGTGGCCGTGCCTGCTTTCCGCGGTCTTGTTCGCCGCGGACCGCGGACGCCCGGCGAGCGAGGACGTCGCCGCGATGCTGCAGCAGGAGCTGTTCTACGGGCTGGTGCTGGTCGGCCTGGGCGCGAGCGTCGCGCTCGGGACCGAGCAGCGCGCGCGGCGCGTGCAGCAGGTTCTGGGCCGCGCGGTGGGGCGCACGGAGTACCTTCTGGCGCTCGGGGTGTCGGCGTTTCTGCCGTTCGCGGGATACATGGTGGTCTGGGTGCTCACGGCTTCGGCGTTCGCCGGACTGCTCCATCTGCGCGCCCCCATGCTGCTCGCGGCAGTCCTCGCGGAGGCAGTCTCCGGAGTGCTGCTGTGCGCGGCGGGGCTGTTGTTCTCGGTCCTTCTGCCGCAAACCCTCGCCGCGATCGCCACCGGCGCGGTCCTCACCGGCCTGCTCACGGCGGCGCGCTTCGGTTGGGGCGGGCCTGCGCGGCTGTTCAACGCGGCGATCGGCGGAGTGCCGGTGTTGGGTGCTTTGTGGGCCGGGGTAGGGGAGGCGCTGCTCGCCGCGCTGCTTCTGGCCGCGGTGGCGGCGCTGGTGTTCACGCGCAAGGATCTCAAGCCGGTTTAAAATGCCCGTTAGCCTGCCTTGGCCGGCTCTCGCGGACGACGCTGGGCGTGGGAGAAAGCGATTGACGAAGAGCTCCATCACGAAGCTTGGCTGGCGGGGGTGGTATCGAGCGCAGGAAATCATCCGGATCGCGGGGGAGTTTTTCGAGGATCAATGGTTCGATCGCACGCGGCGTGTTCGCACCTCCGGCAATGCTTCGCTTCTCGCCTCCGGGATCGCCGCCGAGGAGCACCGGGATAGCGAGTGGTACATGCCCGCCAGGCCGCGGCACATCCGCCAAGCCCTGCGCGCGATGCCGGTGCGGGATGTTTCCGGGTTCACCTACATCGACCTGGGCTGCGGCAAGGGGCGATCACTATTTGTGGCGGCGGAGTTCGGATTCCGGCGGATCGTCGGAGTCGAGCTTTCGCCCATTCTGCATGATCAGGCCTGTCGCAACATCCGCGGCTTTCGCCGTGGCGCCCGGGGGTGCGCTCCGACCGAGGCCGTCCACCAAAACGCGGCAGACTTCCGATTTCCCGAGGGGAATCTCGTTCTCTACATGTTCAATCCGTTCGGGGCCGAGACGATGCAGCGCGTTCTCGACAGCTTGGACGCCGCACGGCGCCGGGGTCCTTGTCACGTGATCGTGATCCTGTTGTGGCCGAGGTGCGGCGGCCAGGTGGCCGCGCTCGAAGGAATGTACCCGCGATATGCAAGCCGCCGGTACCAGATTTTTGAAGCTCGCCCGCTCAAAACTTCGGAGTTCGTTTCACCAACCCGCAAGCTCGGGTGAAGCTGTGAACGAGACTCGCCGCCGAAGCGGGTCTCACGTAGTACGACGGAGCCGCAAAGCTATGGATCGGGCCGTTCTTAGACTCAGGGCGGCGGCTTTACTTGTTCACGTTCCGGCGCAGCCATCCGAAAATGATTTCATCAGGTGACCGGAGCGGTTTCGTGAAGGGCAAGGGAGTGTCCGGTTTCAGGAATCTCATAGATGTTAAAGGCGGGAGCTTTGGGGTAATAGCCTGCTTCACCTTGCAGGCGTTGTGCGTTTACTTTGTCGCCGAAAAGGATGTCGTTTGCACCGAAAACAGTGAGCACTGGGACTCGTATTTCGGATTCGCCGAGCTGCCCGGCGAGGAGTTGCGGAATAGTCGCTTCGGCAAGGGTGAAAGTCGTTTTTATCGACTCATTTGTGGCAACGATGGACGGAAGTGAGGTGGCGGGATCGAAGAAAAGCGGCCCAAGCTCGCCCGCCTTCAATGTGAAGTAGTCGGCTGGGAAGCCTTGCGTGCTGAGGACTGAATCTGTCGTGACGGGTACGATGTCTGAAAAGAAGCGGTCGAGCCCAGTGCCCCCGGTGTGTGTAAGGCCTGTCAGCACGACCGCATCCACGTCGTTGTAGCTTGCCGCTTCGGGGATGATAAGGGTCGAGCCGAGCGAATGGCCGACCAGAACGACCCGGCTGAAGCCATATTGTTTGAGAGCACCAGTCCTGGCTTCCATGACGAGCTGGTGAAGAACGAAAGCATCCTGCATGTAGCCGAGCGCGGCGGCGGGCGGGCGACTGGAGTAGCCGGTGCCGAGTTTGTCGATGTTGAGAACGGCATAGCCTTGCTCGACCGCCGCGTTCACAAAGGATGGACCGGCCG
This sequence comes from uncultured Acidobacteriaceae bacterium, assembly GCA_964250195.1. Lineage (GTDB taxonomy): Bacteria > Acidobacteriota > Terriglobia > Terriglobales > Acidobacteriaceae > EB88. The sequence continues at coordinate 54,298 of CAXUEU010000001.1, forward strand.
GAAAGTCCCAGTAACGATGGTCGGAGCCGATACCGCTGACGAGGATGAGCAGCGTTCGGCCGTTCGTCGAGGCTAGGGCGCGCAGCTCGGTCCAGATAGTGTAGGTTTGGCTGTCCCCGGCATTGAGCTGCACCGGGAAGAAAATCTGTCGGTCAATCCTGTTCACGCGACTCAGGTTAGCAGAAGCCGGAGATTGCGTGGATGTGTGAGCGGCTTGGGCGAGTGAGACTCCGCCTGCGAAGGGCAAAAAGAGCAGCCGCGGCCGTCAGGAAGGCCGTGACGCAGGATTGTTTCTTCATTGCGGGAATCCTCTAAATTGTTCCCTACTGCGCGTGCGTATCCACCGTAACCGCCTGGTGCGCCAGCCCATTCCCGGGGACGCCGAGGGTGAGGGCGGCGGAGCGGGCGGAGTCGAGGAAGCGGCTGGGGACCACGCCCAAGAGCAGCGTCGCGGAGGCGGACAGGAAGATCGCGAACAGCAGGGGCACGCCGATGCGGGGGATGCCTTCGAGCAGTGAGCCCTCTGCGGGGCGGGTGTAGAGGGCCGCAAGCAGGCGCAGGTAGTAGAAGGCGGCGATGCCGGAGTTGGCGAGGCCGATGATGGCCAGCCACACCAAGCCTGAGTGCAGCGCGGCCGAGAAGACGTAGAACTTGCCGAAGAAGCCGCCGGTAAAGGGGATGCCGATGAGCGAGATGAGAAAGAAGGCCATCGCGCCGCCGAGCAGGGGGGACCGGTAGCCGAGGCCGCGGTAGTCCTGCGTGGTGGTGAGCCGGTCCTCGTAGCCGCCGGCGTGAGAGATGACGGCGAAGATGCCGAGGTTCATCGCGGCGTAGGTGACGGTGTAGAAGGCGGCGGCGGCGACGCCGTCCTCGGTAAGCGCGGTAAAGGCGACGAGCAGGTAGCCTGCGTTGGCGATGGACGAGTAGGCGAGCATGCGCTTGACATTACGCTGGCGCAGCGCGCCGAGGTTGCCGATGGTCATCGAGAGCACAGCCATGATCCATACGATCGGCTCCCAGTGGACATAGAGGGTGGGCACGGCCTCGAACAGGATGCGGAGCAGGACAGCGAACGCGGCGGCCTTGGGCGCGGTGGACATCATGCCGACAACGGGGGAGGGCGCGCCTTCGTAGGTGTCGGGGGTCCAGACGTGGAAAGGTGCGGCCGAGACCTTGAAGCCGAGGCCGACCAGCACCATGCCGACGCCGAGGGTGGCGAGCAGCGGCGCGCCGGACCCGGCGAGCGCGGCGGAGATGTGCGAGGTGCGGGTGGTGCCGGTCGCGCCGTACATGAGGGCGATGCCGTAGAGGAAAAACGCCGTGGCGAAGGAGCCGAGGAGAAAGTACTTGATCGCCGACTCGGGGCTTTTGCCGGTTTTGCGGCGGAAGCCGGCGAGGATGTAGGACGAGATGGAGGAGATCTCGAGCGCGACGAAGACCAGCAAGAGCTCGACGGCGGAGGTCATGAGCATGGACCCGACCGCGCCGAAGACGATCAGGGCGAACATCTCGCCGAGGTTTTCCTGGTCGCGCTTGACCGAGTCGAGGGTCGTGAGGAGCGAGACGAGCACGATGCCCGCGATGAGGACGTGGAAGAAGCCGGAGAAGGCGTCGGTGCGGATGGTCTCGAAGTAGGCGGTGCCGGGGGGCAGGTAGCACTGCTCGACTGACGCGGCGAGCGCGAACAAGGTGCCGAGGACGGCGACCCAACCCATCTGTTTGCGGGAGGCACCCTTGGGCAGGATGGGGTCGGCGAGCATGATGGCGACGCCGGTGAGGGTAAGGATGACCTCGGGGAGGATGCGGAGCAGGGACGGGTTCATTGGGCTCCTGCGGTGGTGACGGCCGGCGCGGCTTGGCGGCGGTGGTCGTTCGAGTAGCCGGCGACGGCGGGCGTGATGGCGCGCATCCAGTACGGCGAGCAAACGCCCATGACGACCATCAGCAGAATAAAGGGCCAGAGCATGAGGTGTTCGCGGCCGATCACATCGCGGATGCCGGCGCTCTTCGTGACCAGCGCCGTTTGCGGGCCGTAGAAGACCTTCTGGATGAAGGTCAACGCGTAAGCCGCGGAGAAGATCACGCCGAGGGTAGCCGCGACGCCCCAGGCTACATGCGTGGCGAAGGCGGCGGAGAGAACTAAAAATTCACCGACGAAGCCGTTCAGGATGGGCAGGCCGACGAGCGCGAGCACGGTGATGACGAAAAAAGTCACCATCCAGGGCAGGCGCGCGGCCAGCCCGCCGTATTGCGTGGTGTCGTAAGTGCCGTAGCGCTCGTAGAGGATGCCGAGCAGCGAGAGCAGCGCGCCGCCGATGATGCCTTCGTTGAGCGTCTGGTAGACCGCGCCGTCAAGCGAGGCGATCGAGAAGCAAAAGATCCCGAGAGTGCAGAACGAAAGCGCGGCGAGGGTGCCGAAAGCGACGACGCGCTTCAGGTCGCGGGCCACCAATGCGTTCAAAGACCCGTACAGGACGCCGATGGCGGCGAGCGCGACCATCCACGGGGCGAACTGCCGGGATTGCGCGGGAAACAGGCCCAGGTTGAAGCGGATGAGCGAGTAGAGGCCGAGCTTGCCGGCGACCACGATGGCCATGGCGGTCGGGGCTTCCTCGAAGACATCAGCGAGCCAGCCATGCAGCGGGAACACCGGGACCTTGACCGCGAAGGCGACGAGGAAAGCGAAGGCTGTCCAGCTAAGGGCGGCGGGGCCGATGCCGAGCTGCCCGCGTCCGAGCATGGCCTGGAGCTCGACGAAATCGAAGGTGCCGGCCTTGGCGTAGAGGAAGAGGATCGCGACCAGGAACAACGCCGAAGGGATAAAGGTATAGAGGAAGAACTTGATGGCGGCTGCGGGGCCTTTCGCGCGGCCGAACATGGCGATCAGGATGGCCATGGGGATCAGCGAGAGCTCCCAAAAACCGTAGTAGAGGAACAGGTCGAGCGAGGTGAAGACGCCCAGCATGGCGGTCTGCTGGAGCAGGAAGAAGAAGTAGAACTCCTTGGTGCGGGTCTGGATGGCTTTCCAAGAAGCGAGCACGCCGAGCGGCGCGAGGAAGCCGGTGAGAACGCTCAGCCACAAGGAAATTCCGTCGATGCCGACGTGGTAATGGATGTTGGGATTGCGGATCCACTGATAGTTGTCGTCGAACTGGAACGAAGTGGTGCGGTAGTCGAAGTGCAGCGGCAGGTACAGGGTGCAGGCGAAGAACAGGAGGGAGACGGCGAGGGTGGTCCACTGAACGGCGCGGCCCTCGCGAGGGAGAAGGGCGACGACGAGCGCGCCGAGGACGGGCAAGAGGATCGCGAGGGTGAGGATGTGTTCGTTGAGCAAAGTTTCTTACCTTGTCAGGACCGCGACGGGAGTGAAGTGGGTTCCGAAACCGAAGAGAGCGAGCGCGAGCAAGAGCGCCGCGCCGACCGCGAGCCAGCCGGCGTAGGAGCGAATGTTGCCGGACTGCATGCGCTGGGTGATCGCGCCCAGGCCGCGGACGCCCGCGCCGACCCCGAAGGCGCCGCCGGTGATGAGGCCGCCGTCGACGAACGCGCTCAGGACGAAGCGGGAGAAGTTGACGGTAGGGCGGACGATCGCGGCGTCATAGAGTTCGTCGATGCGGTACTTATCGCGCAGCAGCGTGTAAACAGACCGGTACTGCCCGGCGAGCCGGGCGGGCAGCGCGGGCTGTTTCACGTACATCAGGTAGGCAACGCCGAAGCCGGTAAGGGCGACCAGGCTCGAAACAATCGCCAGCGCGACCTCGAGAGCCGAGTTTTCCGCGTGGGCCTCCGCGCCGGTCGAGAGGACGGGGTTGAGGAAGTGGTGGAGGAAATTGCCCTCGCCCGGCAGGCCGAGGAGGCCGCCGAAGACCGCGCCGATGGCCAGGATGACGAGCGGGCCGAGCATGGACCAGGGGGACTCGTGCGGTTCGCCGTGGCTCGCGTGGGTGTCGGGCGCGTGGATCGCGGCATGGGGAGCAGCCTGGGCGGTGGACGTCTCGGCCATGCCCTTGGAGGCCTCGGCATGGTGGGTCGGTTCCGGGGTGTGGGCCCGGGCGACGGTCGCGCGGTAGTCGCCGAAGAACGTCAGAAAGTAGAGCCGGAACATGTAGAAGCTGGTGATGCCCGCGGTAAGGAGGCCGATGAACCAGAGCAGCTTCGCGCCGGGCATAGGTGAGGAGAAGGTCTGGTAGAGAATTTCGTCTTTCGAGAAAAAGCCCGAGAGCGGCGGGATGCCGGCGATGGCGACGACCCCGGCGGTCATGGTCCAGAAGGTAACGGGGATTTTGGTGCGGAGGCCGCCCATGGCCCGCATGTCCTGCTCGCCCGAAAGCGCGTGGATGACGGAGCCGGCGGCGAGGAAGAGCAGGGCCTTGAAGAAGGCGTGGGTCACGACGTGGAAGATCGCGGAGGAATACGCGGCGACCCCGCAGGCCAGGAACATGTAGCCGAGCTGCGAGACGGTCGAGTAGGCCAGCACGCGCTTGATGTCGGTCTGCATCAGGCCGATGGTGGCGGCGAAAAAGGCCGTAGCGCAGCCGACGACGGCCACGCAGCCGAGCGCGAACGGGGACCGGTCGAAGATGGGGTGGGCGCGCGCGACCATGTAGACGCCGGCGGTGACCATGGTTGCGGCGTGGATGAGCGCGGAGACCGGGGTGGGGCCTTCCATGGCGTCGGGCAGCCAGACGTAGAGGGGGATTTGCGCGGACTTGCCCGCCGCGCCGACCAGCAGGCACAGGGCGATGGCGGTGAGCCAGCCGCCCTGCAAGCCGGGCTGCGCCAGCAGGCTCGTAAACACTGCATGGAACGAAAGCGTCCCGAAGTGGACGATGACCAGAAACATCGCGAGCAGGAAGCCGAAATCGCCTATGCGGTTGACGACAAAAGCCTTACGCCCGGCATTCGCGGCGCTGTCGCGATCGAAGTAGTAGCCGATAAGAAGGTAAGAAGCCAGGCCGACGCCCTCCCAGCCGACGAACAGCAGCAGGAAGTTTTCCGCCAGCACCAGCGTCAGCATGAAGAACATGAACAGGTTGAGGTAGGCCATGAACCGCCAAAAGCCGTCCTCGTGCGCCATGTAGCCGACCGAGTAGAGATGGATGAGGAAGCCGATGCCGGTGATGACGAACAGGAAGACCAGGGTGAGCTGGTCCACGGTGAAGGCGAAGTCGGCATGGAAGTTGCCGGCCGTGATCCAGGGGGTCAGAACCTCGGTGTGCGCGCCGTGGAAGGAGAGCGCGGCGTTCGCGACGAGCGCGAAGGAACCGAAGACGGTAAGCAGCGCTACGGCGGAAACGACCGGGCGCGAGAGGCGGCGGCCGACCGTTCCGTTGACCAGGAAGCCGAGGAGCGGGAGCAGCGGAATCCAGAGGAGGTGGAAGTTCATAATTTCATCAGGTCGACCTGGTCGACGTCGAGCGTATTACGGGCGCGATAGATCGCGATGATGATGGCCAAGCCGACGGCAGCCTCGGCCGCGGCGACGACCATGACGAAGAAGACGAAGAGCTGGCCGGAGACGTCGCGGCGCATATGCGAGAAGGCGACGAACGCGAGATTGACCGCGTTGAGCATCAGCTCGATCGACATGAAGATGGTGATGATGTTGCGCTTGACCAGGAACGCGCCGACGCCGAGCGAGAACAGGATGGCGGAGAGGATGAGATACCAGGCGATGGGGACAATCACTGGCCGGTCTCCTTGCGGGCGAGCGCGACCGCGCCCAGGATGGCGATGAGGATCAGGATGGAGGTGACCTCGAAGGGGAGAAGCAGATCGCGGAAGAGCACGCGGGAGAGCGTGGAGGTGCTGACGACCTGGTCGCCGAGCGCGGTCGAGCCGAGAGCGATCCGCTCGTGCAGGAAGACGTAGGAGAGCAGGCAAACGAGTGCGACAACACCGGGGAAGCCCGCGCCGTAAGCGACCTTGCTCACATTCTTGCTGCGGTCCTCGGTGCTGGCGTTGAGCAGCATGATGACGAAGGTGAACAGCACCATGATGGCGCCCGAGTAGACGATGACCTGGACGGCGGCCAGGAACTCGGCCCCGAGCAGCAGGTAGAGCACGGCAAGCGAAACCATGACGACGATGAGCGAGAGCGCGGAGTTGATGGGCTGGCGGGCGAGCAGCAGGTTGACCGCGCCGGCAATGCACAGAATCGCGAAGATGAGGAACAGGACGACGTACATGAATGGGCTGCTCGCGTTTCGGGGAAGATCGATTGTAACTCGGTTCGGCGCGCGACGCGCCGCCGGGAGCGGGGCTCAGAGCGCGAAGAAGAGGCTCGAGGCGACGATGTTGAGCACGGACAAGGGCATGAGGAATTTCCAGCCGAAACCCATGAGCTGGTCATAGCGGAACCGGGGCAGCGTGCCGCGGACCCAGATATAGAGGAATAGGAAGAGGAAGACCTTGAGCACGAACCAGGAAACCGGGAGCAGGGCTTGGATGAAAACCGGGCCGACGGCCGGGATCAGGTGGCCGAAAGGGCTGGACCAGCCGCCGAAAAACAGGAGCGTGGCGACGCAGGCGACCGTGATCATGTTCGCGTACTCGGCCATGAAGAACATGGCGAACTTCATGGAGGAGTACTCGGTGTGGTAGCCGGCGGCCAACTCGCTCTCGGCCTCGGGCAGGTCGAAGGGCGTCCGGTTGGTCTCGGCGTAAGCGGCCATCAAATAAATAAAGAAGCCGATGAATTGGAGGCCGCCGAAGAAGTTCCAGCTCGCGAGGCCGTGGGTGGACTGCACATCGACGATGTCGCGAAGCCGCAGCGAACCGGCGCGCATAACCACGCCGACGAGCGAAAGGCCGAGAGCGAGCTCGTAGGAGATGAGCTGGGCAGAGGCCCGGAGGGAGCCAAGCAGGGAATATTTGTTGTTCGAGGACCAGCCGGAGAGCGCGATGCCGTACACGCCGACCGAGGTGACACCGAGGATGACAAGCAGGCCGATGTTGACGTCGGCGATCTCGAACAGGTCGACGCCATGCCAGGCGATGTTCGCGCCGAAGGGCACGACGGCGATGGAGGTGAGCGCGCAGACCAGCGCGATGACCGGGGCGGCGATATAGAGCGGGCGGTACACTCCCGAGGGCATGATGTCTTCCTTGAGGAAGAGCTTCGCGCCGTCCGCGAGCGGCTGGAGCAGGCCGAAAGGGCCGACGCGCGTGGGTCCCCAGCGGTTCTGGATGCGGCCGACGACCTTGCGCTCGAGCAGCACCGTGTAGGCCACGGCGGTGAGGTAAATGACGAGCACGACGGCGATCTTGACGAGGCTCAGGAGCAGGAAGATCAGGAATGTGGACAAAGCGGAGCCTTCCGGGTCGGTGCGTTGGGAACGTGAGCGGCTCGCGCCGCGCGAATCTTTCAGCCAGCCCCAGCTTAACGGAAAAGCGGCCCTCCGTGACGGATAAAGCCGCTTTTGCCGGTTCACGGTAGGGCGTCAGTCCGCCGCCTGCGCGGCGGGCATGGCCTCGTGGCTTTCGAGCACCGAGTGCAGCACGGGCGAGTAGCGGCCGAGCGTGCCCGAGGAGAACAACGTGTCGTTCGCCGGGAGAACCAAGTCCGGACGATCCGGCTTCAGCTCGCCGATCTGGACCAGATCCGTCCGGACCGGTTTGTCGCGGCCCGAGAGCAGCTCGAAACGCGAGATGGCGTAGGAGGGGACCAGCCGCTGGATTTCGTCGAAGGTCGCGAACGGGTCGAACGGGCTGAGTTTCGGCTCGTAGTTGTTCGCGGCCAGCCAGACGGCGTGGCGGTCGGCCTCGCCGGACTGCGCGCCGCGGCTCTGCCCGAGGTCGCCGCGCAGGCCCTTGCCGAACGGCACGAGCGCCTGCGCCTTGAAGCCGAGTTTGTCGGCGATGCGGACGATCAGCTCGAAGTCAGGGCGCACCCCGGCGGTGTCGGCGGCCTTCTTGACAAGCTGGATGTCGCCGTAGGTACTGGTGACCGTGCCTGCTTTCTCGTACAGGTAAGCGGCGGGCAGGACCACGTCGGCGAGCACGGCGGTCTCGGTCAGGAACATGTCCTGGACGACCAAAAACGTGTTCCTGAGCGCGGCGGGATCGACGCCGTAGCGGCTGACCGGGTTGGAGCCGACGACGTACAGCGCGCCGAGCTCGCCCCGTCCGGCTGCGTCGAACATCTCGACCAGGTTCCTGCCGGGTGTTTGCGGGAGGGCCGCGCCGTACTCCTCGGCAAAGGACCCGCCTTGAGCGACGGGGGTGTAGCCGGGCAGGAAGTCGGGCAGCACGCCCATGTCGGCCGCGCCGCGGGAGTTTGCGTAGTCGCCGAGCGCGGCAAGCTTCGCATTAGGCAGGGTCGCGGCCCAGCGGACCAGCGCATCGAGGTCGCGCCCGCGGAACTCGGAGCCGAACGCAATGACCAGCTCGGGCTCCCCGGCGACGGCCTCGCGGAGCTTGGCGGCGGTGCCGTGGTCGGTGAAGGCTTCATCGTCGCCGGCCAGGTAGCGGATGAGCGCGCCGTAGCCATCGGCCGGGATCTGGAGGAACGCCTTGGCCTGACGGCGAAGCTTGATCTCGCGGTGGTTGGCAAGAAACAGTTTGGCCCGGTTGGTCCGGACGTTGGTCCGGATGTTCCAGGCCAGCAGCGGGTGCTGCTCGGTGGGGTCGTTGCCGAGAACCAGCATGGCCGGGGCTTTCTCGAAGTCGCGGATCGATGCCGTCTTGCCGGACCCGCCCAGCGCGGCCATGAAGGCCGGGTAGTCCGCAGTGCGGTGGTGGTCGATGTTATTGGTGCCGAGCACGACGCGGGCGAACTTCTGGAGCAGGTAGTTCTCCTCGTTCGTCGTCCGGTTGGACCCGATGACCCCGATCGCCTCGCCGCCCCGGGTGTCGCGAATTTCGCGCAGGCGCTTGCCTACCCGGTCGAGCGCCGCCTCCCAGGTCGCGGGCTCGAGCTTGCCGGCCGCGTTTCGGACCAGCGGCTTGGTGAGCCGGTCCTCGCGGTTGGCGAAGTCGAAGGAGTAGCGGCCCTTGATGCACAGGAAGTCGTTGTTCGCGCCGGACTTGTCGCGGTTGTCCCCGCGCATGATTACCGATCCCTCCTTGTCCGCGCGGGTGCCGAGGGTGGTCTTGCAGCCGTCGCCGCAGTGGGTGCAGATGGTGGCGGTGTGGTTCATCTCCCACGGGCGGGTCTTGTAGCGGTAGGTGCCGGAGGTGAGCGCGCCTACCGGACAGATATCGATGCAGGCCCCGCACTCCTCGCAGTCCAGGTGGTCGCCCATGTTGGGCGCGATCACCGAGGCCGAGCCGCGGTTCTGCACGCCCAGCGCCCAAACGTCCATGCCTTCACCGCACACGCGCACGCACCGGTAGCACAGGATGCAGCGGGGCCGGTCGAAGAACACGACCGGAGACCACTGCTGCTCCTCGCGGTGGTTTTTTGTCTCGGTGTAGCCGGACTCCGACGCGCCGTACTTGAAGGTCATGTCCTGGAGCTCGCACTGGCCGCCCGCGTCGCAGACCGGGCAGTCGAGCGGGTGGTTGCCGAGCAGCAGCTCGAGCACGCCCTTGCGCGCCTGCGCGATTTCCGGGCTCTCGGTCACGACGACCATGCCCTCGGCGATCGGGGTGGTGCAGGCGGTTTGGAGCTTGGGCATCTTTTCGACACGCACCACGCACATGCGGCAGGCTCCCTGGAGTGATAGTCCGGGGTAGTAGCAGAAGGCCGGAATTTCGATGCCGGCCTGCTTGCAGGCATCGATGAGCAGGGTGCCGGCAGGGGCGGTGAGCTGCTTGCCGTCGACGGTGAGGGAGATTTGCTTCACTTCGGGCATGTCGTTTCTTTCTTGGTCACGGGTGCTTAATGCCGGTTACAGCGAACACGCTATGGAGCGCGCCGGGGTAAAGTTCCGCGTCGGCGTAAAGGGGCTCTTCTTTGTTTTCAGCATCGCGCTCAGGAATCGTGTCCGTGGGCGCTGATTTCTCGGTGGGCATGCGAACCGTCAGCCACTCGACATGACAATGCTCGACGCCGTTCGCCGGGGTTTCCTCGCTGAAATCCACCACATTGTCATGCGGCTCCGGAAGTGGGTCGCCGTCGTCGAACATCCATTGCAGGTGGCCTTCGAGCGCTTCGGTCATCATCGCGCGCATATGCTCCAAGGTGTCACCTGCGGAGATGCATCCCGGAACATTGGGCGAATAGCCGCTCCAGTTATTCGCACCCTTCTCGTACACCACCAGATAGGATCGCGTCATAAGTGATCTCATGCCCCTTTGGAAGCTGGGCTATTTCCTGCTTTACGTTGTACTCGCTTGCCGAGTACGAAAGCGCTAGCTCCGGCAGCACAAAGTCCTGCACCAATCACCATGAGTGGGCCAATTGTAAGGCCCACTCCAATTCCTACTGCGGTTACGCCAATCCCGCCGATTACACCAGATACAGTAGCTCCAGCCGCAGCGCCAATTGCCGACGTGCCTGCAACCGTTAGGAAATCTTTGCCCTTTTCTCTCATCTGGCTCTCCTAGTGCGCCGCGAGCTGCACCAACTCCGGCTGCTGCGCGAGCACCAGGCCCGGGGTCGAGGGGTTCTCGGCCAGGAAGGCCTCGAACTCGTCGCGGAATTTGGTGATGAACCCGATGGTCGGCATCGCGGCCGCGTCACCGAGCGGGCAAAAGGTCTTGCCCATCATGTTCTCGGCCAGGTATTTGATGTTGTCCAGGTCCTTGGCCACGCCCTGGCCCTGGTAGACGCGGGTGATGATCTTCTTCAGCCAGTCCGTACCCTCGCGGCAGGGGATGCACCAGCCGCAGCTCTCGTGCTGGTAGAACTTGATCGTCCTGAGCGCGAACTCGACCATGGATACCGTTTCGTCAAGCACGACGACACCGGCCGAGCCGAGCATCGTCCCGGCTTTGCCGAGCTGGTCGAAATCCATCCCGACGTCTATCTCGTCGGCCTTAAGAACAGGGGTCGAGGATCCGCCGGGCACCACGGCCTTGAGCTTGCGCCCGCCCGGAATGCCGCCCGCGACCTCGTAGATAGCCTTGCGGAGCGAGTAGCCCATGGGCAGCTCGTAGACGCCGGGCCGGTTGACATGGCCGGAGATGCCGAACAGGCGCGTGCCGCCGTTGCGCTCGGTGCCGATCTTCGCGTACTCCGCCCCGCCGAGGCGTAGAACGTGCGGCACGCTCGCGATGGTCTCGACGTTGTTGATCACCGTGGGGCCGCCGTACAGGCCGACCACCGCCGGGAAGGGCGGGCGAATGCGGGGGACGCCGCGCTTGCCTTCGAGCGACTCCATCAGCGCGGACTCCTCGCCGACCTCGTACGCGCCCGCGCCGGAGTGCGATAGGCAGTCGAAGTCCAGGCCCTCGATGCCGAAGATGTTCTTGCCGAGGAATCCCTTCTCGTACGCCTCGGCGATGCAGCGGTCCATGATCTCGAGCAGGTAGCGGTACTCGCCGCGCATGTAGATGAAGCCCTGCTTCGCGCCGGTCGCGAGGCCCGCGATGATGGTGCCCTCGATCACCGAGTGCGGGTCGTACTGGCAGATGGGACGGTCCTTGCAGGTGCCGGGTTCGGACTCATCGCCGTTCACCAGGATGTACTTGGGCCGGTCGGAGGTCTTCGGGACGAAGGACCACTTGAGGCCGGTCGGAAAGCCCGCGCCGCCGCGGCCGCGCAGGTTCGACGCCTTGAGCTCGTTGATGATGCCTTCCGCGCCGAGATTGATAGCGCGCCGGGCCTGTTCGTAGCCGCCGAGCTCGATGTACTTGTCGATGTTCTCGGCGCCCTGGCCGAAACGGAAGGAGATCACCTTGACTTCATCGGGATGGGAAACGAGGAACATATGGAGCTCCTTAGACTTACTGAGGACGGGCCTTGGCCCGGTAGTCCTGAATCGTTGCATCCATGGACGCGGGGGTAACGTTCTCGACGAAGTCGTAGTTGACCTGCACGGCCGGCGCCCAGCAGCAGGCACCGATGCACTCGACCTCCTCGACCGAAAACAGGCCGTCGGCGGAAACGCCCTTGTTCTCGTGAATGCCGAGCCTTTGCTTGCAGTGGTCCAGAATCTCGTAGCCGCCGCGCAGCATGCAGGAGATGTTGGTGCAGACCTGGATGTTGAACTTGCCCGCCGGCTCCGTGCGCAGCATGGAATAGTACGAAAGCACGTTGCGCACATCAAGCTCGGTAATGCCGACCCGCTCCGCCGCCTCGGCGACGACCGCGTCGGTGACCGCGCCGACCTCGTCCTGCGCATAGAGCAGCATGGGGATGAGCGCGGAGCGCTTGACTGGGTAGAGGGTGACCATGCGGTCGAACCTCGCGGCGAGTTCGGGCGAAAAAATTGTGTTCTGCGCGCTCAACTTTCCTCCGTCTATCTACTCCAATACCAGTGTAGCGAGTGCCTCGGCCAGCGCATCCATTTCGAGCGCGCCTGCTTTACCGCTCCACGCAAAAGTACCGTCCATGGCGAGGCGAAACGCGCCTTCGTCGAGCAGCGACTCGCCGTTCGTGGCGCGGGCAAGATCGTAGATGGCCCAGTAGCCTTCGCCGGAGCGCATCTGGAGGTCGAGCTTGATGGTGCGGCGCGGGCCTTCGAGGTGTAGCTCGTTCTTGCGCGGCTCCACCAGCATGGCCTGCGGCACCTCCTGGCCGAGCGAGGCGGCGGCCAGGTAGGCGCGCAGCAAGGTAGCGAAGGAGATCCACATCTCCTGCCGCGCCGCGATCTCGCCCAGGCTAGCGGTCAATCTCGCCCAGCACGATGTCGATGGAGCCGATAACCGCGACCACGTCCGCCAGCAGCGCGCCCTTGCACATGGTGTCGAGGGCCTGCAGGGTCGCGAAGGATGGGTTGCGCATGTGGACGCGATAGGGTTTGGCCGTGCCGTCGGAGACGACGTAGTAGCCCATTTCGCCGCGCGGGCTCTCGATCGCCTGGTAGACCTCGCCCGCCGGAACAGGGAAACCCTCGGTCACAATCTTGAAGTGGTAGATGAGCGACTCCATCTCGGTCTTCATCTTTTCGCGATCGGGCAGGACGATCTTCGGCGCGTCCGCGGTAATGGGCCCTTCGGGGATGCCATCGAGCGCCTGCTGGATGATCTTGACCGATTCGCGCATCTCCTCGAGGCGAATGGTATACCGGTCCCAGACATCGCCTTTCGTGCCCAGCGGCACCCGGAACTGGAACTTCTCGTAACCGGTGTAGGGCATGTCGCGGCGCAAATCCCAGTCGACGCCCGAGGCCCGCAGCGGCGGCCCGGTGACGCCGAGCGCGATGGCATTCTCGGGGCTCAGATAGCCGACGCCCTTGAGCCGGTCGATCCAGATCGGGTTGCCGGTGAGCAGGTTTTGGTACTCGTCGATCTTCGACGGCATGCGCTTGATGAAGTTCTGAACCATCGCGAAGAAGTCCAGCGGCGGTTCGAGCGAGACCCCCCCGATGCGAAAGTAGGAGGTCATCATACGCTGGCCGGCGACGTGCTCGAAAATGCGAAGCACGTCCTCGCGCTCGCGGAAGCAGTAAAGAAAAACCGTCAGGGCGCCGATATCCATGGCATGCGTCCCGAGCCAGACCAGGTGCGAGTTCAAACGGGTCAGCTCGTTGAGCATGACGCGCAGCCACTGGGCGCGCTCGGGAATCTCGAGCTGGAGCAGCTTCTCGACCGCCAGGCAGTAACACAGGTTGTTGCTCATCGGGGACAGATAGTCGATCCTGTCGGTGAGCGGGACGACCTGCTGGTAGAACTTGGCCTCGCAGGTTTTCTCGATGCCGGTGTGCAGGTAGCCGATGTCAGGGACGATGCGCAGCACCGTTTCGCCGTCAATCTCGACGACGAGCCGCAGAACCCCGTGGGTGGAGGGGTGCTGCGGGCCCATGTTGAGGATCATGGTGGAGTCTTTGGTCGGGTCCTCGGGGCGCGGGGCGATCAGGGATGCGGTTTCGGTGAATTGCGACATTATCTGTACCCCTCCACGGGGAAGTCCTTGCGCAGCGGGTGGCCCTCGAACTCGTCCGGCATCATGATGCGGCGCAGATTGGGGTGGCCATGAAAACGGATGCCGAACAGGTCGAAAATCTCCCGCTCGTAGAAGTCGGCCGAAGGCCATACCGGCGTGATCGAATCCGCCCCGCCGACGACCGAATCGACGAAGATGCGGAGCCGGACGCGCTCCCTCAACCGGTGCGAAAGGATGTGGTAGGTGACCTGGTAGCGCGGCTCGGCGGGCAGCCAGTCGACAGCGGTAACGTCTTCCAAGAAGTTGTAGCCTGCCTTTTGCACGGCTTTCGCCGCCGCGCGAACGTTTTCGGGCGCGACCGTCAGAGTCAGTTCGCCACGGTCGAACTTGGCGTCGCGCAGCATTTCAGGGTCGAGGGAGCGCACGGCCGGGTTATCACCCATCTCGCGAAGGACAGCCTCTTTATCCAGAACCCGCCGGCTCCGCTGGCCCGGGTGCTCCCCCATGCTCGGCGTGGACGTCATTTACAGATCCGCCTTGTCCGAGGACCAGTCCAGAATCCCCTTTTTCCAGATATAGAAGAAGCCGACGAGCACGAAGCCGAGATAGACCATGATCTCCCAGAAGCCGAACAGCCGCGAGCCGGTGATTTGTGGCAGTTGACGATAAATCACCGCCCAGGGCAGCATGAAGACCGCTTCCACGTCGAACAGGATGAACAGCATGGCGACCATATAGAAGCGGACGGAAAACCGGCCGCGCGCGTCCCCTTCGGCCGGGATGCCGCACTCATAGGCGGCGAGCTTGGCCTTGCTGTCCTTGCGCGTGCCGATGAACCAGGAACCGGCGGCCATGGCGGTGCCCATGCCGAGCGCGACCAGTACCTGGATGAGCAGCGGGAGATAGTTCCAGAAGTAATGCGGAGCGGAGGACACCGTGGGTCACCTTTGCGTGGACGTAATCCCAGCGTAGAAGGCGCGGGGAAGGCCGTCAAGAACCGCGCCGCGGACCCGCGCGCTTCCTTTCGCTTCCATGAAGTATGCGGCCGGCCTCGGCGGGGAGCGAGGGAGCAGCCCGATTCGGCGATCTCCGATTCCCAAAACGGGAAACGGAAACCGGGTCGTCCCAGAATGGATCGAGGAAAGATTTTCCGCCGAAAAGACTATCGGAATGCCGCGGAAGCGCCGATAGAGTCGTGGACGGAAAGGAACTTCTCCCATGCAGCCCACACTGATGCCCCGCACGCAGACTTCCGAAAATGGCCACACCGCTCCCCGCGTCCCTCTCCCTCTCGGGCCCCTTCCTCAAGCGCCCCGCACCCGCGCTCCCCGGCCCGGCTCGGAGATCGACTCGATCCTGCGGGACATCCCGTCGCGGCAGGCCGGCAGCGATGTCGACCTGGAGCCCGAGCTCAATCTGGAGCCGGGGCCGGGCATATTCATGGGGCTGCGCGTCGCCCTGATGTTCAACGCGGGGCTCGGGGTCGCCGCGCTGCTGGTCTACGAAGCCTGGGCGATGCTGGCGCACTGAGGCTAAACCACGCGCCGTAGCCTAGTGCCCGGCGCGGTGCGCGGCGACCGCGGCTTCCTCGCCCGGCGAAGCAGGCAGCTCCCTTGCCTGCTCGACGAGCGCGCGAATGCCCGCGGCGCACCGGCGCATCGAAAAGCGCTTCTCGAACGACGGGCCGGTCCGCCGGACCATGGCCGCGCGCTCCTCGGCGCTCGCGCCCAGCCAGCGTTCCAGCAGGCGCAGGGTCCCGGCCTCGGTGTCGTCTTCGACGAAGCCGGTGCCGTCCTCGGTCACGTAGCGCCAGATGTTGATCTTGTCGGAGATCAGCACGGGCAGAGCGCAGGCGATAGCCTCGGCGATGGCGATGCCGAAGTTTTCCTGGTGCGAAGGCAGGATAAACGCTTCAGCGGCATGGAAAGCGCCCCACTTGAGGTCGCCTTCGAGCATGCCCGGCCAGTGGACGCGATGGGCCAGCCCGGCCTCGTCGGCGATCCGCTCCAGGCTTGGACGCAGCCCTTCCTGGTCCGGTCCCGCGAGCAGCAGATCGAGATCCGGAAAGCGAGCCGCCACGCGGGTGAATGCCTTGAGCAGGAGGTCGCAGCCTTTCTTTTCGTGAATGCGGCTCAGGAACAGGAGAAAGCGTCGGCCTTCGAGAGCCGAAAACGCGCGGAGAAACGCCGCCCGTTGCGCCCCGGGGTCACCATCCGGCCGCGACGTGCCGAGCGGAACCACCGCGCTCCTCCATCGGTGGGGGAAGAAGGTGCCCGGAGCGAGTTCCCGCTCCGCCTCGGTCGTAAACACCACGCGCTCGGCATCGCGCAAGACCTTGTATTGCGAGAGCCACCAGAACAGCTGTTTTTTTAGGTGTTTGGCCGGGTACCGCCGACGGAACCAGGGGTCGAGCATGCCGTGCGGGAACACCAGATAGGGGACTCGCGCGGCCAGCGCGATGGGCCGAGCCGCCACCCCGGGGTACATCCACAACCCGTCGACGACCAGCGCGTCATAGCCGCGAACGTTCGTCCGCAGCCACTGCGCGAGCGCGGGCTTGTAGCCGAAAGCGCCGGAAACAGGCCCCAGCGCGTGAACCCGGAAAGGATAGCGTTCGAGATACGTGGCTCCGGGCGGGTCGAGCGAGAGCACCTCCGCTGTGACGCCGAGCTCGGAGTAGCCGCGCGCGAGCTGGAGCAGGTGTTCCGGGGGGCCGCCGCCGGCGGGGGCCAGGTCGTGAATGATGTGCAGAAGGCGCATGGGGAATAGGTCGGTCGCTCAGCAAGCATACAGAGGGAACCGGGACCGAAGATGAAGGCCGCGCTATTTTGCGGCCGCGAGTCCGGAAACGAGCCGCCGCGTGTGAGCCGCGATGACCAGGTCCTCTTGCGCGGGTAAGATGCGAATTGCGACCCGGCTGCTCGCCGCGTCGATCCGTCCCGCATGGGCGGCGTTCGCGGCGGCATCGATCCGGATGCCGAATGGCGCGAGCCGGTCCACAACCGCGGCCCGCAGCGCCGCGCTGTGCTCGCCGCCGCCGCCGGCAAACACCAGCAGGTCGAGGCCGCGCAGCGACACCGTGAGCGCGACCACCTGCTTCGCGATCCCGGACGCGAAGGCGTCGAACGCCAGCGCCGCCGTCCGGTTGCCTCTGCTCCTCTCCGCCTCGATCTGCCGCAGGTCGCCGCTCAGGCCGGACAGCCCGGCGAGACCCGCCCGGTGGTTCACCTCCGCCTCGAGTTCGTCGAGCGAAAGCCGCCCCTGCCGGGCCATGAACAAGAGCGCCCCCGGGTCCAGGTCGCCGGTCCGGGTCGACATCGGCACGCCGCCCGAGGGGGTCATGCCCATCGTCGTGTCGATCGAGACCCCGCGCAGCGCGCCGCACAGGCTGGACCCGCTGCCCAGGTGCGCGAACACAATCCGGTCCGGCAGGCGGGCAGGCTCGGCCCGAAGCCGGCCGACCAGCGACTCGTAGGAGAGCCCATGAAAGCCGTAGCGAATTAAACCGGCTTCGGCGTAGGCGCGCGGAACCGGCAGCTGCCTGGCTACGGGAGGAAGCGTGCGGTGAAAAGCCGTGTCGAAACAGGCTACCTGCGGCAGGGCAGGGAAAAGCCGCCCGGCCTGTGCGATGAGCCGGAGCGAGCCGGGAAGGTGCAGCGGCGCGAAGTGGATCGACTGCTCCAGCGTCCTGAGCACGCCCGGGGTTAGCAGGGTGGGCGCCCAAAGCCGAGGCCCGCCGTGCACGACCCGGTGGCCGACCGCGGCGGGCGGGTGCTCCGCGCCATGGTCGCGGAGCGCGGCGGCGACTGCTTCGAGCGCGTCCCCTTGCGAACCCAGCGGCCGCTTCTCCGACGCGAGCTCCTTGCCCGCCGCGTCGCGGATACTCAGGCTCGCCTCGCCCTGACCGATGCCGTCCGCGTGAGCGGTCAGCAGGGCGCGCTCGCCGGCGAAGTTCACACCGACCTCCGGAGCAAACAAACCCGCCTTGAGCGACGACGACCCCGAGTTCAGAACCAGAACCGGGCCGCTCACGCGTTGTCTCCTCCGGTTTGCGAGGGCTGGCCCACCGCGACGCGCTTGCCGTCCCAGACCCACTCGCGCACCTGGGGCAGGTCCTCGCCGTGCGCGGAAACGTAGAGCTTATGCTCCTGCATCTTCTCGGAGTGGATTTGCTCGGCTTCGGCGACATGGCCGGCCAGCTTGGGCGTGCGGCGCACCACATCGAGCACCAGCGTGAACCGGTCGATGCGGTTGAGCACGCACATATCGAACGGACTGGTGGTCGTGCCCTCTTCGCGGAAGCCGTGGACGTGGAAGTTGCGCTCGTTGGTCCGGCCGTTGACCAGCGAGTGGATCAACGCCGGGTAGCCATGATGGTTGAAGATCACCGGCTTGTCCGCGGTAAACAGCCGGTCGAACTCGTCGTGCAGCAGGCCGTGGGGGTGCTCCTCGGGCCGCTGCAGCGTAAACAGGTCGACCACGTTGATCACCCGCACGCGCAGGTCCGGGTAGCGCTCGCGCAGAATGGACGCGGCGGCCAAGGTTTCCAGTGTCGGCACATCCCCTGCGCAGGCCATCACCACATCGCAGTCCGCGGACGGGCCGCCGCGGTCGCTGCCGTCCGTCGAGGCCCACGCCCAAACCCCGAGCCCGGCCGTGCAGTGGCGCACCGCATCCTCCATCGACAGCCAAACCGGAGCCGGCTGCTTGCCCGCGATGATGAGGTTGACATAATTGCGCGAGTGCAGGCAATGCGCCGCGACCGAAAGCAGGCAGTTCGCGTCCGGCGCGAGATAGATGCGGACGATCTCCGCCTTCTTCTGCGCGACGTGGTCGATGAAGCCGGGATCCTGGTGCGAGAAGCCGTTGTGATCCTGACGCCACACGTGCGAGGACAGCAGGTAGTTGAGCGAGGCGATCGGCTTGCGCCAGGGCAGGTCCCGGCATACCTTCAGCCATTTGGCGTGCTGGTTGAACATGGAATCGATGATGTGGATGAACGCTTCGTAGCAGGAGAACAAGCCGTGGCGGCCGGTGAGCAGGTAGCCCTCCAGCCAGCCCTCGCACATGTGCTCGCTCAATACCTCCATCACGCGGCCGTCGATGGCCAGGTTTTCATCCACCTTCTTGTACTCGGCATCCCAGCGTTTCGGCGAGGCTTCGTAGATGTCCTGCAAGCGGTTCGAGGCCGTTTCGTCGGGGCCGAAGACGCGAAAGTTGCGAGACTCCAGATTGGCCCGCATCACGTCGCGCAGGTAGCCCCCCAGCACCCGCGTGGCCTCCGCGGTGGTCGTGCCGGGCCCGTCGATCGCCACGCCGTACCGCTCGAACGGAGGCAGCGCCAGCGGCTGGAGCAGCAGCCCGCCGTTCGCGTGCTCGTTCATGCCCATGCGCAGGCGGCCCTTGGGAGCCAACTCCTGTAGCTCGGGCAAAAGCTGCCCCCGCTCGTCGAACAGATTCTCCGGCTTGTAGGAGCGCATCCACTCCTCGAGCTGCCGCAGGTGGTCCGGGTTGTCGCGGACGTGCTCGAGCGGGACCTGATGGGCGCGCCAGGTACCCTCGATCTGGACGCCGTCGACCACCTTCGGCCCGGTCCAGCCTTTGGGCGACTCGAAGATGAGCATGGGCCAGCGGGGGCGTGCCGTTGCGCCGTTCTCGCGCGCGGCGGCTTGGATCGCGCGAATGCGCCCGTAGGCCCGGTCGAGCGCGGCAGCCATCTCCCGGTGCATCGGCATGGGGTCACCATCCGAACCTGGGCCGGCGACCACGATCGGGTCGTAGCCGTAGCCGGTAATCAGGGCAATCTGCTCCTCGCGCGGAATCCTTGCCAGCACCGTCGGATTCGCGATTTTGTAGCCGTTCAGGTGCAGGATGGGCAGCACCGCGCCGTCGGTCCGCGCGTTCAGGAATTTATTGGAGTGCCAGCTGGTCGCCGCCGGGCCGGTCTCCGCCTCGCCGTCACCCATCACGCAGGCCACGATCAGGTCGGGGTTGTCGAATGCCGCGCCGTAGGCATGGAGCAGGGCATAGCCGAGCTCACCGCCCTCATGAATGGACCCCGGAGTCTCCGGCGCGGCGTGCGAGGGGATGCCGTAAGGCCAGGAGAACTGCCTGAAGAGCCGCCGCATGCCGTCCCGGTCGCGCTCTACGTCCGGGTAAACCTCGGTGTAGGAGCCCTCGAGGTAGGTGTGTGCCACGAACCCCGGGCCGCCGTGCCCCGGACCCATGATGTACAGCATGCTCGCGTCGTGCTCGCGGATGATGCGGTTCAGGTGCGTGTACAGGAAGTTTTGCCCGGTGGTGGTGCCCCAGTGGCCCAGCAGCCGCGGCTTGACGTCCTCGGGCGTGAGCGGCCGCTCCAGAAGCGGGTTGTCCTGGAGGTAGATCTGCCCGACGGTCAGGTAGTTGGCCGCGCGCCAGTAGCGGTGCATTTTCTCGAGCAGCTCGTCGTCCAGTGCGGGCATGGGCATCCTCCGGCGGGCGGCTGCCCGCGTCCTAAGGAGGGATGCCGGGCAGCGAAGCCGGGACCGTCTCGCGGTTGCGGAAAGCCCACGAAGCCTGTGTTAAATTTCAAGTGGGCCGGAGAGATGGCAGAGTGGTTGAATGTACCGCCTTGGAAAGGCGGCGTACTCGAAAGGGTACCCAGGGTTCGAATCCCTGTCTCTCCGCCACAGTTTCTCAGCGGTGGAGCTCCTTCGTCGCCACTCGACCTGCCGTACGGCGTCGCGGCGGTGGAGGCCGAGCGGGTCGAGGGCTCCACTCTCGGCCAGCGTGGTCGCGGCGTCAGCGCGCACGAATGCGAGTCGCAGGTCCGGCCTTGGTTTCACCTCTCAGTACAGCGCCTGCCGATGCTTGCCCCCTTCGACCTCATCTCCGCACCGTTTTGCCGGAGTACAGAGACCGGCGCAGGAAAAGAGAAAGTGAACGTCCAGAATCACCGAACCAAGGTATGGGGACTGCCGAGCTGAACTTGTAGCCGGTTCTCGATCCATGTTCATAGTGCCATGGATATCTTTGTACTCCGTATTTGAACCCGTTCGAACCGTCACCTCCGCTTCGCCTCCCGTCAGCACACCCGCGCATCCCTGCCGGCAAAGCGATCATGAGCCGCCGGCGCGACTTCGTTCGGCAAGTCCTGCGCCGGCGAAGAAACAAAGCTTTCGCCTATAGACAGAGATGAGCTCGGTCGCCGCCCGGCCCTTATCTGATTTCCTGACGCATTCGTGCGCGACGGCCTTCAAAGCGAT
This sequence comes from uncultured Acidobacteriaceae bacterium, assembly GCA_964250195.1. GTDB lineage: Bacteria > Acidobacteriota > Terriglobia > Terriglobales > Acidobacteriaceae > EB88. The sequence continues at coordinate 75,478 of CAXUEU010000001.1, forward strand.
AATTTTCTGCCGCATGTCAGCTAAGTCCAGAAGGCTTGCTTGCCTCATGAGTACCGTTTCAAGACAAGTTAGGAGAACCGAATCAATGCTTCGAGATAAGCTGGTCTCAGTACCGAATCAATCATGAACTTCGCGGTGATCGACGTAGAAACGGCCAACGAAGCTATGTCAAGCATCTGCCAGATCGGGATTGCTGTGTTCAACGAAAGTAAACTCGCGGCCACATGGAGTGCGCTCGTAAATCCCGAGGCGGCCTTCTCGCCATGGAACGTTCGGGTCCATGGCATCGGCTCCGGAGACGTTCTGGGGGCGCGTACGTGGGCCCAGGTTCACCCTTGTGTAGAGGCGCTTCTGGAAGGAAGACTCGTAGCAAGCCATACCTTGTTCGACCGGTCGGCTCTCACGGCTGCCGGTCGACGTTATGGTCTACAGCCGATCGGAATACCGGCGTGGGTCGATACATGCAGCGCGGCTCGCCTGGCGTGGCCTCATCTTTCCAGCCACAAACTGACTCACCTTGCTCGCTGCTTCAGGATTCCGTACCGGGCGCATGATGCTGCGGAAGATGCTCGTTGCGCGGGCGAAATCCTGTTGAAGGCGGCGAGAGTGCACCCTGGGGTCAGGGCGCTTCTGGAGCCGGGCAGCTCCGCATCCGCTTTGCATCCGGTCCGGTAAGAGTCGGGCGACCGGAATGAGCGGTCTACGCGTGAAGGAGCCGGGGCCAGGGCAGCATCGGTATCGCAGGAAGCCTCACGGCACAGCGTTATCGGTTTGTCGCTCTTTCCAGCCCGCTTACTCGGGGGAAACACAATGCGAGTGCCGGCCGGCTGCCGGCCGCTGGTTCATCCCCGCGAATGCGGGGAACACTCCGGCGGGCTGAGCATAGCGATGGACGATCACGGTTCATCCCCGCAGATGCCGGGGAACACATGGCGCTGTAGTCGCTGTCCAGCCACAACGCCGGTTCATCCCTGCGGGCGCGGGGAACACAACTCCTCGGCTTCGACTGAAGCCGTGTAGCTCGGTTCATCCCCGCGGGCGCGGGGAACACATGTCGATGCCCTGGTTGCGGACGTTGCCGACCGGTTCATCCCCGCAGGCGCGGGGAACACGCCCAGCCGCTCGATGTCGACGCTCGCCAGCACGGTTCATCCCCGCGGGCGCGGGGAACACATCCGGTGGACCTGTCACGGCACGGGCTCAATCGGTTCATCCCCGCGGGCGCGGGGAACACATGGAAACGACCTCCTTTTCTCGGTTCGTCAGCGGTTCATCCCCGCGGGCGCGGGGAACACCGCAGATGATGGTGTCGTCGCCGATGTGGACCCGGTTCATCCCTGCGGGCGCGGGGAACACTTCAGCGACGCTATATCGCAGTCCGTGAGTTTCGGTTCATCCCCGCGGGCGCGGGGAACACCCGCGTTGTAGGAGTTCGGCCCTGCGGCACCGCGGTTCATCCCCGCGGGCGCGGGGAACACGCGCGTCCGCAATGCCAAACCTCAACCCAAGGCGGTTCATCCCCGCGGGCGCGGGGAACACCGCTTTTCGTTCACCGAAGAAGATATGGATAACGGTTCATCCCCGCGGGCGCGGGGAACACGGGCACCGAGCACCAGATGATCCCGGTGCCGGCCGGTTCATCCCCGCGGGCGCGGGGAACACTGTTGGCGGCGGCGGGTTCTGTCTTCGCGGTACGGTTCATCCCCGCGGGCGCGGGGAACACCGCGGCCCGTCCTCGCCGATGCCGACCACGATCGGTTCATCCCCGCGGGCGCGGGGAACACTTGTGGCCCAGGACCCCGAGCAAGGGTGGCAGCGGTTCATCCCCGCGGGCGCGGGGAACACGCTATCACGCAGGCTGTCGATACGTTGCATGGCGGTTCATCCCCGCGGGCGCGGGGAACACCGCTAACAATGTGCTGCCGAACGCCGGGGCCACGGTTCATCCCCGCGGGCGCGGGGAACACTACGGCTCTGGCTTTAGCGGATGCTAATAGCGGGGTTCATCCCCGCGGGCGCGGGGAACACAATGCAGCGCCGATTCTGGTTAGACCGTGTTCCGGTTCATCCCCGCGGGCGCGGGGAACACTGCTGGATGTAAACCGTCTTTTCGGCGCATAACGGTTCATCCCCGCGGGCGCGGGGAACACGTCTATAATAACGTTCTGACTACCCTGTTCGACGGTTCATCCCCGCGGGCGCGGGGAACACTCCCGCATTGCACAGCCTATTTACTTCAACGGCGGTTCATCCCCGCGGGCGCGGGGAACACCGCGAGGGCGTAACTGTTTCCGCCGCCGATGACGGTTCATCCCCGCGGGCGCGGGGAACACATTCACTAGGGTCGCTCGATAACAAAGGCGACCGGTTCATCCCCGCGGGCGCGGGGAACACCACGAACACGCGGACGACGCTACGGATAATCGCGGTTCATCCCCGCGGGCGCGGGGAACACTCCTTGTCCGGTTGGTAGCCGGTTGTCATTTCCGGTTCATCCCCGCGGGCGCGGGGAACACAGGATTCTCCCGTTTCGCCCGCAAAAGTCCTACGGTTCATCCCCGCGGGCGCGGGGAACACAATCGAAATCAGGTCGCGAGGCGATGGGTCCCCGGTTCATCCCCGCGGGCGCGGGGAACACGGTCGCGAGAGACTCCCCGGCCGGGACAACCCCGGTTCATCCCCGCGGGCGCGGGGAACACTCCCGCCCGCCGAGCTGGCCGAACCCCGGCTGCGGTTCATCCCCGCGGGCGCGGGGAACACTGGGTCTTCCTATCTTCGCCATTACCGCAGTACGGTTCATCCCCGCGGGCGCGGGGAACACGGAGCAGGGGTCGAGCTGGCAGTCAAGAGGGACGGTTCATCCCCGCGGGCGCGGGGAACACGTTTCGGTCCGAGCAATGCGCGCGACCTGAAACGGTTCATCCCCGCGGGCGCGGGGAACACCAGGGGAGCCCTGTCCCGGCCCAGAAGCGGGCAGGTTCATCCCCGCGGGCGCGGGGAACACGGGTATGCGGCCAATACTGGCAGCAGGGGGAGCGGTTCATCCCCGCGGGCGCGGGGAACACCCGCCAGGCTAGATTACGAACGTGATGGCCACCGGTTCATCCCCGCGGGCGCGGGGAACACTGGTACTCCTGCTGCTGCTCGTTATAGGTATCCGGTTCATCCCCGCGGGCGCGGGGAACACAATTGACGGCCCGTACCAAGTTGACGAGAGGTCGGTTCATCCCCGCGGGCGCGGGGAACACAATTGACGGCCCGTACCAAGTTGACGAGAGGTCGGTTCATCCCCGCGGGCGCGGGGAACACACTTGCTGCAAGTCACTCATTGCAGGATACATCCAGCAGGCACGCAGGCCTACCGATTTTCTCCGGTTGTCAAAAATCGTTTACCGGGGCGGGATGAAAGGCCACCAGGAACAGCCCGTCATACTCGACCGGTAGGCGCCGGTTGGTGCCGAGGGTCTGGAACTCGTAGCCGGACTCGTGGGCACTGGCCCATGCCATTACGACGCTGCCTGCCTCGCAGCCGGCGAGCAGCTGTTCCCAAATCATCTCGCGGGTCCGTCGGGACACGTCGCCGATGTATACGCCGGCCCGCACCTCCAGCAGCCAGACAGCGATACGTCCCCGCAGACGGGGCGGAACGTTCTCCGTCACCACGACCAGGAAACTCACGACCGCACCCGGTGGCCCGCGTCCCCGTGGCCCGCCGCATTGGGAATGGCCGGCGGCACCGACTCGGGCGATGGGGAGGGCGGCGCGATCTCACCGGCGGACAGGACCTCCTCGATCAAAGGGACAATGCGCGCGAGCAGCTTGGTGGAGCGAAAGATGTCGCGGCAGGCCAGGCGCACCTCGCGCTCGGCATGGATGCTGCCCCTGGCGGCGATGCGGAAGGCGGCGGGCACCACGGTTTCAAATTTGAATAGATCGGCGATGTCGTAGACGAAGGAAAGCGGCTTGCCGGTATGGATGAAGCCGACCGCGGGCGCGTACCCGGCGGCGAGCACGGCGGCTTCCGCTATGCCGTACAGGCAGCTGGTAGCCGAGGAAAGGCAGCGGTTCGGCAGGTCGGCAAGGTCCCAGGCGTCCCGGTCATAGTTCCGGGCCCGCCACTCCACCCCGAACTGCCGGGCCAACAATTTGTATGTTTCCCGAACGCGGACGCCCTCGATGCCGCGGAGCTGCTCGACGCTGCGGCGCTCGGGAGCGGGCTCGCCGAAGCGCACTGCATACATCTTCCGCACGACCTTGAGCCGCAAATCGTCGTCGAGCGCCAGCCTGGCCTGGTAGAGCAGACGGTCGGAGCGCGCGCCGCCGGGCTGGCCGCTCGCGTACAGGCGCACCCCCGCTTCGCCGACCCACACCAGCAAGGTGCCGACGGTAGAAGCCAGGTGGACGGCGGCGTGGGAGACACGCGTGCCCGGCTCCAGCATGATGCAGGCCACCGAGCCGAGGGGGATGTGGGTGCGGACGCCCCCCTGATCCACGACAACGAATGCGCCGTCGAGGACGTCGACCTGGCCGCGCTCGATGAAAATAAGCGAGACGCGGTCCTTGATGGGCAAGGGTCGGGGCGGCGGCAGCACGAGCGCTTACCCCTGCGGCGCGAGGCTCAGCAGCCCGCAGCCGAATGCTTTTGCCGGACCGATGCCCGCCGTGAGCGCTTCGCGAAGCCGCGCCGGGTCGCGCGCCTGGAGGATCCCGTCGAAGCGGACCTGTTCGGCGGAGATGTTCTTGTGCGTCCAGCGGCTCCGGCCCGTGATCGCCGCGGAGAGCAAGGAGAAGCCGTGCCGGGCGCCCTTGCGCTCCAGCCACTCGGTTTGCGCCGCCTGCCGGAGCAGCGGAACCCGCTTGCCCGCGCGGCACACGGTCGGGTTGGCAAGCAGGCGAAACGCATAGCGGCGTCCGGCCTCGACCAGGGTTTCCAGCGAGACCTGTTTGGTTTCGAGCCCGCGCGCAAGATAGCCGAGCGGAGGCTCCCAGGCACCCTCGGTCGCGGACTGGATCAGCACGATCGGACACTCCTGCTCCAGCCGCCAGAGAAACCGCGCGGGCGGGCTGCCG
>CAXUEU010000001.1:80557-89952 GCA_964250195.1 uncultured Acidobacteriaceae bacterium
AGGTCGCGCCGGGCCTCCGGGTGCTGCGGATTAAGCGCGAGCCGGGTCAGGTGCATCGGCGGCCTCCAGTTCAAGCATCTGTGTGGACACAAAACGCGGACCGAAGACCCGTCCGGCGAACGGCCCGGCCGGTTGATCCAGGCGCATGGAGCCTTCGCTCGCATCTTCGAGGGCGAGGCGGAGCGGGCCGGGATGGGCGCTCGGAGCGAGCCGCGGCCAGGCGCGTAGGGCTTCGAGCAAGCCGGCCTCCACCAGCCCGCCGGGCAGATGCACGGGGCAGCCGGGCGGGAAACTCTTGCGGCCCAGGGCAAGCGGCCACACCGGGGCGCGCAGGGCGGCGTGAGCGGCCGCGAGCAAAGTGCGGTCCTCGCCCTCCAGCCCGACCAGAAAGGCGGCATCCGCGAGGTAATAGCGTGGGCTGACGACTGGATGCTCTTTCATTTTTCCGTTCGCGGTCAGAAGATTTGTCTGACCGCTTCGGCTGCCGCCCACGGTCTGGTAGTCGCGCAGCAGCACGCCTTCGCGGTCGCAGCGCACGCCCATGCGCAGCGCGGCCAGGTCCCGAACCGGCTCGGCGCGGTCGCGGCCCAGCGCGGCGCACAGGAGGCCGACCACGCCGGACTTCGACGGCTCCAGCTGTGTGTCGCGCTCGTCGAAGCGGCTGGTCGTTCCCCAGGACTGCATGGCCCCCTGGAGGCGAAGAAGCAGGGTCGGCATGGCTCAGGCCACCTGCGCCGCGACCCAGTTCGTCAGCGCGTCCACGCTCGCGTGCCGCTCACCCTTGCCCTCGGGCCAGGCTTCGGTCATATCCCAGAAGCCCCAGCGGTCGCGCGGGTCGGCGAAGGCGGCGGCGAGCTTCTCCTCGTGGGCGGCCAATTCGCCCACCGAAAGCGAAGTAAGCGGGCTGTCGCGGTTCTCCCGCACCGGCTTTTCAAACGCGTTGGCCAGGTTCATGGGTCCGGCATGGCGCAGGCTCACCCCGACAAAAGCGGGCGGATTGTGCGCCGCAAAGGTGTTTTGCTTGCCGGTCGGCAGGGCGCGGGCGCTTGCCTGCACAAAGGCCTTGAGCGCCGCCTGAGCCAGTTCGCGGTCGCCGTGAAGATTCGCGGTCAGCTTCTCGTAGTCGATCACGGCGTAGCGATAGAAGGTGGCTGAGTTGAACTCGATCTGCCCGATCATGCCCGCGCCTGTCTCGTCCGCGGCGCCCATATCGTCGACGGCGGTGAAGTAGTCGAAGTCGCGCTCGACCCTATGGGTGCTGATGGCGTGCGCCACCTGGCAGGCCGCATCCTGGTTGACCGCGGGCAGGTCGGCGAGCATGCGCCCGAACAGGGCGATGTCGACGGCCTTGCCGCCGTTCAGGATCGCCTTCGCCGCCCTCGCGAGTTCGGGTGATGCGTCGGCTTTCGCATCTTTTTTCGACTTCTTCTCGCCCGCGGTTTTGTCGCCCGAGCTCAGCTCGTCCCAGCGTCGGTCCACCAGATCGGCGAACGCTTCAATCTCGGCGTTGCCAAGGAAGAGCAGGTACTGCGTTTTGCCGTCCTCCTTGAGTTGAAGGCCGGCCGAAGCCAGAGCCGCTTCGATGCGTTGCCCGGCTTCAGTGCGATCGCGTGCCGCGAGTTTTTCTTCCAGGACCAGCCGCAGTTTTTTGGTGCGCACTCCCTGGTGCTCCGGGGCGACCAGCAAGTTCTCGTGCGCAAACAACCGCATGGCCCGCTTGAGGCACTGGCTGCTGACGCGCGCCCGGCGAAAGCCGCCGAAAATCGCGTCCTTGGGCGCGCCGGTATCGTCGCGGTTCAGGTTCGACGGGGCAAAGTTTTGAATGAGGTGGATTTCGATAAATCGGCGCATAGGTCTCCTTACTCTTCGACAAACTCCGGTTTGCGGGGCGCGTAAAAGTCCCTGGCCCAGCGTTGGCGTACCCGGTCGAGCGCCTCTCGCGCATGGGGGTTCAGCCACGTGGAAAGGTCCCGCAGCAGCCGCGTGTAGTCCAGTCCGAGCTCCTCGGCGGCCAGCAGGCCGACGACCTGGCGCAGGTAAACGTTGAGGTTTTCCGCGTCCGCGCCCAAAAGAGCGATGAAGCGCTTCTCTATGCTCTCGCTTTCGCGCCGGCGTATCAGCTCGGCCAGCGCCGCGGCGAGGGATCGCCCGGCGTCGACGGGATGCAGGGCGTAGAGGCCGGCCGTCAAATACAGCGCGCGCCGGCGGGATTCGCTGGATTCCAGCCCGGCGAAGCGCTCCACATAGGGGTAGGCTGGCGGGTAAGCGCCGGGCGGGAAGGCGAGCGAGCGCTTGAGTTTCGCGAGCGCGCCGCGGTCCCGCTCGCGCAGGTCCCGGAGATAGGTGAGAAAGGCTTCGCTCATGCTGTAAGTGCCTCGGGTTTCTGTTCAGGCAGCAGTCCTTGCTTGCGCAGCATCCCGCGAAAGCGCGGGTACGCCTCGGCCTCGGCCCGCAGCGCGCGCGGCGAGGAGCCCAGGCCTTGCCGAAGCGCGTCCCAGGTTTTTTCGGCGGCGCGGAGCAGCATAGCTTGCCAAAGCTCGCGGGCCGGGTCGTCCCGGGTCTCGGCAAACAGCCGGAGCACGCGGGGCAGGGTGCGCTCGGCCTCGGCGAAAAAGGCAGGGGCGGCAGGACCCGCGTCGATAAGTTCACTCACTCGCGCTTTAACATCCTCGTTTTTTGGATTCGGATGGATAGCCGCATACATGTCCCGGGCGATCTCGCGAAGAGAATAGAAAAGCGATTCAGCATCCCTAAGCAGATCTCGCAGCGCGGACCCTAAGTTAGGATCGGCAAAGAAGGCTATAGGCAGCTCAATCTGCTCCAAACGCCAACGCTCGATTTTAGCGGCCTTGCCGAGACAATGGCATGTGCCTGAGACGAGTAAGCTCTGCTCAGATGTTGAATCTTCAAACTCTCTTCGAAGATTTGCCGCGTAGCTCAAGACTGAAGCTCTATGCGCACCTTTCTGGGCTGAATCAGGAATAAGAACCGGAGATCCCTCCAGAACGCGCGGCCTTCGCGGAAAGTGAGCCGCACCAGCCCATCCTTGACCGCGCGATAGCTCGCCATCGGATCCGGTGCGTTTGGGTCATCCTTGAGCGCGAGACCCGCCGCATAGCGAACGTACCGCACCCTATTCTCTGGGCTGCGCAGATATAGGATGGCCCTCGATAACCGTGTATACCGGTCGTTCGGTCCTGTTGCCAGGCGAGGCTGCGCGTAAAGATTTTTCATTTGCGGTGCCCGCTTTTCCCATGCCGGGAGATCGCTTTCAGGTTCTAATGATCTACCGTGAAGGCAAAGACAGAGCGTCTCTTGAAGTGTTTTACCGCACGGGAGCACAGCAGCGGCACCCGCAAGGGGCCCTGCGTTATCTGAGGTCCGCAGCACTTTGATTGTGCCGCCGGGAGCAAACTGCAATCGTCCGAGCAGGGCGATACATGCATTTGCGAAGGAGATGCAGCTTGGGTTCTCATCCATCGCGTGATCGAACAAAACCGGCGCGGCCCCGCAAGCGCTCGCGAGCGCAATCTGCGTCCAGGGCTTCACCTTGTCCCGCGTCTCCTCCGCCGTGGCGAGCGCGGCTACCTGCATGAACGGGTGTTCCGGGTGGAACAGCCAAAACCGCTCCCGCCATTTCTCCAGGTAGGCTTCGACTGCCCCCGGCGGGAAGCCCTCGCGAAACCAGCGCGCCCGGTCCTTGTCTTGCCACGTCTCGACGGACAGAGTCAGCGCCCGGTGCGTGACGGCCAGCAGCACACGGTACAGGGCGATCAGGTTGGGGGGCGAGGTCTCCGCGAGCGCGCGGATCCGGTCTGCCCGCGCGAAGCACTCCAGCAGCCCGAGGTGGGCGGACGTTCCATCGAGGAAACGAACCGGAATCCAGGGCTCGTCGAGCAGGTTGAAGGCGGGCTGGTCACTTCCCAGAGTCATCAGCTTGGCCGGTTACCATGCCGGCAGCCTCAGTTTTATACACAATGCCTAAAACCGCATCGAGCGTTACACGGAGAGAACCAAACTCGGCAACCCCCTCGGCAAGAAGAAGCGGCTTCAGGTGCGCGAGCAAAGGGTGCTCCGCGAACGCCCTCGGAACCCGAACAGCCCCAAGCTTTGCGGGCAGCGGCTTGCGGCTGAGCCGAAGCTGCCTCCGGTAGAGCCGCTGCGCCCGAGCCTCATCCACCGGTGCATCCGGGTCGAACGGCTCACCGTTCGGCTGCTCACTCCAGCCGCCCGCGACCCGGTGTACCGGCACGACCGCAATCCCCTCCTCGCCCAGGCGCGTGCGGGCCAGGATGCCGAGGCCGCCCTCGTCCTGCTCATGGCCTTTCGGGTTCTCGCCGTAAGCGGCCTGCGGTTCGTTGCGCACGTCGATGGCAGCGTTCAGCGCCGCCTGACGCTCCTGCCCATGCTCGGCGATGTGTTCGGCATAGGCCCTCGTATCGATCTGCTGTACGGTTTTTTCGTTCAGACTTTCGGGCAGCGCGTCGTCATCGTAGACAAGCCGCACCAGCCGGTCGATGTCCCCGGGCAGATGCAGAACGGTCTCGCGGGTAAGCCACGCCCAGGTTCGCAGCAGGATATACGGGTCGTAGATGAACTCCCACGCGGTCTGCTTCGTCTCAGGCAGGCCTTCCGGCAGCAGACCGGCGACAAAGAGCCGCGCTTGCCGGTGCGCCTCGGGGCGCGGCCGGTTGTGCCGGTGCAGCCGGCCCGCCCGCTGCAGCAGGAGATCGATCGGCGCCAGGTCGGAGATCATGAAGTCGAAGTCCACGTCGAGCGACTGCTCGATGACCTGGGTCGCGATCACCAGGGCCTTCGCGGGCCGTTCGCCGGCCGAAAAGGGAGCGCCGAACGTGCCGAGCACTTCCTCGGCGCGCGCGCCGCGCTCGTCAGCCGGAAAGCGCGCGTGGAAAAGGATCGGCATGACCCCCTGCCCGGCGAGCAGGGTGTACAGCTTTTGTGCGCGGTCGACCGTGTTGACCACGACCGCGCCGCACCCGCCCTCCTCCAAACAGGTCAAAGCACGGCGAGCCAGCGCGTCGAGATCCTCGCCGATGCCGCTGACGTGAATGGGTGCGAGCGGGCGGCAGGCAAACGTTGCCGCTTGCACGCCGCTCTCCGACGCCGCCATGATGCGAGGGTAGGCCGGCTCCGGCATCTGCTCCACGCCCCAAGCGGCACACAGCTCGCGACGTGTGCGGTTGGGCAGGGTCGCGCTCATCAAGATCACCGAGCAGCCCAGCGCCCGCAACCAGCGCAGCAGACACGCAATCAGGCCGGACGTGTAGGTGTCGTAGGCGTGGACCTCATCCAGCACCACGACACGGTTCGCCAGGCCCCAAAGCCGCACGAAATGATGTTTGACATGCAGCACCCCGAGCAGCGCCTGGTCGACCGTGCCGACCCCGTAAGGAGAAAGGAGCGCACGGCGGTGCTGGGCGAACCACGCCGAAGAGCCGATCCCATTCTCTCCGTCGTCATCCCATACGCCGCGCAAGCGCTGCATATCTTCGTTGAACGCGGCCCCGCCATGAGCGAGCTGGATATCGAGACTGCTTTGCGCCGCGTAACCGGAGAGAAAGCGCAGCGCACGGCGGAAGATCGCATCGCCGGTCGCCTGCGTCGGCATGGCGAAATAGAAGCCGCGATGGCCGTTCGCGGCCTGCAGCCGGGCGTGGGCCAGCAGAGCCAACTCCGTCTTGCCCTCACCCATGGGTGCTTCCACAAGGAGCAGCGCCGGTCCGCTCACTCGGGTCAGCAGTTCGGCACCCGCCACCTGCAAGGGCCGGGGCACCGCGTCTGCCCCGTCCGGCAGCATGGCGCGGAGAAGCTCCTCGACAGGCGCCGCGGACGAAACGGGGAGCTGAAAAACCGGCCACCCGATCTTGTCCAGGGCTCGCCTCCCCAGTGCCCGCGCCGCATGGAGATGGTCCCCGAGCGCATCGGCTCGCTCCCCAGGGGGAAACCAGTCCGGATTGGACGCGATCCAGTCCGCGGTACTGGTTAAACCAGCGAGCCACGCCACTGCCGCGAGCGGCACTTCTTCCAGCTCGGGGCGAATTTGAATGCCTACGGCATGCAGGTAAGCGGAAAGGAGCTCCCGCCTGGTCTGCACCCAAGCCTGCTTGCCGCTCAGGCCGCCGCGATGGAACCCCCGCGGCTCCTTGTTGTATCCGTGGTGCATGCTGACGGCTTGAATCGCAGCATGCAGCCATGCTCCGCATGTCCCGGAAGGACGAAACTCCTCGTCGAGCAGTACCGCGCTCGCCAGACTGTGATCCCCGGAGCCGCGGTCCGACGGGAACGGGAGACCCGCGGCTTCGACCCTTTTCTGCCCTTGCTCCCACTTGCACTGGAAACCGGGAATCGCTTTTCCATAGTCGTGCAGTCCGGCAAGGGCCGCGATCACCCGTGCCGCATCAGGCTCCGGTATCCCGAAAGCCCGCGCGGCCCAGCACAGCGTCGTGCTCGGTTCGCGTTCCAGCAACACCTCAGCCGATGCGGCGACATCGAGCATGTGCGCAAGCAGCCCATGTCCGCCGTCCTCGCCGCTTTTTGCCCAGATGACCCGCGCTTGCGGAGAAAGCTCGGGAAATCGAGATGCCGGAAGCTGCGGCGGCGAGCAGGTCAAGTCGGGCATGGTTTCACGAGTCTACTAGCATGCGGAAACGAGCTTCGCCGCAGCGCGGCGGCGCATATCCGGGAGTGTGCTCGCTCAGGATGGCAGGGAAGCGGAAAGCCTGGCCTACCTGCTCGCGGCGACTCGGTCCGACCCGAATAATGAGACGGCTCACTATCGGTTTTCCAAGGCTTACCGCGGTGCCGGCCGCGCGGAAGACGCGCATCGCGAGCCGGCGCTGCTCCAGAGACTTAGATTGCTGCACGAAGCCGGTTCGGCAAGCTCGCCCCCGTCCATCTCTTCGTCTGCCGGTCCGCACAACTAAGGATGGAGAAGCGGTTCGACTGCCAACACTGCCGACCCCCGGGGGAGATGCGCTATGTTCAATCCACCCATCACTCGCCGGACCGTATCCAGCTTGGATCCCTTCAGCGCCGCCCCATGACCACGATCAGTGGATCGCTCGCGGAGCCGTCCCGCAGCACCTCCGCGCGGACTTCCTCAAACCCGGCTCGCTCCATGTAGAGCCGCACCAGGGCGGCATGGCCGCTCGAGTCGAGCGACCGCCAGATCGCCACCGCCTTGGTCGCGAAGCAGCGGTTGGAGAAGCTGACGAGGAAGGGCGCGCCCGGCCGCAGGACGCGCAGGACTTCGGAGAAGACCTCCACGGGATGCTGCAGGTACTGAACGCCGACGCAGCACAGGGCGGCGTCGCAGCTTTCCGCCGCGAGCGGCAGGGCGGGGGTGCGGTTCAGGTTCTGCACGAAGCTCCGGGTCAGCCGGGGATTGGCGCCCAGCTCCTCCGCGTTCATGCCGTGGCCGATAACCTCGGTGAAGGCCGCCTCCGGCGGCAGATGGCTGACCCAGCTCGACATCAGGTCCAGCAGAACACCCCCGGCCGGCAGGGTGGCTCGATAATACGAGGTCAGCGCGCGCGCCGCCGCTTCGTCGATATGCGTGACCAGACGGGCGGGCGCGTAGAACTCGGCGTCGTCGCCCGCGTCTTCCTTGCGAAAAGCTTCGGGCGGCAGCTCGGGCAGGCGGTCGTTTCTCTCGGTCATGGGGTGCTTGGTCATGGGGTGCTTGCCCGAACCGGGGAATGGACTGCCTCGGCGAGCGCACGGGCGAGCGCGGCGGGAGTTCTGTTTTCCGTCACGAGCGCCAGCCGGCTGGACCGGTACAGCGGCAGCCGGCCCGTGAACCGGGTATGGAGTCGCTCGGCATCCGCCAGCACCGGCCGCGATGCAGCCCCGGGCTCCGCCGCGCAGCGCGCGAGGGCTACCGGGAGCGGGGTTTCGAGGAAGACCGTCATTGTTCCGGCATCCCCAAACAGCAGCGCCCGCGTCGCGGCATGCTCGACCGCGCCGCCGCCCAGGGCGATCACAACCTGCTCCTCGGATAAGGCTGAAGCCACCACCGAAGCCTCCCACTCGCGAAACCTCGCCTCACCGTGTTGCTCGAACAGCAAGGCGATCGACGCGCCGTGCCGCTCGACCAGCATTGCATCGGTATCCAGGAACCGCCAGCCCAGCATGGGAGCGAGCAGGCGGCCCACGGTGGTTTTACCCGCGCCCATGAAGCCGAGGAGCGCGACGCGTTGGTGTCCGGCTAAAAGCGGTCTCATGAGTAGTTTCGCGGCTTCGGCAAACCTTGTGAGCCCCGCTTCGCGGCGGGTCTCATCCGGGACGCCGCCGAATTTGCGGGTCGATGAGGCCGCTTTTACCGTTTCGCCTCGGGCACCGGCTCCGGCGCACTCCCGAGGGCGGTCTTGATGTTGTCCCACACGGCGGGCGAGGGGTCGTGGATGGGCATCAGCAACTTAGCCTGTTGGGCGATGTACTCGAGGTCGCGCACCAGCTCCGCGCAGTTGTCGCAGGTGCGCAGGTGCGGCTCGTCGGAGAAGTCCGCTCCCGCTTCGAACAGCTGCGGCAGGCGCTGCTGGAAGGCGGCGCAATCCGGGGTTTGATCCATCATTCGTGTGCGTCCTTTCGCAGTCCGGACTTGAGCAGGTCGCGCAGCTTCATGCGCGCCTTGTGCAGCTGGGACTTGCTGTTGCCAATGGAGCAGTCCAACATGCCGGCGATCTCGTTGTGTTCGTAGCCCTCTACGTCGTGGAGCACGAAGACGAGGCGGTAGCCGGGGGGCAGATTTTCGACCGCGCGCTCGAGCGTGACCCGGTCGATGGAGCCGGACAGGTTCAGGTCGCGCGCGCCGATGTCCTTGCGCGGGCCGTCGTCGGAGGAGGGCTCGAGCGTTTCCTCGAGCGACACCTGCGGCAGGCCTTTCTTCCTCAGATGCATGAGCACGACGTTGACCGCGAGCCGGTGCAGCCAGGTCGAGAAGGCGGAGTCGCCGCGGAAGGTCCCGATCTTGCGATAGAGCTGGAGGAAAGCCTCCTGGGTCAGGTCTTCGGCCTCGGCGACGTTGCCGAGCATCCGGAGGCAAAGGGAGTAGACGCGCCGTTTGTGGAGCCCGTAGAGGGTTTCGAAGGCGCGTCCGTCGCCGCCCTGCGCGGCCGCGATCGCCTCGGCCTCGCCGGCGATGGGCGGGTTCCGGCGCATGTGCTGCACCGGGTGTTTGGCTTGCTGGGTAGGTCCTGCTGTGCTCACGGAACTCCGATGTCTGTGTAGGGATGGTGCGCTCGTGGGGAAAAGTCGCCTGCCTGATCATTTTAACCGCTCGGTCAGCTGCCCAGGAACCGGGCATAGAGCGACCGCGCCAGGCCCGTGTCCGTGGTGCCCTGGACCAGCGTTCGGCCGTCGGGAAACACCGTCAG
>CAXUEU010000002.1:0-13601 GCA_964250195.1 uncultured Acidobacteriaceae bacterium
CTCCAAGACGTCTCCGTGACGCTCCACTCCAAGCATTCCCGTCCCCTTTCCGTCCATTCCTACGCCGCCGCGCTCGGGCGGGCTGCCGCGCGGGCCACCGGCAGCACGTACTGCCCCGCCTCTACCATCACGGCGGCGATCCCCCGTCCGAGCGCGACCGAGTCCACCGGCTCACGCTCGCACAGCCGCTGCACCGTGTCCATGCCCGCGCGCAGGGTCTCGCCCTCCAGCGTCGCGCCCAGCACGTACTCGGCCGCGTTTCTCAGCACGCGCCAGGCGCGCGGCGCGTAGTAGGCCGCCAGCAGCTCCGCGACCGGCCGCGTCCCACCCAGCTTTTCCGTCCGCAGCAGCGTCGACTCCAGAATCAGCACCTCGGCCAGCATCTCCGCCAGGCCGCCCATCACCTCCTGCTGCTCGGCCAGATCCTTGCCGAACCGGTCCTCCGCCGCACGGAGGCAGAACAGCGTCAGCGCCTTCGCGTTCGCAAGCGGGCCGGCTTTTCCCGCCGGCTCGGCCTCGCGCGGCAACAGCCCCTTCTGCCGCCGCTTCACCAGCCAGCCCGTCGCGATCAGCCGATTGATCTCGTTGGTCCCCTCGAAGATGCGGTTGATGCGCGCGTCGCGGTAGGTCCGCTCCGCCGGGAACTCCTCCACGTAGCCGTAGCCCCCGTGCAGCTGCAGCATGTCGTCCGCTGCCCGGGCCAAAGTCTCCGACGAGCTGAACTTCAGGATCGAGCACTCCGCCGCGAACTCCTCGATCCGCCGCTGCGCCTCCTGCGTGTACCCCGGCGCGGACGGGTCGAGCTCCGCCAGCGCCTCGTCGATCGCCCCCACCACCCGGTAGATCACCGAGTCCATCGCGTAAATCCCGGCCGCAGTCGCCGCGATCTTCTCCCGCACCAGGCCGAACGAGGTGACCGGCTTGCCGAACCCGACCCGCTCCCGCGCGTACCGCACCCCGTCCCGAAACGCCACCTTCGACATGCAGTTACACCCCGCGGCGAGCTTGTAGCGGCCCACGTTCAGGATGTTGAACGCGATCCGGTGACCCTCGCCCGCGGTGCCCAGCAGGTTCTCGACCGGGACTTTGCAGTCCTGCAGGATCAGGGGGCAGGTCGAGGAGCCGCGAATCCCCAGCTTGTGCTCCTCGTTGCCGATCGTCAGTCCTTCGGTCCCGCGCTCGATCAGGAACGCCGAGAAGCGCTCCCCGTCGATCTTCGCGAACACCGTGAACAGGCCCGCCATTCCGGCGTTCGAAATCCACATCTTCTCGCCGTTCAGCACGTAATGCCTGCCGTCGGGGGTCAAGGTCGCTTTCGTGCGGATGTTCATCGCGTCCGACCCGGCCGAGGACTCCGACAGCGCGTACGCCGCGATCCACTCGCCCGACGCCAGCTTGGGCAGGTACTTGGCCTTTTGCTCCTCTGTCCCGTACCAGACCAGCGGCAGCGTTCCGATCGTCACGTGCGTGCCGAACGTGACCGAGAACGAGCCGCACACCGCCATTTTGTCCGTCACCAGCGTCGAGGTCACCTTGTCCAGGCCCAGCCCGCCGTACTCCTCCGGCACGTCCACGCCGAGCATCCCCAGCTCGCCCAGCTCCCGCATCAGCGCCCGGCTCACCTCGTAGTCCTTGCGCTCGATCGCCGAGATCTGCGTCATGATCCGCTCCTCGGCGAAACTCGTCGCCAGCTCCGCGATCTGCCCCTGCTCCGGGGACAGGTCCTCGAGCGTGAAAATCTCCTCCGGCGTCCGGTCCTCGATCAGAAACGTCCCGCCGCTCGCCCGCCGCCGCTTCCTCTGCTCCGCGCTCTGAATCATCGCCCTGCCCTCCTCGAGTCTTTTAGGCCGTCTGGCCGCCGTCTACCGCGAGTACCTGCCCGGTCACGAACGCGGAGGCGTCGGAGGCAAAAAACACTGCGGCTCCCTTCAGATCGTCCGCCCCGCCGAACCGCCCGAGGGGTATTTTTTCGAGCAATGCCCCGCCCTGCCGCTCCAAAACCGCCTTCGACATGTCGCTCGGAAACCATCCCGGCGCGAGCGCGTTGACCCGGATGCCGCGCGCGCCCCACTTGGTGGCCAGGTCGCGCGTGAACGTGAGAAGCCCGCCCTTGCTGGTGCTGTACGCGATCGCGTCCAGCCCCGCACCCATGCCGCGCAAACCCGCGATCGAGGCGATGTTGAGGATCGACCCGCGCCCGGCGGCCAGCATTACCCGACCCACGGCCTGGGAGAACAGAAAACTCCCGGTCAGGTTGGTGTCGAGCACCCTGGTCCAGTCCGGAAGGGCCATCGCCTCGGCGGGCGCGCCCCAGGTAGTCCCGGCGTTGTTGACCAGAAAGTCGATGCGCCCGAACCTCTCCATCATCGCCGCGACCGCCGTTGCCACGCTTTCCGGGTCCTTCACATCGCAGGAGAGCGCCAGAACCTCCGCGCCCCCGGCCCGCAGCTCCTCCGCCGCCTGCTCGCAGCGGGGGAGCTTGCGCGCGCACAAAACCAGACGCGCCCCCGCCTCCGCCCGCCCTTCGGCCATCTGCCGGCCCAGCCCCACCGAGCCGCCGGTCACCACGGCGACGCGCCCGGTCAGGTCGAACAGCGAACGCACGTCCATCCCGGCCCCGTCTCCAGCGGAAAGATTTGCTTACCGAGGGGTAAGTTAGCGCATGCGAGCCGGGGTTGTCACGTGCTTTGCAGCGTTCCGCGGAACGTGTACTGTTCCCGCATGGCCGAACGCGCCCGCTACCCGCACTTCTCCGAGATCACCACCCGCTGGGCCGACAACGACGCCTACGGCCACGTGAACAACGCGCAGTACTACAGCTACTTCGACACCACCATCAGCGGTTACCTCATTGCCTCGGGCCTCGACTTCATGGCCGGCCCGCTGCTCGGCATCTGCGCGGAGTCGCACTGCCGCTACCTGTCGGAGCTCTCCTTTCCGGACCGGATCGACGCGGGCCTGCGCGTCGAGCACCTGGGCCGCACCAGCGTGCGCTACGGCATCGGGCTATTTCGCGTGGGCGAGGCGCGGGCGGCGGCGGAAGGCTGGTTCGTACACGTGTTCGTCGACCGGGAGACCCGCCGGCCCGCGCCGTTTACCCCGGAGCTGCGGCGGGCTCTGGAGTCCATTGCAGTGGAGCTTCCGGCGTGAAGATGCAGGCGGCGGTGCTGCGGCAAAGCGGGCTGGCCGCGCCTTATTCCGACTCGCGCCCGCTCGGGATCGAGGAGGTCTCGCTCGACGGGCCCGGCGCGGGCGAGATTCTGGTCCGTGTGGCCGCCGCCGGGCTGTGCCACTCGGATTTGTCCGTGGTGGACGGCTCGCGCCCGCGCCCGCTGCCCATGGTTCTGGGCCACGAAGCCGCGGGCACCGTCGCGGAGCTCGGGCCCGGCATGTCCGAACTGCGCGTGGGCGACCAGGTGGTGTTCGCGTTTGTCCCCGCCTGCGGGCGCTGCGGGCCCTGCGCCGCCGGACGCGCCGCCTTGTGCGAGGCCGGGGCCAAGGCGAATGGGGCAGGCGAGCTGCTCAGCGGCGGCCGGCGGCTGCGGGACGCGGACGGCGAGAGCCTCAACCACCACCTCGGCGTGTCGGCCTTCGCGGAATTCTGCGTAGTTTCCGCGCGCTCGGCGGTGCGCGTCGACGACCCGCTGCCGCCGGAGATCGCGGCGCTGTTCGGCTGCGCGGTGCTCACCGGGGTGGGCGCGGCGGTCAACACGGCCGCAATCCGCCCGGGGGAGAGCGCGGCTGTCTTCGGTTTGGGCGGCGTGGGCATGGCGGCATTGCTGGGCGCGCGCGCCGCCGGGGCCTGCCCGCTCGTCGCGGTCGACGTGCAGCCGAGCAAGCTGGCGCTCGCGCGGGAGCTGGGCGCGCACCATGCTCTTCAAGCCCGCGACGCCGACCTACCCGAGACGATCCGCGACCTGACCCAGGGCGGCGTCCAGCACGCGATCGAAACCGTCGGCAGCGAAGCGGTCTTCGCCCAGGCCTTTGCCGCGACGCGCCGGGGCGGGACGACGGTGACGGTCGGCCTGCCCGCGCCGGGCCGCATGCTCTCCGTTCCCGCCGTGAGCGTGGTGGCCGAGGAGCGGACGATCCAAGGCTCGTACATGGGCTCGGCGGTGCCCTCGCGCGACCTGCCCCGGTTCATCGCCATGTACCGGGCGGGCTTGCTGCCGGTCGAGCGCCTGCTCACCCACACGCTCCGGCTCGGGGAGATCAACGCGGGCCTGGACAGGCTGGCGCGCGGCGAGGCGATCCGGCAGGTGGTGCTGTTCAATTGAGGCGAGCCGGTCGTGCAACGCCTGAGCAAGAGTCATCCTGAGAGGCTGTGTGAGAAGTCCCTCACACAGAAGCCTGGCCTAAAAGAGGGGTCATCCTGAGAAGCGCAAGCGACGAAGGATCTGCTTTTGGGCGCGCAAGGAAAGTAAAAGCAGATCCTTTGGCGCAAGCGCTGCCGCTTCGCTCAGGATGACCCATCTCCCTGTTGCCCTTGACTTCTCACACCCTCTGAGGAGCAAAGCGGGGCCCCGACAAGCGCTCTCCGCTTGTTGGGGTGGTCGAAGCGACGAAGGACCTGCTTTCCCTGCTTGGATCCGAGCCAAAGCAGATCCTTCGCTTCGCTCAGGATGACCCCTTCTTGAGATTCAATGCTCGCCATCACGGCCGGTTGCGCCCCAATCGGTCGTGGCTCGCGACCCAGTCCCCGCGCAGGATCGCGCTCGACAGCGATAGGTCCCCGGCGAGCACCACCCCGGCGCAAATCTCGGCCAGTTTGTCCGCCTTGCCCGTTCCGTAGCAGCCCAGCAGCTCCAGGCACTCGCGCTGGGTCGCGAGGCCGGTGCCGCCGCCGTAGGTGGCTACGATGAGCGAGGGCAGCGTGACGGACCAGTACAGGTCGCCCTCCGGCTCCATCTGCGCATACACGATCGCCGCGTGCGACTCGGCGACGTTGGCCGCGTCCTGCCCCGTGGCGATGAACAAGGCGGCCAGCCCGTTCGCGGCCTGCGCGCCGTTGTTCGCCGAGCCCGCCAGAAAAGCCCCGGCCTGCGAGATCTGCCGCATGTGGAACAGCGCCGCCGTGTCCACTCCCATGATCGCCTGGAGCAGGTCACGCTTGATCACGACCTCGGCCACGACCCGCTTGCCCCGGGTCAGCAGTGTGTTGATTCCGGAGTGCTTCTTGTCGGTATCGATGTTGCCGGAGAGCAGGAACCGCGGCCGGGCCGGATGGTTCGCGGCGATCCACTCGCACGCTGCCAGGGTGGCTTTCCCGACCATGTTCTGCCCCGCCGCGTCGCCGGTGGTGTAGTCGAACCGCAGGTAAAGCAGCCGCCCCACGTGGAAGGGCGTGATGGCCACCAGCTTGCCGGAGCGGGTGGTCGCCTCTGCCGCCGCCCGCGCCTCCCCGACCCGCCCCGCCATCCACCGGCCGAACTCCCGGGCTTCGCGCGCGTTGGCGAACTCGAAGACCGGCGACCGCTGCATCGCGTGCTTGACGACCGTGGTCGTGACTCCGCCGCACTCGGTGAGCAAGCGCATGCCCCGGTTGTAGCTGGCGGTCAGGGTGCCCTCGGTGGTCGCGAGCGGGATGTAAAAATCACCCTGGGCATGCTCGCCCGCGACCCGGAGCGGCCCGGCCAGGCCGATGGGCACCTGCGCGACGCCCAGGAAGTTTTCGATGTTGCCGGGCAGCAGCGCGGGGTCGAAGGAGTACTGCCCGACGTGGGCCAGCTCCGCGCCCGTCTGCTCGGCCGCGAACGCGCGCCGCATGGCCGCCGCCTCGCGCGTGTAGTCGTTTGTCTTGTTTCGGGGCACGGGTCTACGGGGCGTCATGCGGCGTATCACACCCTTTTTCGCCTCGCGCGTCAACGTTCCCGAGCACCGCGCGGAAACGCTTGCGCGTTCTCGTCGCACCGCTGTATTTTACCCCCGGGTAAGTATTGCGGGATCCGAGGGGGAGTGGGTATGAAAGCAGTGCAATTCATCGAGGTAGGCAAGCCCCTGGAGGTCACCGAGGTCGAGAAGCCGACGGCCGGGCCGGGCGGGCTGGTGTTCCGGGTCAAGGCCTGCGGCATCTGCGGGTCCGACCTCCACGCGGTGGAGGTTCCCGGGCTGCTCCAAAAAGGCAGCGTGCTGGGCCACGAGTACGCGGGCGAAGTGGTCGAAGTCGGCCCGGGCAGCGACGGATGGGAGGTCGGCGACCGCCTGGTCGCGCTGCCCGCGCGGCCCTGCGGCGAGTGCGCGATGTGCCAAGCCGAGTGCTACGCGGAGTGTACGCAGATCATCTTGCAGGGTTTCGACATCCGCATGCCGGGCGCGTTCGCCGAGTATTCCACCTGCATGGCCGGCCTCGCGATCAAGCTCACCGACAAGCTCGACGACCATGCCGCGGCGACCATCGAGCCCCTGGCTGTCAGCTTCAACGCCTGGAAAACGGCGGCGGTCGAGCCCGGCGCGAGCCTGCTGATCGTGGGCGCGGGCGTCATCGGGCTGGCGATGGTGAAGTGGGCGCGGTTCTTCGGAGCGGGCGACATCGCGGTCAGCGAGATGGTGCCGACGCGGCTCGAACGGGCGCGCGGGGTGGGCGCGGAGATCCTGATCGACGCGAAAGCGACGCCGGACCCGGTCGCGGAGTTCGCGCGGCAGACCGGCCGCAAGCCGTCGGTGATCTTCGAGTGCGTGGGCCGGCCCATGATCGCGAAGCTGATCGAGATAGCTCCTCCGTTCTCGCACCTGGTCATGGTGGGCACGGGCATGCAGCCGGAAGGCTTTACCGTGCTTTCCGCGGCGATGAAGCGCCTGCGTATGTCCTACCCGTTCGCCTACGTACCGGGCGACTTTCACTTCGTGCAGCGCATGCTGACGGCCGGACGCATCACGGCGGATGGGTTGGTGACCAGGACGGTCAGCCTGGACGAGACGCCCGCGATCTTCGAGGCGTTGGGCAAACCGAACGACCACGGCAAAGTGCTGGTTACCCCGTAAGGCAGGAGAGCGACGATGACAGACAGCTTACGACCGCCGGAGCGGTTGGCGCGGGCACTCAAGCGGCACGGAGTCGAGTTCCTGTTCGGACAGAGCAACCCGCCCCAACTCACGCTGGCCGCCGACGACCTCGGCATCCGGCAGATCGGCTACCGGCAGGAGAACGCCGGAACCTATATGGCGGACGGCTACGCCCGGGCGACCGGCAAGGTCGGCGTGGTGACGGCGCAAAACGGCCCCGCCGCGACCCTGGTCGTCCCCGGGCTGGCCGAGTGCCTGTCGGCGTCGATCCCTGTCGTCGCGCTGGTGCAGGACGTGGGCCCGAACGCGCGGGACAGGAACGCCTTCCAGGAGCTGGACCAGATGGCCCTGTTCGAGGGCGTCTCCAAGTGGACCCGTCGCGTGACCACGACGGACCGGATCGAAGACTACGTGGACATGGCATTCACCGCGGCGGCGAGCGGGCGGCCCGGGCCGGCGGTGCTGCTCATCTCGATGGAGCTGCTGGGCGAGCGCGAGGAGAAGCCGGTCCCGGCGCGCAAGGCTTCACTGGGGACGTATCCGCTGGACCGCCCGCAGCCGGAGGCGGCGCGGGTGGAAGAAGCCGCTGCCCTGCTGGCCGGCGCGCGCGCCCCTATCGTCTATGCCGGGGGCGGGGTCATCGGCTCGCGGGCCGAGGCCGAGTTGCGCGCGTTGCAGGAGCGCGCGCATCTGCCGGTCGCCACCAGCACCATGGGCAAGGGCGGCGTGGACGAGACGCATCCGCTCTCGATGGGCATCATCGGCTACTACATGGCCGCGCGCGGCATGGCGAAGTTCATGCGGCCGTTGGTGGACGAGGCCGATGTGGTGCTGCTGGTCGGCAACCGCACCAACCAGAACGGCACCGACTCCTGGAAGCTGCTGCCGCCGGGCGCGGCGTACATCCATATCGACATCGACCCCATGGAAATCGGGCGCAACTACGAAGCCGTCCGGCTGCAGGGCGATGCGAAGCTGACACTCGCCGCACTGGCGAAGGCGATGGGTTCACAGGATTTGTCGAAGCGCCGGGCGGCCCGCGCGGGCCTCGAAAGCACGATCGCGGACGCCAAGGCGAAGCACCGCGAGGAGGCCGCGCCGGTCACCGGGTCGGCAAGAGTCCCGATCCGCCCGGAGCGGTTCATGGCGGAGCTCGAGCGGCAGCTCGCGGACGACCACATCATCGTGGCGGACGCGAGCTTTTCCTCGATCTGGATCGCCAATTACCTGACCGCCAGGGCCGACCGCCGGTTCATCACGCCGCGCGGCCAGGCCGGGCTGGGCTGGGGCTTCCCGTTGGCGATGGGCGCGAAGGTCGGCCGGCCCGATCGGCCCGTGTTCGCGGTGGTGGGCGACGGCGGCTTCGGCCACGTGTGGTCGGAGCTCGAAACGGCGCGCCGTCACGGGGTCCGGGTGGTAGTTGCGGTCATGAACAACGCGATTCTCGGCTACCAGAAGCACGCGGAAAATGCTGGGCTGGGCCGCTACACCAACGTGTGCGAGTTCGCGCCCGTGGACCACGCGGCCATCGCCGAGGCTTGCGGCGTCAAAGGCATCCGGCTGGAGCGGGCCGAATCGACGGCCGATGCCATCCGGGAGGCGCTCGCGCACGACGGGCCGGTCGTGATCGACGTCCTCGCCGACCCGGACGCGATGCCGCCCGTGCCGGCCTTCAGCACACTGCCCAACTATTAGGAGACGCACGTGGAAAATCCCTTGAGCCTGCGCGGCAAGTCGATCTTCATCACCGGCGGCGCGTCCGGCATCGGCCTGGGCACGGTCCAGCGCTCGCTCGACGAGGGCGCGCGCGTGGCGGTCGCCGACCTCCAGCCGCCGCCCCAAGCCGTGCTCGACGCGGGCGCGGTGTACCTGGAGACCGACGTCACCAAACGCGACCGGGTGGTCGCCGCGCTCGCGGAAGCCGAGGCGGCGATCGGCAAGCTCGACGCGATCTTCCATCACGCGGGCAAGCCGGGCAAGGGCACGCACATCACCGAGTCCGAGGAGGAGGTCTTCGACGGCGTGGTCGATCTAAACCTCTACGGGACCTACTACATCTTGAAGTACGGCCCGGCGCACATGCGCGACGGCGGGTCCATCGTGAACACGGCCTCGGTCGCGGGCTTGCAGCAGAACGAGGGCTTCTTCGACTACAGCGCCACCAAGGCCGCGGTGATCAGCATGACCAAGACCGCCGCGGTCGAGCTCGGGATGCGCGGCATCCGTTGCAACGCGGTCGCGCCCGGCCCGGTCCGCACACCCATGCTGCCGCCGACCCATATCCTCAACGACCTGGCGCGAAACCTGTCCTCGCTCGGGCGCATCGCGGAGATCGACGACCTGGTGGGGGTGTACCACTTCCTCGCGAGCGACGGCAGCCGCTACATCACCGGGCAGACGATCGTGGTGGACGGCGGGCGCCTGGCGGGGTACAGGACGGAGACGCTGGGCAAGCTGGCCCGGTAAACAGATGCGCCCCCCCCCCAGGGGTCATCCTGAGAGGGTGAAACGACGAAGGACCTGCTTTTCACGCCGGCGGCGGCACAAAAGCAGGTCCTTCACTCCGTTCAGGATGACCCTTGATCAGGACGCAGCCCGGACTACACCCCCGGCATCTCCCCGACCAGGTCCGTGGGGTCGCCCTTGGCGGCCGCCACCAGCGCCTCGAACGGCAGGGGCTCGCCGCGCACCACGATCCCGCGCTGGTTCGAGAACTCGCGGAAGCCGGCCTCGCCGTGGTGGCGGCCCATGCCGCTCATGCCGGAGCCGCCGAAGGCCAGCGACTTCAATCCCGCCTGAATCGCGGCCGCGTTCACCGCCCCGCCCCCGGAGTGGGTCCCGTGCAGCACGCGGGCTGCCGCGGGCACATCCTCGCCCCACACGTAGATCCCGAGCGGGCGATCCCCGGCGTTGATGCGGTCGATCACCTCGTCGAGGCTGTCGTAAGGGATCAGCGGCAGGATGGGCCCGAAGATCTCTTCCTTCATGATGCCGAGCGACGGCGAGGGGTCGAGAACCAGCGTCATCGGCATGCGCCGATTGGCGCGGTCCACTTGCCCGTTTTCCTCGAGCGTGACCACGCGCGCCCCGCTCCTCTCGGCTTCCGCCAGCAGCCCGCTTACCCGGTCCATGTGGCGCTCGGAGATGATGCCGGTGCACGCCTCGGACCGCGCGTAGCCGGGCGCGGCCTGTGCCATGAAGCCCCCGGCGATCGCGGCGAAAGTGTCGAGCTCGGCCCGGGGCACGAAGCAATGGTCCACCGTGACGCACATCTGCCCGTTCTTGATCATCTTGACGCCGACGATGCCGCCCACCGTCTCCGGGGTCACGCTGCCGGGCAGCAGCACGGCCGGGCATTTGCCGCCCAGCTCCAGCGTCACGGGGGTCAGATTTTCAGCGGCCGCCTTCATGATCTGCCGGCCCACGTTCGCGCTGCCCGTGTAAAGCAGATGGTCGAATGGCAAGGCGGCGAAAGCCCGCCCGAGCTCAAGCCCGCCCACGGCGACGTACACCAGGTCGGGCGCGAAGGTCTTCCCGACCATCTCCCGCATCAGCTCCGCCGAGGCCGGGGCTGACTCCGACGGCTTGACCATGACCCGGTTGCCGGCCGCGAGCATGTCCACCACCGGGCCGATCCCGATCTCGAAAGGAAAATTCCACGGCGAGATGTTGCCGACCACGCCCTTGGGCTGGCTCTGGAGAAAGGCGCGCAGCACGCTCGCGTACGCCGCATCGACCTCGCGCGGCATGGGGCGCATCCACTCTTCCAGGTGCGCCAGGGCGTAGTCGACCCGCGCGGTGACCGCGTGGACCTCGAGCATCTCGGCCCCGTCCGTGGGGTGCGCGCCGAAGTCGGCGCTCAGGGCCGCGTAGATACGCTCGCGATTGGCTTCCATCATGGATTTGAGTTTTTCGAGGCGTCCGCGCCGCTCGGCGAGGGAAGGCTGCCGGTCGGCGGCAAAGGCCTTTTGCTGCGCGTCGAAGGCCGCGCGGAGCTGCCGGATGGCCTCCGCGTCGCCGTTCGAGGCCGGGGCGGGCCGCGCGCTGGTTTCCGTTTCCGGCTTTTCCGCTTCCAAGATCGACATGGGGGGCTCCTTGGCGCGGGGCCCGTCGAAGGGTTCGCGGGGTTCGCGCGCGAGCGAATCCTAGCAGAGTCACCCGAGGGTTCGGTACTACTTTTCTTACCCTCGGGTCGAATCGCGGGTACAATCGGCGTTTGAGATCGCCGATCGCCGCACACAGAAAGGAAATCCGCCGAACATGCCATCGCGAAGCGCAGCGCACGACGCCGCCGAGGGAGCCGCCGAGCCGTGGAAGGCGTTCCAGGTCCGGCTCCGCAGCCCCGAGCTCAAGCGGGACGCGGTGCTCCAGACCGCGGCGCACTTGTTTCTGGAGCGCGGCTACGGAAAGACCTCCATGGTGCTGCTCGCGGCGCGGCTCAAGGTCACCAAGCCCGCGCTCTATTACTACTTCCACAACAAGGAAGAGATTTTGGTCGAGTGCTACCGGGCCGGTATCGCGAAGATCGAGTCACACCTCCAGCGGTCCAGCGCGGAAGGAGGCTCGGGCCTCGACCAGCTTCGCCTGTACGTTCACAGCTACGCCATGGCGGTGCTGACGCACTATTTCGGGCGATGCGTGGCGATGGTGGACGATGCGGAGCTCTCCCCGGAGGGCCAGCGCGAGGTACGCGGGCTGAAGCGCCGCATGGACCTGGCCATGCGCGGCATGGTCAAGGTGGGCATCGAGGACGGCTCCATCGCCCCCTGCAACCCCAAGCTGGTCTCCTTCGCGATCGCCGGGGCCATTAACTGGATCGGCACCTGGTACGAGCCCGGCGGCGACCTGCCGTCGGAGGAGATCGCGCGCGAGTTCACCCGGATGCTGACCGGAGGGCTCGCCGCGGCGGCCCCATCCGGCAACGAGCCGGGCGCAATGGGCTCCCGCTTGACTTACTTACCCATCGGTAAGTAAGCTGCATCTGAGCCGGGGAGGCCGACGGCCTCGAGATTCGGAAGGGGAGTTTTGTCCATGTCCTCAGCAGTCTTCGACGCGCCGTCCGTTCCCGCAGCCGTCCACGCCTACTCGATGACGCGGGTCGCCGTGCTGGGCGCGGGCACCATGGGCGCGCGCATTGCCGCGCACGTGGCCAACGCGGGCCTGCCGGTCTTGCTTCTGGACATGGTGCCGGCCGGAATCTCAGCCGCGCGCAACGAGCTCGGAACCAGGGCGCTCGCGGCGCTCCGGACCGGCAAACCCGCCGCCTTCGCCTCCTCCTCCGCAGCGGGCCTGGTGAGCGTGGGCAACTTCGAGGACGACCTCGCCAAGCTCGCCGAGTGCGACTGGATCATCGAGGCGGTCGCCGAGAATCTTCAGATCAAGCGCGAGCTGCTCGCCAGGGTCGTGCCGCACCTGCACCCCTCCGCCATCCTGACGACCAATACCAGCGGCCTGCCGGTCGCCGAGATCGCCGCGGAGCTCCCGCCCGACGTGCGGCGGCGCTGGTTCGGCACGCACTTTTTCAACCCGCCCCGCTACATGCGCCTGCTGGAGCTGATCCGGACGCCCGAGGCCGACCCGGAAGCAGTCGAGGCGGTCGCCTCATTCGTGGACCGGCGTTTGGGCAAGTCCGTGGTCCCGGCCAACGACGTCCCGAACTTCATCGCCAACCGCGTCGGCACCTTTTCCATGATGAACGTGCTGCGCATCGCGCGCGTGCAGGGCTTGTCGATCGAGGAAGTCGACCTGCTGACCGGCGAGGCGGTCGGCTGGCCCAAGTCCGGCACCTATCGCTTGGCGGACATGGTCGGTTTGGACGTGCTCGCGAGCGTGGCGCGCAACTTCGCCGCCGGGGCGGGCAAGCTCGCCGACGAGCGGCCCGACGTGACGATGGACCCCGTGGTGGGCCGCCTGATCGAGGCAGGCCGCCTGGGCGACAAGACCGCTCAAGGTTTTTACAAGAAGGAGCGCGGCCCCGGTGGGAAAGAAACCCGCCTCGCGCTCGACCCGGAGACACTGAACTACCGGCCCGCGGGCAAGCCGGCCCTGCCGGCGCTCGACCGCGCCGCCGCACTCGGTTCCCTGCCCGAGCAGGTCGCGGCTCTGCTCGCGGGCGACCCTTCCGGCGACAGGGCAGCGAAGTTTTACCGCCAAATGCTTCCCGAGCTCTGGGCCTACGCGGCCAACCGCATCGGTGAGGTGGCCGCGAGCGTGGTCGAGATCGACCGCGCCATGGAAGCCGGCTTCAACTGGCAGATGGGCCCGTTCGCCCTGTGGGACGCGGCCGGGTTCGCGGCGGGCGTGGAGGCGATGCGCGCGGCCGGCGTCCCCTTGCCCCCGGCGGCTGCGAAGCTGCTTGCGAGCGGGGGCGCGGGCTGGTACCGGGACTCAGGCGCGGAGTACTTCGATCCGGCCTCCGGCGCGTACAAGCCGGTTGCGCGGGAGGACGGATTCGCCGCCGTGGCGGATTTCCGGAAGTCGAACGGGGTGGTGCGGACGAGCGCGGGTGTGTCCCTCATCGACCTGGGCGACGGCATCGGCTGCTTCGCGCTGCACGGCAAGATGAAGCAGCTCAAGCGCATGGCCGTCTTCTACGAGTT
>CAXUEU010000002.1:13611-21256 GCA_964250195.1 uncultured Acidobacteriaceae bacterium
GGAGGCGGCCTGCTTCCTGAGCGAGCAGCTCGCGCCGGCGAGCGAGGCGGTCCGTAGGTTTGAAGGATTCGTGCTCGCCACCGACGCGGCCAACTTTTCCGCAGGGGCGGACCTGGCCGAGCTGCTCGCGGCGGCCCGGGACGGCGCGTGGGACCGCATCGACGCGCTCGTCCGGCTTTTCCAGGCCATGACGCAGTCCGTAAAGTTTTGCCCTCGGCCTGTCGTGGCCGCGGTAGCCGGGCTCGCCCTGGGCGGGGGCTGCGAGCTTGTCCTCCATGCGGCCTCGCGCCAGGCGCACCTGGAGCTTTCGATGGGGCTGGTGGAGGCCGGGGTGGGGCTGATCCCTGCCGGCGGCGGCACCAAGGAGATGCTGCTGCGCGCCCTCGCGAAAGCAGCGCGGCTTAAGGTGGACCTGCGCGGGGACTCGGCGGAAACCCTGGACGCGGTGCGCGCGGCGTTCGAGACGGTCGCGATGGCGAAAGTGTCAGCCTCGGCGCCGGATGCGCGCGGGCTCGGCCTGCTCGAGGAAACGGACGGGCTCACCATGAACCGGGGACGCCTGCTCCACGACGCGAAGACGCAGGCGCTGCGGCTCGCGCGGGCAGGCTACACGGCACCCGCGCGCCGGGCCGACATCCCGGCACCGGGCGCGAACGTCTTCGCGACGCTCAAGCTGAGCGTCTACCTGATGCGCGAGGCCGAGTGGATCTCGGAGCACGATGCCAGGATCGCCACGCACCTGGCTCGGGTGCTCACCGGTGGGGACCTGACGCCCGGAACGCCGGTGAGCGAGGCACACCTGCTCGACCTCGAACGGGAGGCCTTCGTTTCGCTCGCGGGCGAGGCAAAGACGATCGAGCGGATCGAGGCGATGCTGGCGACGGGCAAGCCGCTCAGGAACTAAGGCTTTTTGAAAAGAGGCAGGCAATCGGCATGAGAGAAGCAGTGGTGGTCAGCGCAGTACGGACGGCGGTCGGCAAGGCACCCAAGGGAACCCTGCGCCATACGCGTCCGGACGACCTGGGCGGCGCGGCGGTCAAGGAAGCGGTGGCGCGCGTGCCCGGGCTCGACCCGCGGGAGGTCGAAGACGTCCTGATCGGCTGCGCGATGCCGGAGGCCGAGCAGGGCCAGAACGTGGCGCGGCTGATCGCGCTCAGGGCCGGGCTGCCGGTCGAGTCGGCCGCGATGACCGTCAACCGCTTCTGCGCGTCCGGCCTCCAGACCGTGGCGCTCGCGGCGGAGCGCATCCGAGGCGGCGGCGGCGACGTGCTGATCGCCGGCGGCGCGGAGTCCATGTCCTGCATGCCCTTTGTCGGCAACAAATTCACCGCGAATCCGTGGCTGATGGAGAACCACCCCGAGGTCTACATGTCCATGGGGCTCACGGCGGAGCGGGTGGCCAGGCACTACGGCATCACGCGCGAGGAGGCCGATGCCTTCGCGCTCGCGAGCCACGAGAAGGCTCTCGCCGCGCAGGCCGCCGGCAAGTTCGACGACGAGATCGTCCCGGTCGCGGTGACCGCGACCGCCCCCGACCCGGACGGGGTACCCCAGAACCACCAAACCATGTTCCGGGCCGACGAGGGGCCCCGCGCCGACACCTCGCTCGCGGTGCTGGCGAAGCTTCGCGCCGTGTTCCACGCGAAGGGCGTGGTCACGGCGGGCAACTCGTCGCAGACCTCGGACGGCGCGGCCGCGGCGGTGATGATGTCCGATACCCGGGCGAGAGAGATCGGCGCGGCTCCCCTCTTGCGCTTCGTCTCTTTCGCCTACGCGGGCTGCCTGCCGGAGGAGATGGGCATCGGACCGATCTATGCGATCCCGAAAGCGCTCAAGCTGGCCGGACTCGCGCTCGAGGACATCGACCTGTTCGAGTTGAACGAGGCCTTCGCCACCCAGGCACTGGCCGTGATGAAAGTGTTGGGCATGGACGGGGCCAAGGTCAACGTGAATGGAGGGGCCATCGCGCTCGGCCACCCGCTGGGCTGCACCGGCACCAAGCTGCTGGCGACGCTGGCACGGGAGATGAAGCGCAGAAGCTCGCGGTACGGCATGGTGACCATGTGCGTCGGCGGGGGCCAGGGTGCCGCGGGCATCTTCGAGAACATGCAGAACTGACCTGAGAACGAACACAGAGGGCAAGGGGGCGGCACATGATCGCAGCGGAGATGGAAGTGGGCACGGCAAGGCGTGTCACCGGCGGAGGATTCCTGATCGAGGACCTCGCGCCGCGGGACGTTTTCACGCTCGAGGACCTGTCGGAGGAGCAGCTTCAGGTCGCCGAGATGACCCAGCGGTTTTCCGACGACAACATCGTCACGCAAGTCCCGGCGATCGAGGCGAAGCAGTACGAGGTGAGCCGCAAGCTGATGCGCGAGCTCGGCGAACTGGGCCTGCTGGGCGTGGACGTGCCGGAGGAGTACGGCGGGCTCGACCTGGACAAGGTCACCTCCGCGCTGGTGGCGCAGAACCTGAGCGCGGTCGGCTCTTTCGCCGTCACTTTCTCGGCGCACGTGGGCATCGGGACGCTGCCGCTGGTCTGGTACGGAACAGAGGAACAAAAAGCCAAGTACCTGCCCAAGCTGGCGTCGGGCGAGTGGATCGCGGCGTATGCACTGTCGGAGTCCTCGGCCGGGTCGGACGCGATGAACATCCGGACGAAAGCGACTTTGACCCCCGACGGCAGGCACTACGTGCTGAACGGCGAGAAGATGTGGATTTCGAACGCGGGTTTCGCGGACCTGTTCACCATTTTCGCCAAGATCGACGGGGAGCGGTTTTCCGCCTTCCTGGTCGAGCGCGGGGCCGAGGGGCTGCGCATCGGCAACGAGGAGCACAAGCTCGGCATCCGCGGCTCCTCCACGTGCGCGCTGATCCTCGACGACTGCACGATCCCGGTCGAGAACCTTCTGGGCCAGGCCGGCAAGGGCCACCAGATCGCCTTCAACATCCTCAACGTGGGCCGGTACAAGCTGGCCGCGAACGCCATCGGCATGGCGCGAGCGGCCTTCCGCGGCGGCGTGCGCTACGCCAAGGACCGGGTGGGCTTCGGCAAGCCCATCACCGACTTCGGGCTGGTGCAGGAGAAGATCGCCGACTCCGCGGCCGGCATCTACGCGCTCGAGTCCACGCTCTACCGGGTCATCGGGTCGGTCGACGCGGCGCTGGCCGAGCTCGACAAGGCCGCGCCCGACTACACCCAGCAGGTGCAGAAGCGGATCGAGGAGTTCGCGGTGGAGTGCTCGATCCTGAAGTTCTTCGGCTCCGAGGTGCTGGACCGGCTGGTGAGCCAAATGCTGCAGCTCCACGGCGGCTACGGCTACGTGGAGGAGTTCGCGGCGGAGCGGCACTACCGCGACTCGCGCATCAATATGATCTTCGAGGGCACCAACGAGATCAACCGCCTCATCACCACGAGCTGGACGATGAAGCGGGCGCAGGTAGGGGCGCTGGCGCTCGAGCCTGCGATCCGCGAGGTGATGGACGAAGCGGCGGCCGGGGCACCGGTCGAGCCGGCCGTCACCGAGCGCCTATGGCTCGCGAACGCCCGCAAGATCGCGCTGTTCTGCGCCGGGCTCGCTTCCGAGCGGTTCGGCAAGGGGCTCGCGGACGAGCAGGAAGTGATGGGCGCGCTCGCCGAGATCTTCGCGGAAGTGCTGGTGCTCGAGTCCACGCTCTTGCGCACCGAAAAGATGAACGGCACGGGCGCGCTCGCCGCCAAGCTGGCCCGGTACTATGCCGCGCGCTCGGCCCGGGTGGTGGAAGCGCAGGCGGAGCGTATCGTCGGCGCGACCTCGGGCGGCGCGGCCTTCAGCGCCCGCATGGAGTTCCTGCGCCGCCTCACGGACCGGTCGTTCGGCAACACCATCGCGACCGGCCGGGAGATCGCGGCCGCCATGGTCGAGGCGGGGGAGTACACGGCGCACTCCGCCTAAGGGATCCTGAACAAGGGTCATCCTGAGCGCAGCGAAGGACCTGTTTTGGCTTTTCGGCCAACGAGAAAAGCAGATCCTTCGTCGCTCCTCCACCCCAGCAAACAAGCTCGCCGGGGACCCCGGTTGCGCTCCTCAAGATAACCCGGCAGGGTGTTGAGCCGGCCCCCATGGCACGCCATGAGCAGCAAGGCCAGGCCTTCGCACGCTACGCCGTCCGCAGCACCTGCTTCGCGATCGTCGCCAGCTGCATGTTCGAGGTGCCCTCGTAGATGCGGCCGATTTTGGCATCGCGGTACAGCTTCTCGACCGGATAGTCCTTCACGAACCCGTACCCGCCGAACAACTCCACGCACGTACTGGCCACGCGCTCGGCCACCTGCGAGACGAAATATTTGGTCATCGCGGCCTCCTTGGCATACGGCAGCTCGGCGGTCTTGCGCCGGGCGGCCTCGTACACCATCAGGCGGCATGCTTCGATCTCGGTCGCCATCTCCGCGAGCGAGAACTGCACCGCCTGGAACTCCGCCACGGGCTTGCCGAACTGCCGGCGCTCCTGCGTGTAGTTCGCCGCGTGCTCCCAGGCCCCGCGCGCCAGGCCCAGCATCTGCGCAGCGATCCCGATGCGGCCCTCGTTCAGCGTCTCGATCGCGATCTTGTAGCCCTGGCCCACCTCGCCCAGCATGTTGGCCGCGGGCACCCGGCACTCGTCGAACCGCAGCTCGCAGGTGGAGGAGGCCCGGATGCCGAGTTTGTCCTCTTTCCGTCCGATGGTGAACCCCGGCGTGTCGCGCTCGACCAGGAACGCGGTGATGCCCTTGTAGCCTTTCGAGGCATCGACGGTGGTGAAGACAATGAACAAACCCGACTCGGCCGCGTTCGAGATCCACAGCTTGCTCCCGTTCAGCACATAAGCGTCCCCCTCGAGACGGGCGGCGGTGAGGAGCGCGAACGCGTCCGAGCCCGAGCCCGCCTCGCTGAGCGCGTAGGAGCAGATGGTGTTCTCGACCACGCGCGGGAGGTACTCGGCCTTTTGCCGCTCGCTGGCCCAGCGCAGCAGCGCGTTGACGGTCAGCGTATTCTGGACGTCGACCATGACCGCGACGGACGGGTCGACGGCGGCGATCTCCTCGATGGCCAGGATCGCCGTGAAGAACGACGCGCCGAAGCCGCCGTACTGCTCCGGGACCTCCATGCCCATCAAGCCCTGGTCGAACAGCTTTCGGATCAGCGACGGACTCATCTTCTGCGCTTCGTCCATCTCGCGCACCAACGGCGCGATCTCGTTGCGGGCGAACTTGCGCACGGACTCCTGCAGCAGCCGGTCCTCAGGGCTGAGCAGGGAAAGGGGTGCGTGGCTGAAATCTTCGATCCGGTCCATAACCGCTGCTGTAGCCATATGGGAGCCTCCGTAGGCGCTTGCAAGCAATTCTACCGCAGGGTAAATTAAGAGGCCGGTAGAGATTTTCGGGTATCCCCGACCGAATGGGGCGCGCCCGGAGAGGAACAGGCGATGCGGATTCTCACGGTCGTGCGCCAGGTGCCGGACGCGGGCGAAAGCGTCCGGATTCAGGACGGCAGGATCGACATGTCGTCCGGCAAGCTGGTCATCGACACCATGGACGAGTATGGGGTGGAGCAGGCGCTGCGAATGCGCGACGCAGCACCGGGGCTGGAGGTGGTCGTGCTCGCGATCGGGCCGGCGCGCGCGGAAGAGGCCTTGCGCACAGCGCTGGCGATGGGCGCGGACCGCGCGATCCTGGTCGAAACGGCCGAGTTTCTGGACGTGATCGCCGCCAGCGCCGTGGTGGCTGAGGTGGCGCGCAAGGAAGCGGCGGACCTGGTTTTCTGCGGCGGCCAGCAGGCGGACTGGGACAGCCACGCGCTCGGCGCGGCGACCGCGGAGCGCCTCCAATGGCCGCAAGCCACCTGGACCAACGTGCTCGCGCTCGACGGCGGCAGGCTGACCGGGCGGCATGACGTGGACGCGGGCAGCGAGGAGTTCGCGCTCGCCCTGCCGGCGGTGGTCACCACGCAGCAGGGCCTGGCGGAGCCGCGCTACCCGACCCTGCCCAACATCATGAAGAGCAAGCGCAAGGAGCTGCGGCGCGACCCGCTCGCAAGCTACTCCGTCGCGCCGAAGCTGAAGGTTCTGGGCGCGAACATCCAGGTCAAGCAGCGCCGGCGCAGGATCCTGGACGGCAAGGAAGCCGGCGGGGCCGCCGCGCAGCTGGTCGATCTGCTCCGCAACGAAGCGAGGGTGATGCAGTGATTTTGATAGCCGCCGAACACGCCGCAGGGAAACTGAGCAAAAGCACCTACGAAATGGCGCAGGCAGCCCGCGACACGGGCCGCGAAGGGCCGGTAATGCTGCTGGTGCTGGGCAGCGGGGTAAGCGCCGTCGCCGCCGAGGCCGCGCTGCTGGCCGAGCAGGTGCTGGTCGCCGACCGGCCGGAGCTGGCTGAGTACGACGCGGAGCTGTGGGCGGGCGCGGTCGCGCAGATCGCGCGCGAGGGCGAGGCGCACACGGTCATTATCGGCGCGGGGCGCAGCGGGCGCGAGTACAGCCCGCGGGTCGCGGTCAAGCTCGACGCGCCGTTGATCGAGGATGCGATCAGCCTGCGCGGCAATGCCGGCGCGCTCGAAGCGGAGCACTACACGTTTCTGGCCCGGGTCACCGAGCGCGTCTCGGCCGAGGGGCCGGTGATTGTGGTCACGGTCAAGCCGGGCTCCTTTGCCCCGGCGAAGCCGAACGCGGAAGC
Organism: uncultured Acidobacteriaceae bacterium; assembly: GCA_964250195.1. Taxonomy (GTDB): domain Bacteria; phylum Acidobacteriota; class Terriglobia; order Terriglobales; family Acidobacteriaceae; genus EB88. The sequence goes on from CAXUEU010000002.1 coordinate 20,306, forward strand.
CTGCGAGCAGTTCGACGTGGAGCTCGACCTGCCGGCGCGCCGCCTCGCGGTGACCGGGCGGGTCCAGGAAAAGAGCGACCGCGTGTCCCTCGCCGATGCGGAGATCATCGTCTCGGGCGGACGGGGCGTGGGCTCGCCTGAAGGCTTCAAGGCGCTGGTGGAAGGGCTGGCCGACCAGGTGGGCGGGGCGGTCGGCGCGACACGCGCGGTGGTGGACGCGGGCTGGCGCCCCTACGCCGAGCAGGTGGGGCAGACCGGCAAGACCGTGCAGCCCAAGGTGTATTTCGCCATCGGCATCTCCGGCGCGGTGCAGCACCTTTCCGGCATGGGCAAGAGCAAGCTGATCGTCGCCATCAACAAGGACGCCGACGCGCCCATCTTCAAGGAAGCCGACTACGGCGTAGTCGGCGACGTGCAGCAGATCGTCCCCGCGCTCATCCGCGAGCTCCAGAAGCACTGAGGCCCATGCTCCCCCACGCGCAGCAGCTCCTGTTCGCGGCGTTCGCTCTCCTCACGGGAGCCGTGGGCGCGCGCGGCTTTTACCGCGTGTACCGGCGCATCGCCGCGGGCCGCGCCGATACCGACCTGCGCACCGGTGCCTGGCCCCGGCGCATCGGCTACGCGCTCGCCACGACCCTGACGCAAAGCCGGACCTTCCGCAAGCGGCCCTGGGTCAGCTTTTTTCACTCCTTCATCTTCTACGGCTTTACCTTCTACCTGCTGGTCAACCTTGTCGACGCGATCGACGGCTTCCACCCGCTGTCGTTCCGCTCGCTCGGCCTCGCGGGCAATTTGTATGTCCTGTTCGCGGACGTGCTGAGCGCGCTGGTGCTGGTTGGTGTCATCGCGCTGGTGGTTCGGCGCTTCGCGCTGCCCTCCCGGCACGATTTCCGGTTCAACGCGCGTACGCTGCTGCACCCGGACGTCAAGAATCAGTACGTCACGCGCGAC
>CAXUEU010000002.1:21266-55587 GCA_964250195.1 uncultured Acidobacteriaceae bacterium
TTTCGGGCTTCATCCTTTTCCACGTGGGCTCGCGCGCGACCGGCGCGGGCGCGAAGCTCGCGATGGACGGCCCGGACCGCTTCGCGCCGTTCGCGACGCTGCTTTCGCACCTGTTCAGCGCGCAAAACGCGCTCGCCTGGCGCATCTTCGGCTACTGGGGCGCGCTCGGCAGCGTGCTCCTGTTCCTCGCGTATTTTCCTTATTCCAAGCACATTCACATCTTCATGACGCCGGTGAAATATCTGGTCAAGCGCGAGGCGAGCTCAGGCGTGATGCCGACGCTGAAGCTCGATCTCGAGGCCGAGGAGCCGAAGATCGGCGCGGCCAAGCTCGAAGACCTGGCCTGGCCGCGGCTGCTCGACGCCTACGCCTGCGTACAATGTAACCGCTGCCAAGCCGTATGCCCGGCGACCGCGACCGGCAAGGCCCTGAGCCCGTCCGCGCTCGAGATCAACAAACGCATGGAGCTGAACACGCTCGCGCGAACGTTACCCGGCTTTGAAAACGGCGCGGCAAGCCCCAACCCGCTGCTCTCCTTCGCGCTCTCGCCCGAAGCTGCCTGGGCCTGCACGACCTGCGGCGCCTGCATCGAGGTGTGCCCGGTCGGCGACGAGCCCATGCTCGACATCCTGGACATTCGGCGGGAGCAGGTGCTGCTCCAGGGCGAGTTCCCGGCGCAGCTCCAAAGCGCTTTCCGCGGCATGGAGCGGACGCAGAATCCGTGGGGCATCAACCACGACAAGCGCCTGGACTGGGCCGAGGGGCTTGCGGTCAAAACGACCGACGAAAATCCCGAACCGGATGTCCTGTTCTGGGTCGGCTGCGCGGCCAGCTACGATCCGCAGTCGCAGAAGACCGCGCGCGCATTCGTGCAGCTGCTCAACCATGCCAAGGTTGACTTCGCGGTGCTGGGCAAGCGCGAGTGCTGCACCGGCGACCCGGCGCGCCGGGCCGGCAACGAGGTGCTCTATCAGGAGCTCGGCGGCCGCAACGTCGCGACCCTGAACCAGCTGAAGCCGAAGCTGGTGGTCGCCACCTGCCCGCACTGCCTCAACGCGGTCGGCAAGGAGTACCGGCAGCTGGGCGGCGACTACAAGGTGGTGCACCACACGCAGTATCTGGAGTCGCTGGTGGCCGAGGGCCGGCTTATAGCGGAGAAAGCCCCCGGCGTGGTGGCCTATCACGACCCCTGCTATCTGGGCCGGCACAACGGCGTGTACGACGCGCCGCGCAACGTTTTAAACGTGCTCAGCAACGCGGTCACGGAGCTGCCGCGCAACCGGGAGAACTCGTTCTGCTGCGGGGCGGGCGGGGCGCAGTTCTGGATGGAAGAAGAGCAGGGCGAGGAGCGGATCGCGGCCAACCGTCTGCGCGAGGTGGATCAAACCTTGCATGGCGCGACGGAAAAGGTCCTGGCGGTGGGCTGCCCGTTCTGCAAGAGCATGCTCGGGAGCACGACGGGTGAGGGCGCGGAGCCGCTGGTCATCAAGGACGTGGCGGAGCTGCTGCTGGAGGGGGTCCAGCGGCGCTCGCCGGGCAGCTTCAACGGTCATGGGCCGGTTGCCGGTGAAGAGGCGGTTGACGCACAAGCGGCTGTTGCCGAGTTGCCGGAGGCACCGCCTGCGCTGCCCAGCCAATCTTCGTTGCCCGGCCCACCCGTGCCCGCCTTGGCCGAACCCGCGCCGGCCCCTGCCGTCGCGGCTTGGCAGCCGGTTTCGGCACCCGAGGGCGCGGCACCGAAGCGCAAGGCCTGGACCGCGAAACGCCCGGCCGGGCAGCCAGCCGAAGCGACGGACGCGGCGGCGCTTCCCGAGCCTGCCGCGAAGGAAGACGAGCCGGAACAGCCTTCCGCGCATGCCCCGCGGGCCGCAAGCGTTCCTGCCGTGAGCACCCCGGCGATCCGCAAAACCTGGACGCCGAGAACCGCCACGGCGATACCCATGGCTGCCCTCGTTCCGGAGCCGGTATCGCCGCGCGCCGAACACGCCCTGCCGCCGGCACCCGCGCCGGCGAGCAGCGGATCGGCACCTGCCGTCGGCGCGCAGCCGGCCAGGAAAACCTGGTCACCGAAAGCACCAACCGCAGCCAAGCACGAACCGGGCGGGTCCACCCCTGCGACTCCCGCGCCCAGCGTTGAAGCCCCAAACTCGCCGTCACCGGACGCGGTCACGCCTGCCCCGGCTATGCCGAAGACAGTTCCGCCCGGCGCACTCGCGCCCGCCGCCCGCAAGGCCTGGTCACCGAAGGTTTCCGTGGAGAAACCCGCCCCCGGCGCGACCCCGGACCCGGAATGACCTCCTCCGCGACCGGCGAGGTCCGCATCCGCAAGCAAGGCGCCTGCGGTCGGATCACCCTCGACCGCCCGCGCGCGATCAACGCGCTTTCGCCCGTGATGGTCGGGGCCGTCGACGCCGCGCTCGCGGCGTGGGCCGTCGATCCGGCCATCCACTTCGTCCTGCTCGACGGCGCGGGCGACCGAGGTTTGTGCGCCGGGGGTGATATCCGGGCGATGTACACGGCCGTCACCGCCGGCGAGCTGCACGTGGCTGCCGACTTCTTCCGGGACGAGTACCGGCTCAACCTCCGCATCGCCCGCTTCCCCACGCCCTATGGGGCCCTGATGGCCGGGCGCGTGATGGGCGGCGGCATCGGCATCGCGGCGCACGGCTCGCACCGCGTGGTCACGGAGCGGTCCGCGCTGGCCATGCCCGAGACCATCATCGGCTTCATGCCGGACGCCGGCGGCTCCCACCTGCTCGGGGCCGCACCGGACGAGCTGGGCATCTATCTCGGCTTGACCGGCAACCGGTTCGGCGCGGCCGACGCGCTCGGGTGCGGGTTCGCCGACCTGATGGTCCCGAGCGCGGCACTGCCAGCCCTGACCGGGGAACTGGAAGCCTGCTTGGACGCCGCGGCCATGGAGCGCTGCCTCGGGCGGTACGCGGCAAAACCCGAGCCGGGCAGGCTTGCCGGACTGCGCGGCTCCATCCGCGCCTGCTTCGCCGGGAACTCAGTCGAGGCGATTCTCGAAGCCCTGACGCGCGACCCCGACGCATGGGCAGCCGAAACCCTCGCTGAACTTCAAACCCGGTCGCCGACCTCGCTGAAAGTAACCCTGCGCGCCCTGCGCAACACCCGCGCGCACGGCGATTTGCGCTTCAGCCTGATCCAGGAGTACCGAGTCGCCTGCCGCGCGATCCGGGAGCACGACTTCGTCGAGGGCGTGCGGGCTGCGGTCGTCGACAAGGACCGCCGCCCGCGCTGGCATCCGGACCGGCTCGATGCGGTGACGGACGAGGCTGTCGCCCGCTACTTCGTCGAGCCGGAAGGCGGTGATTTGGACTTTCCTCTCGACGGCGGCCTATAACGCGGCAGTTCCCTTCTCCCTGTCAAAATACGCCCTGGCCAATTGACCGTTGAGTCAATTAAAGTCGTGCGTACTTCGACACTGCTCGCTGATGCAGGGCCAGGCGCCTGCAAGATAGGGCTACAAACTCGAGTAAAGCGGAGGTCTTCTGTATGAGTGAACACATTGATGTCTTGATCGTAGGCGCGGGGCTCTCCGGCATCGGAGCGGCGCGGCACCTCCAAATCCACTGCCCCCGGAAGAGCTTCGCCATCCTGGAAGGCCGGGAAGCCCTCGGCGGCACCTGGGACCTTTTCCGCTACCCCGGCATCCGGTCCGACTCCGACATGCAGACCATGGGCTTCTCCTTCCGGCCCTGGGTTCACGAGAAGTCCATCGCCGACGGCTCGCACATTCTCGATTACCTGAAGGAAACGGCGGAGGAGTTCGGCATCGATCGCCACATCCGTTTCAACAAACGGGTCAAGGAAGTCCGCTGGTCCTCCGAGGACGCGGCGTGGACCGTCTGCCTCGAAGAGGCCGGCTCCGGCGAGCGAAGCGAAATGACCTGCTCCTTCCTGTACATGTGTACGGGCTACTACAACTACAAGGGCGGCCACACGCCGGAGTTTGCCGGCGCCGCCGACTTTCGCGGGCAACTGGTGCACCCGCAAACCTGGCCCAAGGACCTGGACTACGCGGGCAAAAACGTGGTCGTGATCGGCAGCGGCGCGACCGCGGTCACGCTCGTCCCCGCGATGGCCAAGACCGCCGGCCACGTGACCATGCTGCAGCGCTCGCCCACCTACATCGTGGCGCGGCCGGGGGCCGACCCGATGGTGGCCAAACTGCAGCGCTGGCTGCCGCCCAGGCTCGCCTCCAGGCTCACGCGCTGGCGCAACATCGGCATGGGTATGTACTTCTACAATCTCTCCCGCTCGAAGCCGGACAAGGTCAAGGCCATGATTATCGCGGGCGCGCAGGCGCTGCTCGGCGCGGACTACGACGTGAAGACGCACTTCACGCCGAGCTACAAGCCCTGGGACCAGCGGGTTTGCCTCGTGCCCGACGGCGACCTGTTCCAGGCCATCCGCAAGGGCCAGGCTTCCGTCGTCACCGATACCATCGAGCGCTTCACCGAGAAGGGGATCCAACTCACCTCCGGTAAGGAGTTGCAGGCCGACGTGATCGTGACCGCGACGGGGCTCAAAATGGAGTTGTTGAGCGGCATCTCGGTCGTCGTCGACGGGGAGTCGGTGAACCTGGCCCAGACTTACAACTACAAGGGCACGATGTTTTCAGGAGTACCCAACTTCGCTCTGACCATCGGCTATACCAATGCATCCTGGACGCTCAAGGCGGAGCTGACCAGCTCCTACGTGTGCCGTCTGCTGAACTGGATGGACCGGCACAAGATGCGGACCGCGACGCCGCACGCGGACGGCTCGATCGGCGAGCTGCCGTTGTTCGACTTTGCCGCGGGCTACGTGCAGCGGGCGCTTGAAACGATGCCGAAGCGGGGATCGAAGCGCCCCTGGACGCTCAGGCAGAACTACCCGCGCGACATGTTCGACTTGCGTTGCGGCAAGGTGAACGACGGCGCGCTGCAGTTCTCGCGCTGAAGGGCACGCCGCCCGGCTGAAGCGCATTCGGGCCGCCCTTACCGGCCGCACTTCTGTCGGACGATCTCGCGAAACCAGGCGTGCAGGGCCTCCTTGTCCAGCCTCGGGTGCCATGCCATCGAGTACTGAAAACCGGGTAACTCCGCGGGCGCTGCCGCCTCCCGAATGCGGGCCCGCCCGCGCAGCGACTCGGCCATTCTCGCGGGCACGGTCAGAATCAGGGAGGTTTGCTCCAGGGCGGAAACGGCGGGGCCGCTATACGGCAGGCGCAGCAGCACGTTGCGCCGGAAACCCGCTTCGGCGAGGGACCGGTCCACGAGGTTCTGCTGGCCGGGCTCGGTTTCAATCGAGATGTGCGCGTAGCGCAGGTACTCCTGCATGGAAAATACCGGGCGCGTGTGCCGGTGGTCCTGTCCCATGAGGCAGACGAAGCTCTCGTCGCGTAAGCACTCGATGCAATACTCCGGAGGCGTCGCGAGCGGGGTGAAGACCAGATCGACGGTGCCGTCCGCGAGATCTTCGTACGCCCGCTCGCGCCACGCGGACACCTCCAGCCGAATCCCGGGCGCGGCGCGCGCGAGAGCAGGCAGCAGACGCGGCAAGTTGACCGAAGCGGCATAGTCCGTCATCGCCAGGCGGATGCGCCCCTCGGCCGTAGCGGGGGAGAAAGCCTCGCCGCGCACCAGCGCCTCCAGCCGCGGCAGCAGCAGCTCCAACTCCCGTAACAGCACGCCGCCCCGCGCCGTGAGCCGGTAGCCGCCTTGCCCGCGGATCAGCAAATCGTCCCCCAAGAGCTCGCGAAGCCGCTCCAGCGCCCGGCTCATGGCCGGCTGGCTCAGGTTTACGCGGCGGCCCGCGCGGGTCACGTTGCACTCTTCCAAAAGGGCCTGGAGTGGAAGCAGCAGGTTGAGATCGACACTTCGCAGATGCACCGAATGCATGAGTCGTATCCTAACAATGCATGGTGCGATGGTGCCTTTGAAGTCTCTAACGACGTATGGAATACAAGACACTGGGCAACACCGGACTGCTGGTCTCGACCTTGTGCCTCGGCACCATGACTTTCGGCAAAGGGGAGAGCGTCTACGGGGCAATCGGCGCGGTCGACCGGGCCGGGGCCGACGAGCAGGTCAAAACCGCGATGGAGGCGGGCGTGAACTTCTTCGACACCGCCGGCGTGTACTGCGAGGGGCTCAGCGAGACCACTCTTGGGCAATCGTTTCGAAACCTCGGCGTGGCCCGCAAGGATGTCGTGATCGCGACCGAGGTGTACATGCGCATGGGCGGCGGCCGCAACGACATCGGCCTGTCGCGCGGTCACATCCTGGACGCGGTGGACGCGAGCCTCCGGCGCTTGCAGACCGACCACATCGACGAGGTCAGCGCTGTCGACCCCATCCATCCGACTTGGATGATGGCCGCGCAGACCACGGGCCGGCTCGTTGCGATCGAGGGCGGCATTTGGGGCGACCGGCTCCGATCGAAGGAAACCAATTCAAGGAGAGAGCAATGCCACTTAACTCGTACATCACTTTGGGCCGCTCCGGATTACGGGTCAGCCCGTTCTGCCTGGGAGCCATGAGCTTCGGCGAAGACCTGGGCTGGGGCTCCGGTGTCGCCGACTCCGAAACCATCCTCGCGCGCTACCTGGAGATGGGAGGAAACTTCATCGACACCGCCAACATCTACACCTGCGGCCACTCGGAGAAGATCATCGGCGACTTTTTCTCCAAGCAGCCGGCCAAGCGCGACCGTGCCGTGATCGCCACCAAGTTCTTCTGCAACCTGTACGCGGGCGACCCCAACGGCGGCGGCTCGAGCCGCAAAGCTATTGTCGAGCAGTGCGAGCAGAGCCTGCGCCGCCTGCAAACCGACTACATCGACCTGTACTACCAGCACAACTGGGACCGCTTCACCCCGGTCGAGGAGACGATGAGCGCGCTCGACGACCTGGTGAAGACCGGCAAGGTGCGCTACATCGGCTTCTCCGACACGCCGGCGTGGAAGGTCACCGAGGCGCAGATCACCGCGCGCTTCCGGGGTTGGGCACCGCTGATCGCTCTGCAGATCGAGTACTCGCTGCTTGAGCGCACGGTCGAGGGCGAGCTGATTCCGGCGGCACGGGAATTGGGCTTGGGCGTTCTGCCATGGAGCCCCCTGCGCATGGGCGCGCTCTCCGGCAAGTACACCCGCGAGAACAAGCAGAAGCTCTCGGCTCGCAGCGCGTACATCGGCGAGCTGGGCAATGGGGACTACGACGTGATCGACGCGGCGGGCAAAGTCGCGCGGGAGCTGGGCACGGACATAGCGACGGTGGCGCTGTCGTGGATCCATAACCGCCCGGGCGTCAGCTCGACCATCATCGGCGCGCGCACCATGGAGCACCTCGAAGCGAATCTGAAGGCGCTCGACGTGCACCTGGCACCGGAGCAGACCGCCGCCCTGGACGCTGCATCGAAGCCGAAGCTGAACTTTCCTTATGATTTCAACATGAATTTGTCGCCGAACTTCCAGCACGCCGGGGCCACCGTCAATGGCGTGCCGAGCAAGCTGGTCGGCAACGTCCCGAAAGACGACTCTGCGCGGTATTGAACGAGGCTCACAACGCAGGTAGAAAACATGGCGTCCCCGACGGGATTCGAACCCGTGTTACCGCCGTGAAAGGGCGGTGTCCTGGGCCACTGGACGACGGGGACGCGCTCCTTCACTATACAATCGCCGGGCCGGTGCGCAAAGCGCTGTTTTGTGTGGCGCAAGAACGCCTGCCTTGCCGGGCGGCGCATCTACATAGTATTCGTTCCAACGCGCCCGGCAGGACGGGCGCCCCAGCATGGCTACCCTTACCGTCACCAAGGTCGACCTGATCGAGGAAGTGCTCACCCTGGGCGGCTTGACGCGCCGGGATGCCGAAGTGTTGGTCGAAGCCGTCTTCGACGCGGTCACGTCGGCGATCCAGCGCGGCGACAAAATGGAAGTGCGCGGCTTCGGGTCGTTCCGCATCCGGGAGCGCAATCCGCGTACCGGGCGCAACCCCAAGACCGGGGCCAGGGTGGAGATCCCCGCCAAGCGCGTGCCGTACTTCAAGCCCAGCAAGGAGCTGCGCGACCTGATGAATCCCGGTTCACCGCAGGCTGACGGTTAGAGCATTTTTCCTGAAGGTATTCAGGGCCCAACGGCTGTGAACGTAGCTTTTCCGGCGGGAAAAGCCGCCGGCTTGCCGCGATGGAGAGGTTCTCTCCGCGCTCCAGGTCATCGGGAAAACTGCCTTAAGGTCGGGCGATGACCGCGAGCATGCGCCCGGTGAAGCCGCCCTCGGCGCGGTAGGAGAAAAACAGGTCGGTGCGGCAGCTCGTGCATTCAGGGCTGCGCTCGATCGCAGCCTCGCCGAGGCCTGCGTCCAGCAACTGGCGGCGGTTCGCCTCGCCCAAGTCCAGGTGCAGCGCCGGGCCCAAGTCGCTGTGGCCGGGCGCGCGCTGGGTCAGGAAGAGCATGGGGTACTTCTTGCGGATCGGGTCGGAGTCGTAGATTTCGGCAAACAGCTCGCCGGCGTAGCGAAACTGCGAGCGAAACTCATGCTCCACCTCTTCGCCGACCCTATAGCAGCACGGGCCGATGGACGGACCGACGACCGCGCTCAGGTCTTCCGGCCTGGATCCGAACTCCATGCGCATGCGGCCGACCCCATGCTCCACGATGCGCTTGAGGGTGCCGCGCCAGCCCGCGTGGAAAGCGGCCACCGCACCCGAGCGCCGATCGGCGACCAGGACAGGGACGCAATCGGCTGTCTGGATGCCGAGCGCCACGCCGGGCTCGTCGGTCATCAGGCCGTCGCCGGTGAGCGCGGCTTCCTCGCCGGCGTGCGCGCGCCCCACCCGGTGTACGAGCGAGGAGTGCGTCTGCTTGAGCGTAGCCAGAGGGAGCGCCTGCCCGAAAACGCGCCGGAGCAGGCGCGCGCGGTTCTCGAGGACGGTTTCGCGCGAATCCGACGCGGTGAAGCCGAGGTTCAGGTCGTCCGCGGGGCCGTACGCGGCGGTGAGGCCGCCGGTGCGCGCGGCGAATCCGTGCCGGAACCCCTCCAGGACGGCGGAGACGAGCACGGCCAGCTCCGGCGAGCGCGGCTGGGGCTGCTGGCGCTCCGGCGCATCCCTGCGAGATTTGCGCGCTTCGGGCACATAGCCCGGGCCCAGGATCCGCCTTCGCCCATGCTCCAGACCGGCCGCGGCGAGCAGATCGTCGACTTCTTCAAGCGAGGAGGCCATGCAGCGATTCTACTTGCCTTCCCGCATTTGGCGATTGACGTACCGCCGATTGAATACTAGGTTTCATACAAAGGCTCACTCCGAAGCCGCCATCGCGACACTTGTCCCCGCGGGCGCTCTTTGTATGGGCTTTCCTTTGCCCTCGCCGCTCGTTCCGTTTTCGGAGGACCCCTTGAAGCTCCGCGCCAATGCGCTCGCTGCCGCTTCCCTGCTCGCCGCCGCCGCCCACGCCCAGTCCACGGGCACCATTTCCGGCAGCGTCACTGATCCTTCCGGAGCGGTGATGCCGCGCGCGCAGGTCACCATCCACGGGCTGGCCACGGGCGTCGACCGCAAGGCCGTCTCCGACTCGGCCGGCGACTACTCAGTCCCCTCGCTGCAGCCCGGCCTGTACAGCGTTACCGTCAGCGCGCCCGGCTTCGCGGAGACCACTGTCCCCAGCGTGGCGCTGCAGGTGGCGCAAAACCTGACCGCCGACGTGAAACTAGGCCTGGCCTCGGCTGGGGAGCAGGTCAACGTCGAGAGCGCGGCCTCGATCGTCGACGCCCAGACCATCACCGTCGGACAAGTCATCGATCAAAAAACGGTGCAGGAGATTCCGCTCAACGGGCGGCACTTCCTCGACCTGACCAACCTGACACCCGGTACCGTGGTGCCGCCCGTGACCGGCGGGCTCACCACGGCCAGCCGCGGCCTGGGCGCGAACTCCTTCAACACCGCCGGCCAGCGCGAGGACTCGGTCAACTTCCTGGTCAACGGCATCAATCTGAACGACCTGACGCAGAACCAGATCACCTTTCAGCCATCCATCAACACCACCGCCGAGTTCAAGATCGCCAACTCGACCTACTCGGCGGAGTACGGGCGGTCTTCGGGCGCGGTGGTGAACGTGGCGACGCGGTCGGGGACCAACACCTTCCACGGCGAGGCGTTCGATTACTTGCGAAACAACTACTTCGACGCGCGCAACTACTTCAATCGCAAGCCGCAGCGGCAAAACCAGTTCGTGCGGAACAACTTCGGCGGTGCGTTTTCGGGCCCGGTGCGGCGCGACCGCACGTTCTTCTTCCTGAGCTACGAGGGCCTGCGCCAGCAGCAGGCCCTGCCCTTGACCAGCGGCGTGCTGACGGCGGCACAGCGAGCCACGCTCGCGGCCAGCCCCATCCCGGGCTACAGCGGGCTGCTCGGGTACATACCCGCTCCCGCCGGCGCGGGCAACGTCGTCACGGGGGCGTCGCCGGGGCCGGTCCGGACGGACCAGTTCTCGGGCGATTTGTTCCATACCCTGAGCCAGAACGATAACGCCCACCTGTACTATGCCTGGCAGCAGGACGCCCGCACAGAGCCGAACCTGCAGGGCAACACCATCGCGGGCTTCGGCGACCGGCGGACCGCGCACCGGCAGATCGGGACCGTCAACGAGGTCCATATCTTCTCGCCCAACGTGGTGAACGAGGCGCGGCTCGGCTTCAACCGCATCGCGATCGCGTTTACCCCGAACACCCCGGCGAACCCTGCGAACTTCAGCATCCAGAACGGAGTCCCTTTCAACGCGGCGCTGCCGCAGATCACCGTCTCCGACATCGGGCTCAATTTCGGCGGGCCCGCGGGGTTTCCGCAGGGGCGGTTCGTGACGACCGGGGTATTTTCGGACACGCTCTCCGTCAATCGCGGCAAGCACACGCTCCGGCTCGGCGGCGAGTACCGGCGCGCGATCGTGGACAGCTTCTCGCAGACAGCGGGCGCGCTCAACTTCGACACGGCGGCGAACTTCGTGCTTGGGCGGGCAAACAGCTTCAGCGTGACGCCGACCGAGGTGGCCAGCCGCATCTTCGCGAACGCGGTCGGCGGCTTCGTGGTGGATAACTATAAGGTCACCCCTCGCTTCGACGCGGAGATCGGCTTCCGCTACGAGTGGAACGGCACGCCGACCGAGGGCGGCAACCGTCTGGTCAACTTCCTCGCCGCGTCGAGCACCCTGACGCCCGTGCGCCAGCCCTACACGCAGAACTACAACTACGAGCCGCGGGTCGGCTTCATCTGGGACTTCGCGGGCAATCAACGGACCGTGCTGCGCGGCGGCTTCGGCGTCCAGGCCGACCAGCCTGTGACCGGTGTGGCCGGAAACCTGGCCGGCAATCCTCCGTTCGCGAATCCGGTCAGCTTCGCCGCGCCCACGGTGGGCGGGGCCAAGCAGTATGCGCCGGTAAGTGCGCTGTTCACGAGCGCAGGGCTGGCCGGCACTTCGCCGAGCGCGGTCAATCCCCTGCTGACCAATGCCTATGTCGAAAGCTATAACGTCAACCTACAGCAGCAGATAGCCCCGGGTACGGTCGCCGAGGTAGGCTACATCGGCTCCGAGGGCAAGCACTTACGCGTCGCGCGCAACCTCAACCAATTCACTTACCCGAACGGCATCGCCGCGGCAGGAGTTCGGCCGTTCGCCCGGCTGGCGGCGAACAGCCCGGTGCGGCCCGGCTCGGCGGTCGGCGCGATCACCGAGATAGACTCCGACTCGGCCTCGAACTACAACGCACTCTGGTTCACGGTGCGTAAGGCGCTCGCGCACGGTCTTCAGGTCAACTCGACTTACTCCTGGTCCAAATCACAGGACTTCAACTCGCTCGGTTCGCAGGGCGGCTTGAGCCTGCAGGACAGCACCAACCCGCGCGGGGATTACGGGCTGTCGGACTTCGATGCGCGCAACCACTTCGTGTTCTCGGGGACCTGGAACCTGCCCTTCCACGGAGACCGGTTGCGCGAGGGCTGGCTCTTGGCCAACATCACGCAGCTGCAGACCGGCAACCCGCTCAACGTGGTGACCACGTCCGCCTTCGACGGCAATCCCTCGACCGGCACGATCCGCCCTACGCTGCTGGCAGTGCCGTCGGTAGGGCGCAAGGCCGTTTCGGCCAACGGGAATGTGCCCTACATCACCGGTCCAGCCGGCGGCTCGCCCGCGGTTTGCGCGACGCGGACGGCGGGGTGCGTGTTCCTCGCGCCGGCGGTCGGGTACGGGACGCTGCGGCGCAACGCGCTCACCGGGCCGGGGTTCGCGGACTCCGACATTTCGCTCGAAAAAACGACGAAACTGGCAGAGGAAACGGCCTTGGTGGTGCGCCTGGACGCGTTCGACATCCTGAATCACGCGAACTTCTACAACCCCAACCTGACCGCGACGACCTCGGCGACGAGCACCTTCGGGCAGATCACGCAGACGCGCACGGCGACGGGGGATGCCGGGTCGTCGCGGCAGCTGCAGTTCGCGATGCGGTTCGAGTTCTAGCGGTAGATGTCGCGGCGGTGCCCGACGGCGGTGATGCGCAGAACACCGGCGAGCCTTTCGAAGATGATTCGGTAGTCGCCGACTCGAAGTCTGAACTCCGGAGGCTTCTTGTCGCGCATTTGGATCGCATCGCCGCCTTCCGTCTTCCGATAGTGATCCACCGCGTGAAGAATACGCATCGCGGTCACTTGATCGATCTGGCGAAGCTGTGCCTTGGCCGGATCGGTCCAGAGAATCAATTCACCCATTACGCCCCGATATTCTCTTGACGCATTGCGGGTTCTTGTTCAATGCGCTCGAATTCCTCAGGTGTCAGACCAAATTCGGCAAGCACTTGCTCATGTGGAATGCCCTCATGCGTTTTCAGCCAGCGCTTCGACTCGGCCACGGCGCGCTCTTCTTCTTCGTTTGGGATCTCATCGTCCCAAGGAGCATTCGCTAAGTTTCGTTCGAAGGCCGTAAGCATCGTTTCCATCATAGGGACCAGGATGGCCAACTGCTCTGGCCTGATCAGATCGACGATCGCGTGCGCGCGTTCTTCCAGCGTTTTCTGCTGCATAGCTCTACCTCCATTTCAGACTAATGCCCAGGCTCATTCCCTTCCAGCTTGCGCGCCCGCTCCCGGGCAATCTCGTCCAGCTGCCGCCGCCAGTCGAGCGTGTCCAGAAACCCGCGCTTTTCGCGCCAGTTTTCTTCGACGATGATGTGCAGCTGGAGAAACACGCGCGTCCCCAGCAGCGTCTCGATCTCCCGGCGCGCCGAGGCTCCGATGGCCTTGAGCTTCGCGCCGCCCTTGCCGATCAGGATGGCTTTCTGCCCGTCGCGCTCGCAGTAAATCGCGGCGGCGATGCGGGTCAGCGGCAGCTTCTCGTGGCCGGGGTCCGGCTTCGACCGGCGGGCGACCGGCGCGGGCTCCTCCCACTGCTCGATCACTACCGCGCTCGCGTAGGGGACCTCCTCACCGGTCTCCATCAGGATGCGCTCGCGGATCAGCTCCGCCGCGAGAAACCGCTCGGGCTGATCGGTGAACTGGTCCGGCGGAAAGTAGCGCTCGCCGGTGGGCAGGTACTCCACCAGCTTCTCGACCAGCGCCTCCAGCCCGTCCCGCTTGCGCGCGGAGATGAGCAGAACCTCCTTGAAGGGGTAGCGCGCGGTCAGCTCCGTGATCATGGGCAGCAGCTGCTCGCGCGGCACCAGGTCGATCTTGTTCACCACCAGGAAGACCGGGCAGTCCAGCTTGCGGATCAGCTCGAAGACGAAGGCGTCCTCGCTCGCGTCCCTGGCCCTGCGCTCGGTCCGTTTCGCGGCTGCTTCGGGCGGCGGCGCGTCTTGGGCGGGCTCCGGCGCGGAGCCCGGCAGCTCCAGCCTGCGCGAGGCATCGATCATCACCATCACCACGTCCCGGCTTTCGAGCGCGTCGTACACCACCTGCATCATCTGCTTGTCGAGCAGGGTGCTGGGCTTGTGGACGCCCGGCGTGTCGACGAAGACGATCTGCGCGCCCGGGCGCTTGCGCGTCTTGGGCACGTCGACGATGCCGTGGATGCGGGTCCGCGTGGTCTGCGGCTTGCTCGTGACGATGGCCACTTTCTCGCCCGTCAGCGCGTTCACCAGCGTGGACTTGCCCGCATTGGGCCTGCCCAAGATCGATACGAAACCGCTCTTCATGCCGCCGCCCCCGCGCGGGAAACGCGCATTCTCTCGATGCGGCGGTCGGTCGAGGCCAGAATCTCGAACCGCAGCCCGTTGTCCTCGACCACCTCGCCCGTCATGGGGATGCGCCCGGCGGTCTCGCTCACCAGCCCGGCGACCGTGGTCGCTTCGTAGTCCTCGGGCGCCTCCCACCCGCCGCCGAGCAGGTCCTCCAAACGCGCCACTTCCAGGTTGCCCGGCACCGTCCACACGCCGCTTCCCTCCTCCAGAACCGCCTCCCTGTCCTCGCCCTCGTGCTCGTCGGCGATGGTGCCGACGATCTCCTCGATCAAATCCTCGATAGTGACCAGCCCGGCCACCCCGCCGTACTCGTCGATCACCACGTTCATGTGCTGCTTCTCCCGCTGCATCTCCCGCAGGGCCTCGCTGGCGCGCTTGGTCTCCGGGATGAAGGTCGCCGGGCGCGCGATGGAGCCGACCGTGCGGGTGTGCGCTTCGATGTCGGTGATCTGCAGCGTGTCGTGCGCGAAAACGATGCCGGACACCTGGTCGAGCGAGCCCTCGAAGACGGGGATGCGCGAAAACGGATTCTGCTGGAGCGCGGCCAGCAGCTGCTCCACCGTCACGTCGCCCGGCACGGCGAAGATGCGCGGACGCGGCGTCATCACCTCGCGCACCACCTTGTCGCCGAACTCGACCGCCGACCGGATCAGCGCGTGGTCGCCTTCCTCCAGGATGCCCTCCTCCTGTCCGGCCTCGATCAACGCGTCCACCGCCGCGGCCCCGCTCGCGTCTTCCTGCCCCGGGGTCTGCGGCTCGCTCGCGAGCGCGACGATCGACATCAGAAAGCCGACCATGAGCGTAACCGGCAGAAACACGGCGATAAGGATGCGCAGGGGCCAGACAATCGCGAACAGCCAGCGGCCCGCGGTCCGCGTGAACAGCAGATACGGCAGCAGACGGTTGAACAGGACGATCGCCAGCGCGGCCGCGAACAGGATTTCCGCGACCTCCACCAAGCCGAGGCGGGCCCGTTGCAGCACCAGCGCGGTAATGGCGAGCGTGATGCCGGCCAGCGCCAGCTGCGCCAGCACGGCGGAGGAGAGCGCGATCTGCTCGCGGCTGAAGCCCAGGCGCGGCTCCACCCGTTCCACCCACAGGTCGATGTGCTTTTCGAACTCGCGGGACAGAAACTTACCCATCTCCGAGTACAGACGGTCCACGTACGTGGCCACCGTGAGCACCGCGAGCAGGGCGACGATCCCGAGCGCGAGCAGGGCCGACATCATTTCGCAACCCGCTGGATCAGCCCCGTGGGCAGCGCGAACCGCTCGCGCAGCGTCCGCTCGCGCCGGGCCATCTGCCCCGCGTCGCGCTCGTGGTCCAACCCGGAGAGGTGCAAGAGCCCGTGCAGCAGAAGGGCGCGCACCTCGTCCAGCAGCGAGTGGCCGAACTCGTCGGCCTGGCGCGCGGCGGTCTCAACCGAAATGGCCAGATCCCCGGCGTGCTCCCCGTCTACCCCCGCCGGGAACGACAGAACATCGGTGGCTTTGTTCTTGCCGCGAAACTCACGGTTGAGCTCTTTGACGGCCTTGTCAGTGGTGAGCAGGATCGACACCTGCCCCTCGAGCGGGATAGCCCGGGCTGCCTCGCGCACGAACCGGCTCAGCTCCCGCCTGGGGAGCGCCCCGCGCGCCACACGCACTTCCGGTGCTATCGCGATCATGATGTCGGCTCGAACCCGCGAGCCCGTTCCTGTCTCCCTGCCGCCCTGAAAACGACGACAGGAGAGCGGAGCTCTCCTGTCTGTCAGCGTCTATCCTAGCTCACTGCTCGGCTCACTCCTTGAAAATAGAGATCACCGCCGCGTTCTCCGCGCCGCATCGAGCAGAATGTCCGCGAGATTTTCCGGCTGCGAAACGAAAGGCGAATGGCTGCTGTTCAGTCGATACACAAACGTCGGATTGCGCGGAGCGAAGGCGTTCGCCTGTGCGATGAGCCGATCCTGAAGCGCGGGCAGGAACGAGTTGTCAAGCGAGGTGCGGATGTAGCTGCGAGGCACGCTGCCCCATCGCTCGACCGTCTTCACGATCGGGATCGTGAACGGCTGCACCGGATCGTCCGGGGTGAGCAGGTTGGCATATGAGCGAAAGGTCGCCGTCGTTACGTCGTTATAGAAAATGTTTCGCAGCGATTCGAAGTAGGCCGGATCCTGGCTGTTCCAGTCCAGGCGCAGCGCGCCCACGGTCAATGGGTTTGCCAGAAAGTTCGCGGCGATGGCGTTGAACGAAACGATGTTTTCCGGCGATTGGAGGTCCTGGAGCCCGGTCACCCCCGGGTTCGGCATCTGCGCCGCGAAGTACACGATGTGGCCGACCAGCTCGGGAAAGCGCTCGACCACCTCCGTGTTGGCGAGGCCGGACGAGCTGTGGGCTACCAAGATCACCGGCCCGGAACCGCCTTCGACGGCCGCTCGAATGCGGCTCACGATGACGTCGATCTCCTGATCGCGCGTGACACCGGCAACCGGGGAGGCCTCCTGAGCGGCGGCAGCCGGATTCAATGGCCTGTCGATGTAGGACTGCGGGAACAGCGCATTCACGCCCCGGCCCGGGCGGTCGACCTGGATCGTGGCATGGCCCGCCGCGGTCAGCCGAAACGCGACCTTTTCCCATATTCCCGAGCTGTGCCAGGAACCCGGCACCAAAACAAACGTCCTGCGCTGCCCACCTTCCCGGGCGAATGTCGCGCCCCGTGCTGTTTCAGAGGTGCCGGCCGAGGTCGCGAGGATCGCGGCGGTGCCGGCTAGAACGGAACGGCGGTCTAAATTCATGGGGAACAATGCCTCGCGTCGGATGTGAGGTACAGAGTACGAGTTTAGCGTACCGACGTCTGGAGTCCACCCGCAAACGTAAGCGCCGGTCGGTTCAGGTCCGGAAGAAGCGATGCGGGTCGCAACTGCCTCTCCCGGCACACCCGCTCTTACTGCGGCTTGCTTGCCGCGGCTCCGGTTTCGCCGCCGATCCCCAAAGGCATCTGCTGCGCCCGCCCGAAGTGGTCATAGGCCCGGATGATGCGCTGGACCAGCTGGTGCCGAACCACGTCGCCGTCCTCGAAGTGCACGAACCGGATGCCGTCGGTCCCGGACAGGATCTGGATCGCCTCCACCAGCCCGGACCTGCGCGGGTTCGGCAGGTCGATCTGCGTCACATCGCCCGTGATGACCGCCTTCGAATTGTTGCCGAGCCGGGTGAGGAACATCTTCATCTGCTCGGAGGTGGTGTTCTGCGCCTCGTCCATGATGATGAAGGCGTCCGACAGGGTGCGCCCGCGCATGAAGGCGAGCGGCGCCATCTCGATGATGTTCTTCTCGATCATCTTGTCGACGCGCTCGGGTTCGAGCAGGTCGTAGAGCGCGTCGTAAAGCGGGCGCAGGTACGGGTCGATCTTCTCCTGGAGCGAGCCGGGCAGGAAGCCGAGCCGCTCGCCCGCCTCGACCGCCGGACGCACCAGGATGATGCGGCTGACCTTCTTCGCGAGCAGCGCGGCCGCGGCCATGGCGACCGCGAGGTAGGTCTTGCCGGTGCCGGCCGGGCCGATCCCGAAGGTCATGTCGCCGGCCTCGATGGCCTCGACATACAAGCGCTGATTGATGGACCGCGGCTGCACGATGCGCTTGACGCCGGCCGAGGCGCGCTTGGCCCCGGCTTCGATGAGCGAGCGCAGGGTCACGGTCGGGTCGCACACCACCAGCTTGAGCAGAGCATGCAGCTCGCCGTTGTGCGGGTGCACGCCGCGCCCGCGCAGATGTTCGAAGTCGGCGAAGATGCCCCGGATGCGGTCCACCGAGGCTTCGGGGCCGGTGACGTGCACGGCATCGGAGCCGAGTTCGATGCGGGCGTCGAGTTCGCGCTCCATCAGCTTGAGGTTTTCGTCGCGAGTCCCGAACAGGGGCTCCAGGCCGGGCGTGAGAGGGAGCGTCTTGGTCATCATCAATGGGTAAACGAACCTCCGCCCGCGGCGTGCGCCGGGGAAGCTGGGCTTGTGCTCATTTTTGGGGGAGACAGCGCGGGGCTCGCGGCCTGCGAGAGAGGCTGGAAAGCGGAGCCGGGGCTGCAACGAGGGTCGATGCGAGGAGACTAGCGCCGGGCCGGGCCCCCGGTCAATGGGCTGGAGATGAATTGCCCGGCGCGGGAGTGCGATGGTGTGAACAAGTGGATAACGAGTCTCCTTCCGCGGCAACGCGCCGGAGCATATTGCCTTCCCAGCTATTACAGACGCGGTCACTACCGCGACGAGGTTCCCCATGGGTTTTCTGACACCGAACGACATCAAGGACTTTCGCGATCTCTACACCCTCCAGCTCCGCTACCTGCTCTCGACCGAAAACCAGAGCGTCGACGGGCTTGAAACCATGATCAAGAGCGCTTCGGACGAGCAGCTCAAGCAAGCCTTCCAGTCGCATCTGCAGGAGAGCCAGGTACAGGCGCAGAGGCTCCAGCAGCTCATCGGTGAGATGGACGGCGAGGTCGACGACAAAAAGTGCGCTGTTACCGCGGCCCTGATCGCGGCGGGCGCGAATATCGTCAGCGAATCCAAACCCGGCCCGGTGCGGGATGCGGGGCTGATCGCGAGCGCGCAGAAGATCGAGCACTTCGAAATTGCCTCCTACGGCTCGGCTCGCGACTGGGCTCGCATCCTCGACCTGCCGCGGCACGTGCAGGTTCTGGAGCAGACATTGAATGAGGAAAAGCACGCGAACGAGCTGCTGAACACGGTCGCGGGGAAACTGAACCCGGTGGCCGTCGCCGCCTGAAGCTCCCGCCACGAGTCCGAAAGGGCAGCTTTCCGCTGCCCTTTTGCTTGGCCAGGAAGAGCTAAATCTGAGCGTATTGATAGCAAACAATCAGACCGGGTGGGTGCTCTCGCTCGGGCCGGGCTACGTTCGAACGGGTACCGGTCGAGCGGCGACAACCAGGGCAATACCGCCTACCTGTGACAGCAGACCGCGAACCACTACAAGGGCAACGGCACCGTGGCCGGCTACGACCTGCTCAACGAGCCTTTCGGTGCCCTCGAACGGCGCCGTGATCTCCGCCTGTAAGAGCCAACTCCCCGAACCGGCAGTGGGCGTTGCGGTAGGAGTCTACTTGGCGGCGTAGAAGGTATAGACAGCGGTGTAGGGCACATGGGCCACGGTGCCGATGTGCCCGGCATCGCAGCCGCCCGAGGGAGCCGCGCCGCCCTTGGCATCGGTCCGGGTCACCAGCGTCACGGGCGCGAGCACGCCGCCGGCGGTTCCGAACGGCTGCGCGCTCAGGACCAGGGTTGCGATATTCGTGGAAGCATCGGCGGCGGGAATGCTCTGCCGCACCGTCCCGAAGACGCCGCTGCCGTCGGCCCATTGCCACACCGGGCCGATGCCGTGGGTGGCCACCTGCTCGTGCGAGGCCGCGTCCTTGTAAAGCACAGCGTCCGGCCCGAGCGGAACGAACTTAGTGCCGGCGGCCTGGCAGCGGTACAGCTGGGTGCCTCGCCCGAATGCCTGCTGCACCTGCCGCAGATTCGCGGTGGCGGTGGCGACGGGGTCCTGGGCGAGGGCGGAGGCCGGCAGAAGAAGGGCGAGGACGAGGGTGCGCATGCGGCTTGGACGCCGGTTTGGCCGGGAACGCTGCCGGTCTTCCCAGGCTTTCTTGACCGCGCGCCGGTTTCGCCCTAGTCTTAAGTTTTGCGGGCACTCGCTCGCGGGCGACTTCCCGTACAGGTAAAGGACCGAAAATCGAATGGCAAATCACGTATCCGCGCTCAAGCGCGTTCGGCAAACCAAGCGCAAGACCGGCGTCAACCGTGCCAACCGGAGCCGCATCCGCGGCAGCCTGCGCCTGATGCGCGAAGCCCTGCTCAAGGGCGACGCCAAGGCGGCGGCCGAGCAGTACCGCGCCGTCACTTCCGCGCTCGACAAGAGCGTGCAGAAGGGCATCCTGCACAAGAACACCGCTTCGCGGTACAAGAGCCGCCTCAACGCCCGCGTCAAAGCGCTGGCGGTTCCCGCAGCCGCTTAATCCTCATCGCGCGAATAGCCGGGCTGAGGCCCGGCTATTCGCGTGTCTACTCGATCTGGAATACGTCCTCGCCCTTGCCCTCGAGCAGAGCGGCTCGGGCCGCGACTTCCCGGGCGAGATTGAAGAACTCCCCGGCAAATGCGGCGTTTTCTCCGAGCGTCGCGACCGGCGCGCCGGAGTCCCCGCCCTCGCGAATGGCCAGAGCCAGTTCCACCGAGCCCAGGAACGGCACCTTGAACTGCTCCGCCGTCCGCACCGCGCCGCCCTTTGAGAAGATGTCGATTTCCGTGTGGCAGTGCGGGCAGGTGAAGTGGCTCATGTTCTCGACGATGCCCAGGATTTCGACGTTGACCTGGCCGAACATCTCGATCGCCTTGCGCGCGTCCTGAAGCGCCACATCGGACGGCGTGGACACGATGACCGCACCCGTCAGCGGCACGGTCTGCACCAGCGAGATCACGATATCGCCCGTGCCCGGCGGCAGGTCCACGAGCAGAAAGTCCAGGGGTCCCCACTCCACCTGCTGCAGGAACTGCCGGATGATCTGGTGCAGCATCGGCCCGCGCATCACCATCGGTTTGTCGCCCGGCGCGATCAGGCCCACCGAGATGAGCTTGACGCCGTGCGCCAGGTTGGGCTCGATCTGGTTGTCCGGTAAAACCTTGGGCTGACCCGTGCTGCCGAACATCAGCGGCAGGTTCGGCCCGTAAATGTCCGCGTCGATCAGGCCGACCCTGGCCCCGAGCGCGGCGAGCGCGATCGCGAGATTGGCCGCGACGGTGCTCTTGCCGACGCCGCCCTTGCCGGAGCCGATCGCGATGATGTGCCGGATACCGGGCAGCGCGACCGGGCCTGTAACTGAAGCGTTTCCATGTGCCATTGGCGTGTGTTCCCTCTCGAACGGTTAAGGCAGCGGCGAAACCTTGCCGGCCGCGCGCCTGCGGGCCAGTTCGGCCTGGCGCTGCTCGCGGCGACGGCCCGCGTCCACATAGCGCCGCCCGTCTTCTCCATCGTAAGCCTCCAGCGCCGGGATGGGCTGGGGCACGCCGGCCGGGGTCACCGCGACAAAGGTCAAGTACGCCGAGGCCACATGCCGCATCGTCCCGGCCAGCGCGTTCTCGGCCCAGACTTTCACGCCCACCTCCATGGAGGTGCGGTAACCCCGGTTCACCCGCGACTTGAGGATCAGCAGTTCGCCCACATGGACCGGCGCGATGAAATCGATGTGGTCCATGGAAGCGGTCACGACGTGCGACCGGGAGTGCCGGTACGCGGCCATCGCGGCGACCAGGTCGATGAAGTGCATCAGGCGTCCGCCCAGGAGATTACCGAGCGTGTTGGCGTCATTGGGCAGAACGAGCTCTGTCATCTCGGACTCGGAGCTGGATGGGGTCTGCCCCTCGGATTGCGGTTGGGCCATGAAATTCGATTCCAATCTGGTAAACGATGCTCGTTCGTCGTTCGTTACAATACGAACATTAGCGCGGTTTCAGCGCTCGCAAGTCTTTGTACGCGGCCGGTGCTTCCTCCTGTCCGGAATCGAATCTACAAATCGTGCAAAAGGGGGTAGGCGCATGGATAAAACGGCGATGCTGGGTCAGATACTGGAAGCCAATCCAAAGGATGCATTCGCGCGCTACGGCCTGGCCATGGAGTACGCGGGCCGCGACGATTTCGCGCGGGCCCTGCCGGAGTTCGAGGCGCTGCTGCGCGACAATCCCGGGTACACGCCCGGATACTTCATGGCGGCCCAGACCCTGGCGCGCGCGGGCAAGGCCGAGCAGGCGAAAGCGCACCTGCGGCAAGGCATCGCGAGCGCCCGGCAGGAAGCCAACGCCCACGCCGAGCGCGAGATGCAGGCCATGCTCGATGAACTGGAACTGGACAGCTAGCATGCGCGGCTGCCGTTGCCTGGAAGCGCAGCCCCGGGCCCACTCGCTCCCGAGACCGCCGGCGCTTCGAAAACACGGCCTGAAAGGCATAGTTCCTCGATGAAGATCGCACTGTTCCCCCTCGACATGGTTCTGTTTCCCGGTGTGCCGCTCCCGCTGCATGTTTTCGAGGAGCGCTACAAGGAAATGGCGCTGGAGTGCCTGAGCGGGGAGCTGCAGTTCGGCGTCGTGCGCGCCCAGCGGGAAGGCCTGGCCATCGCCGGCTGCTCGGCCACGATCGCGCGCGTGCTCAAGCGCTACCCGGACGGTCGCATGGATCTGCTCTGCGAGGGCAAGCGCCGCTTCGAGATCGAACAGTTGGACAACTCGCGCTCTTTTCTTCAAGCGGAGGTCGACTTCTTCGACGACGAGCCGGTCGACACCACGCGCGACGACCGGGCCGCTTGCGTCGCCCTGCACATGGAGGTGCTCGCGCTGGCCGGCATCGGCCGCGAGAGCTACTCGCTCGACCTGGACGAGCCGCTCTCGTTCCAGCTTGCCTGGGAGCTGCCGGCCGATCTCGGCTTCAAGCAGGCGCTGCTCGTGAGCCGGTCGGACCGCGAGCGAACCGAAATGCTGCGCGACTTCTACGAGGACATCCTGCCTAAGCTGCGGATGAGCTCCGGCGCGCGCGTGAACGGCAGCTCGCGCAACGGGCACGGATCCATCATGTAAGCGGGCGATGTAGCCCGGCCAATCCGGCTTCGGGCTCCACCGGGTTTCCCGCAGGAGCCGTCGCGTATTCTAAGCACATACCTCGCCGCTCCCCCCACCGTCTTCCGGCATTCGCGTGGGAGCGGTCCATCCCGGCGCATCGGCGCTTTTCTTCCCGCTCAGGAGCATTTCCCGCATGCCTTCCATTTCCGCAGCACCCACTTTGCCCACGACCGCCGCCTTGCCGAAGACGCTCGGCGAGCTCCGCAGCCATTCCCTCTACGGCGAGGCGCGGCTCCGCGACCGTTCCGTGAAGGACGAGATGCGGGAAAACCTCCTGGCCCGACTCCGGGAGCGGCGTGGGACGGAACTGCCGCTCTTCCCCGGGATCGTGGGTTACGAGGACACGGTGGTGCCGCAGATCGTCAATGCCGTGCTGTCCCGGCACAATTTCATCCTGCTGGGTCTGCGCGGGCAGGCCAAGAGCCGCATTCTGCGGGCGCTTACCCACCTGCTCGACGAATGGGCTCCGTACATCGCTGGCTCCGAAATTCGTGACAACCCATGGAAGCCGCTCGCGAAGCACTCGCGCGACCTCCTGGCAGCGCATGGCGACCACACACCGATCGCCTGGATGAGCCGCGACGACCGCTATGTGGAAAAGCTCGCGACCCCGGACGTGACCGTGGCCGACCTGGTCGGCGACCTGGACCCGATCAAGGCGGCGCGCGGCGGCCAGGACCTCTCCAACGAGCTCACCATGCACTACGGTCTTCTGCCCCGCGCCAACCGCGGCATCTTCGCCATCAACGAGGTGCCGGACCTCGCGGGCAAAATCCAGGTTGCGCTGTTCAACATCATGCAGGAGGGCGACGTGCAGATCAAAGGCTACCCCGTCCGCCTCAAGCTCGACGTCGCCATCGTCTTCAGCGCGAACCCCGAGGACTACACGGCACGCGGCAAGATCGTGACGCCGCTCAAGGACCGCATCGGGTCGGAAATCCGCACGCACTACCCGGAAACCCTGGCCGAGGGCATCGCGATCACCGAACAGGAAGCCTGGGCCGAGCGCGGCGGGAACGGCATCGAGATTCCCCGTTACCTGCGCGAGATCGTCGAGCAGGTGGCCTTTACCGCGCGCGGCGACAAACGGGTAGACAAGCGGTCCGGCGTCTCGCAGCGCCTGCCGATCTCGACCATGGAGTTGGTGGTTTCGAACGCGGAGCGGCGCGCCATCCTGCACGGGGAAGAGCTCGTGCTGCCCCGCATCAGCGACCTCTATACGGCGATGCCCGGTATCACCGGCAAGATCGAGCTCGAATACGAGGGCGAGATGCGCGGAGCGGACACGGTCGTCCGCGAGCTGATCCGCGGAGCGATCGCGTCGGTGTACGACGGCTACTTCGCCGAGATGAACACGCAGCAGATCGAGCAGTGGTTCAATTTGGGCGGTTCGCTCAAGATCGACGACACGGAGCCCTCGGCGGCGATCGCCGGGGAGCTCAAGCAGATCCAGGGGCTGTTCGAGAAACTGCAGCCGCTCGGGATCAAGACTGGGGACGCGTCGGAACGGCTCGTCGCGGCTGCCGAGTTTCTGCTGGAAGGCATGGTCGCGCACCGGCGCTTGAGCCGGAGCGAGGAGCGAGGCTTCGCGGCCGGGGAAAAGCGCCGCAACGACCGGGAACGCGCCGCCGGGACCGACGAGCAAGCCTATGAGGCTTGGCAGAGCCGCAAATCGAAGCGGGGTGGGCTGAACTAGGAATTACGATCAACGACAAAAAGCCCCGTCTGAGACGGGGCTTTTGTCGTTGCCGAGCCTTATACGAAGCCCAGATTGGCGGTGGAGAAGTTGGACAAGCCGGGGAACATGGCCGGCAGAGCTGACGCCGGGACGCCGAACCAGGACGCCAGCGTCGCCATGTACTGCGAGAGCGCGACGCCCGGAACAAACCGACCCGAGCCGTCCAGATCATCCGGCCCATTGAGCTGCAGATTCGGGAAGTTGCCATAAATTTGACCGCCCCGAACCGGCCCGCCGACGACGAAGTGGTGGCCGCCCCAGGCATGGTCAGACCCGTTCGCGGTATTCATGGTGAGGGTGCGCGAGAAGTCGGACGCCGTGAACAGCGCGACGTTGTTGTAGAGTCCCAGCTCCTGCATGACCTGCGTGAAGGTTCCGATCGCGCCGTCGATCGAGCTGTAAAGGCCCGGCTGGATCTGATCTTGAGCCGCATGCGTGTCGAAGCCGCCAGCGTCGATCAGGAAAATTTGCCGCCGGGCCCCGATCGCGCTGTGGAGCTGCATCATGGTCGCGACGGTGTAAAGCTGGCCGGAAATGGGGTTCGCCGGGTTGAAAGCCGTGCGGAACCCCTTGGAGCCGGACAGAACGTTGTTGTAGAAAGCGTTGTATTTGTATGCCTGTTTGTAGACCTGCTCGTCGGCCTGGATCAGGTTGACGTTGTTGTTGAAGTTGAGCAGTTGCTGCGCCGCCGCCGCGCGCGGGTAGCAGGCCAACCCGTCCGCGCACCAAAAGCTGGCACCTTGCCCGCCAGGCCCGGCCGAGAAAGGCGAGGACGTCCTGCCCCTGCCGAAGTTCGAAGCGACGCCGAGCAGGGTCACCATGGGAAGGTCGGTGGTGTTGTAGCTGGGCGTGAGCAGCTCCGAGGTCAGCCCGGACCAGCTCTGGTTCAGGCTGGGCGAGTATCCGCCGTTCTCCCATGTGTCCTGCTGGGAATCGTGCCCGTAGAGCAGCGTGGGCAGCTGCGCGGACGCGCTCCTGACCTGCGCGGGCGTGGTGGGCTGCACGAGCGGGCCGACGTTCGCGATGACCGCCGCCTGGCCTGAGTTGAAGCTCTGCTGCAGGTTTTTGAATGCCGGGTTGAGGCCGTAGCCGCTGCTGCCGAGCGGCAGCATCTGGCCCTGCCCGACCGCGAAACCGCCGCGAGCCTGGCTATAGGCGTTGTACTGCGACCCGCCCAGCGGCACGATCATGTTGTTGCTGTCGTTGCCGCCCCGCAGGAACAGGCAAACGATCGCTTTGTAGTCAGACCCGCCGCTCGACTGAGCGAAGGCCGACATGGAGCGGAGCGGGGATTGGCCGGCCATTTGCGCGAGCGCCGCCCAGGACGCGGTTTTCAGGAAACTTCTGCGTTGCATGGTACTCTCCGGATTTTCAAAATTGGCGCTCTACAGCATGACCTTGTACTGCGGGGAACTTACGATGAGATAGACCGCCATGCGCACCATGGTCGCCGTATCTTGATTCTGGATAGCGTTGACGATCGCCTGCTGCATATCCTGCGTCATGGTGCCGTGCAGCAGCAATGCGCTCAACGTGTTGACGAACTGGGTAGGACCTTGTTGAACCGCCGCCTGGTACCACATACTCAACGGACCCAGATCGAAGGTAAATTCGTTTGCCTGCGAAGCGGGCAGGCTCAGGTCGTTGTGCAAAATATCCTCGAGATGCAGATTGGCCCAGGCAAGCGTCTCGACATTTTCGTTCTCGAACTCCGGGGCATACAAGCCATTATTCAGCTGGTAATCCGGCGAGTAATAGCCGAAGACGCTCGGAGCCGCATGCGGTATCTCGTCCAGATTGGACATCCACATATCGAACCGTCCGTCGTAGACTTCGACATAGGGAAACACCGCACCCGACTTACCGCCGAGGGCGCGCATGATCGAAGCCCACCATAGAATGGGATCACGCAATTTTCCGCCGTTCGGGTCCGAGGCCGTCAGAGAGTCGGCGGCGCGCGCTTCCGGGTCGAGCAGGATCGCCTTGACGACCGCCTTCATGTCGCCGCGAACACCGGCACCGTTATTGACGAAGACACCGGCGATCCTGCCGATGTACGCGGGCGAAGGATTGCTCCGCACCAGGCTCTGGATCAGACGGCGGCAGACGAAGGGCGGCAGCGAGGGATCGTTGAAGATGTTCTGGAGCGCCGCGTCCATGTCCTGCTGCGCCGACTGGCCCGCCGGCAGGACAGTGCCGCGTAAGAGGGTCTTCGCGACCGTGCTGTGCTTGCCGGGGAACGGCAACATGGGACAGTTTTGGCCCGGCGGGTTCGGGTACCAGTACCCGTACGGTTGCGGAGGCAGGCCACACTGGTCTCCGGCAAAGGTCCAGCCGGTATAGGCCAGCGCGAAGTTCTGCACCACGTCCTGGGTGTAGTTCGGTACAGGATTCCCGTTGGCGTCGAGCTTGGGCGTCCCATCCTGGTTCAGCGCGGTCGCCCCGATTGAGAAGAGCTGCATCAGCTCGCGGGCGAAGTTCTCGTTGGCGCGCTGCCCCGGGCCCGGCGCGAAGCTGTTGCCCATGTTCAGGTACCAGCCCATCGCCGGCGAGAGGGCGACATCGTGCATCAGGGTGTACCAGTTGCCGAACGCGTCGCGCGAAAGGATGTTCAGGAAGTTCGGCATGTAGCGCGGGTCGACCGAAGGCACGGAGACCACGAAAAGTTTGCTCAACTCGAAAGCCACGCGCTGGCGCAACTGGTCCTGGCCGAAGAGCACGTCGTTCCACCAGTAATACTCGATGGGACACTCGAGCGAGCCGCAGTCGCCGGGACTAACCGGTGCCTGGTTGGCCGCCGGCATCTGATAGGCGGGTTGCGCTAATTGCTGGTCAATATATGCACTCAGGCCTATATTTTCTACATTGGCCATATCGTTTGCCGTGGGGCCGAACGAAGCTTGGTTGAGAAGGCGGCCCGCCGCCTGGAGAGACGTAGCGGTCTGCGAGTTCCAACCGGTGTTGACGACGGGACTGCCGAGCCCGAGTGCCTGCATGGCCGGGATTGCAAGCGCGCCCGCCAGCAGCGTTCGTGCCAGCATGATGCCCCGGCACATGAATGTGTTGCCAAGAAAAGTCATCTATCCCGCTCCTTCGCTTTCAGTACATTACTTGAGATTTTCGAGATGGCAAGAGGCAATTTCCTACCGGATTGCATCCGCGACATCTTTACCTTACTTCGAAGATATTACTCGGGCTTCTTGCAACAATGACATTCCCCATAGGAGGTATTTTCAAGCGAAGTAACGGTACCGATTAGTCAGTTGTCATCGCCCCGTCACAATCCGGGTGCCTCGTCTTGACCCTTTCGGGGGATGGCGTGAGCGGGAGTAAGACCGCGTCCGGTCAAGCCGAACTGGTTCCGCCGGTTGCGCCGGGCCCTCTGAAAGCGGAGAATCAGGGTATGAAGCGCGTTCGCTACAGCAAGTACAACGGCGACCTGGCCGCCGAACTCGACATGGAAGATTTGCTCGAAGCGCTGCAGGACTACCTGCTCGATTCAGGTTTCCGCAACCCGATGACGCAGTTCCAGGATCTCGATCAGACGATGGACGACCTGAAAGAAGCCTTGCGCCGCGCCATAGAGTCGGGCGAGCTCTTCGACCAGTCCACGCGGGAGAAGATCGAGCAGATGCAGGCGGAGGGTAATTTCGACCGGTTCCTCGATCAGCTTATGGACCGGATGGAGCAGGAAAACTACATCCGCACGCCCGGCGAGCCGAATGGGGAGCCGGGCCAAGGCCAGGCCGGCCAAGGCGACTCGAACGCCCGCTTCGAGGTCACGGACAAGAGCCTCGACTTTCTCGGCTTCAAGACGCTCTCGAGCCTGCTCGGTTCGCTCGGCAAGGCCAGCGCCGGCCGGCACGACACCCCGCACTACTCCACCGGCGTCGAAAACAGCGGCGGGTCGAAGCAGTACGAATTCGGCGACACGCTCAACCTGGACACCACCGCGACCCTCGGTTCGGCGATCGCGCGCCAGGGCACCGGCTCACCGCTGGAGCTCGAGTACTCCGACCTCCACGTCCACCAGTCCGAGTACCAGAGCTCCTGCGCGACCGTGGTCATGCTCGACTGCTCGCACTCCATGATCCTGTACGGCGAGGACCGGTTCACCCCGGCCAAGCGCGTCGCCATGGCCATGTCACACCTGATCCGGACGCAGTACCCGGCCGACTCGCTCTCGCTCGTGCTCTTTCATGACTCGGCCGAGGAGCTGCCCATCTCGCAGCTGCCCCGCGTCAAGGTCGGGCCGCACTATACCAACACGCGCGAGGGGCTCCGCGTTTCCCGGCGTATCCTGGAGCGCCAGCGCAAGGACATGAAGCAGATCGTCATGATCACCGACGGTAAGCCCTCCGCCCTGACCCTGCCCGACGGGCGCATCTACAAGAACGCCTTCGGCCTGGACCCGCTGGTGGTGAGCGAGACCCTCGAAGAGGTCAACCGCTGCAAGCGATCCAACGTAATGATCAACACCTTTATGCTCGCGAGCGACTACGGCCTGATGCAGTTCGTCCAGAAGGTGACCGCGATGTGCCGAGGCAAGGCCTACTTCACCACCCCCGACACCCTCGGCGAGTACCTGCTGATGGACTACATGCAGCGCAAGATGAAAACTGTGCACTGACTTTGAACTAGACCGATCTCGCGGCGTGCTCATTCCTGCGTTGAGGACTTACGGCATTAGCTCCGGCCCCCGAAGCTGGCGACTTCAAAAACGTTAGGCATGCGAGGCTTTGCTCAGCTCACTTCCCCGAGGTGTCCGTGCCAGCGTTCTCGTGCCTCGGAACCTCCTCGCCGACCGATCTCCTGAAGTATGGCGTCGCGGTAGGCAGGGTGCAACGTAAGAGGTTCCAATCGAGTCCAAAGATACCGGTCCAAGAGCTCGATGGCGGACGCGAAGGAATCCGCATCCCGTGCGGTTCCGTTTGCTTCAGGGTAGCAACCCTCGACGTCATCGAAAACGGCCTCGGAGGTGGAAAGGAGGAAGCTCCCGTCTCGCCTCGTACGCAGGACGATCCGGCCGCCTTCAGCCCGAGTTCAAGGACGATTGCGGGTGCGTGGTCAGGTGCTCGATCGGGCGATCGTTCCTCTCGCATGGAAGCGCTTCCGGCCCCCAACGGCGCAGGCGGGCTGGGAAGTGACTCGTCCTCCTCGTCCTCTCCATACGGCTAATCCGTACCTTCCTCGGCGACCGGACCGGCATACGCCTCCTTCCCAATCGCTCGCTCGATCAATGAGAGTAAGGCGCGTTGCCGGTCCGCCATAAAGACGTGGAAGTTGTCCGATCGCAGGAGAGCGGGGTCGATGAGATGAGTTTGCAGGGATGCATCCAGCTTTTCTGCTGCGTATGTGGCTGCCCCCTTCCCACTCTGCTCCAATCGCAGCAGGTATTCGGAAGGAGCTGAGCCTCCAATTTTCCTGTTGGTCTTGGAACTCAAAGGCGTTTTGTTGACGATCGAGTCGTATTCTTTTGGCTTGATGTGCTGACCCTCGCACCACTTCTTGGGAAGATAGGATGGATATCCACGGCTTGATCGAAGAAAACAGCGTAGCTGTATTCCTGGCCCGAGCGGAATCCTTAGCTCCCTGGCTCATCAGCAAGGCATGAACGCCCTTGTAAGCAGCCGACACACGCAGGCGCATCGTTTTCAGCCGATCGGAGCGGAAAACCGTCTCGCGGATGGTAGTTGGTTCCGCTCCACCATCCAGCCAAGCCGTTACTTCGAGGAAGTCGCGCGCGCTCCGGCTTTCAACAGCTGAACCGTAAAGCTCCCCGACATCGAACCAGTCGAATACCCTGGAAAGAGGGAACATCCTTGCTTCGAATTCTTTTTCGTCCGTCGACAAGTCCAGAACTATGTCCCGACCGATATTCCTGCGAAGGATGCGGTCTTCAGGCAAGCCCACAACTGCCTCCTCCCGGTCCGCAGTAAGGTCCATTGCCTTCTGCATGTCGATGTAAAACCACGAAGCACTTCCCTATTCCTGCCGGTGATCGTCTTAACCGCCTGCTTTCGCAGCGTGACCTGATATAGGGATGTCATCCTTTGCTGCCCATCGAGAAGAAGAGCTCGCGGCTTGGTTGTGAGTGCCTGAGAACGGGCTCCTTCTACCGGACGCGGCTTGAAGTCCACCTCGCCGCCGATATCCAAAGTCATGAGCGCGCCGATTGGAAACGAGCGAGAGATCGACGCGATGAGACTCTTGATCCGATCTTCGTCCCACACCCAGCTCCGCTGGAAGTCGAGAAGCTGCAACTCCCCGCTGTCACACCGTTTCAGCAGTTCGCACAAGTTGACGGGATTCGTTTTGAAGTTCGATATCGACAGGAAAGGCTCCGGGATAGGCGTAGTCGTAAGTTGTCGCTGCGCTGCGTTCTTCAGAGCCGGGCCGCCGAGGCCCGCTCCAGCCTGGTCCGCAAATCCCCCGCAAGGGATGCAACCGTCTGCAGCTTCGCCGTCAACGGGGCCGAGACCAGCGGTTCCGCCAGAGCGAGTTGGGAGTGCAGCAGCAGACCGGTCACCGTGTCGCGCAGCTCGCTTTCGATTTGGGTCGCGGCGGCGCGCATGGCCAGCTGCTGCTCCATCTCGCGGCGCTGCAGGGCGGCGCGGACCTCCCGGATGAGCCGGTGCGTGCCGGAAACGGCGAAGTTGATCTGGAGCGGGATAGCGAGGCCGGCCTGCTTCCACAGCATCTCCGCTCCTTCGGGGCTGGCCTCCGCTACGGGTTCGTCGACCACGACAATCGAGTACTCGCGCCGGCGCAAAGCGGCCAGGCCTTCGCGGCGGCTCCCGGCTACCTCGACCGGCAGCCCCAGCTGCTTGGACAGACTGGCGGCGCAGTGCTCCGCCCCAGAGATCCCCGTGATGATTAAAGCGCTTTGCATCCCAAGCTCCTTTTCAAGCCGTCCCCAGCCGCCCTTACGGCCGCGGCATCCCGGCCGCCATCGCCCCCTCGCGGCCCTGCGCCATGTACATGGCGATCATCGCCTCGCCGATGCCATACTCCTTGAGCTTTCTATACAGCGTCGTCTTGCCGATGCCGAGCAGCGCCGCAGCCTTGACCTTGTCCCCGTTCAGGCGGCTGATCGCGTCGAGAATCGCGTTCTTCTCCACCTCAGCGAGCGAGGCAACGTCCGCCGCGATCGCCGCCGCCTCGAGCTGCTCCCGCAGGGGCACGTTGTGCTTGCGCTGGTGGTGATGGAACTCGATCAACCCGGTCGGCATGTCCCCCAGCTGCACCAGCGTACCGGAGGTCATGGAGCAGGCGCGCTCCAGCGCGTTTTCGAGCTCGCGGACATTCCCCGGCCAATCGTACTGGTCGATGATGCGCAGCGTTTCATCACTGAGCACGTACTGCTTGCGATCTTCCTTGCCGATGCGCTCCATGAAATGCGCGACCAGCAGGGGAATGTCCTCGCGGCGTTCCCGCAAGGGCGGCAGGCGCAGGCTCACCACGTTGAGCCGGTAGTAGAGGTCCTTGCGGAACCGGCCTTGCTCGACCATCAGCTTCAAATCGCGGTTGGTCGCGGCCAGCACGCGGGCGCGCATCGGCACGCGCTGGCTCGCGCCCACCGGGCGCACCTCGCGCTCCTGCAGCGCCCGCAGCAGCTTGGCCTGCAGGTCGAGCGGCAGCTCGCCGATCTCGTCCAGAAAAATCGTCCCGTCTCCAGCCGCGACCAGCAGTCCTTCCTTGTCCCGATTGGCACCGGTAAACGCGCCCTTGACATAGCCGAACAGCTCGCTCTCCACCAGCGTCGGCGCGAGCGAGCCGCAATCGACGGGGAGGAACGGCTTGTTTGCCTTCACGCCGTTGTTGTGGATCGCGCGCGCGACCAGTTCCTTGCCCGTGCCGCTTTCGCCCAGGATCATGACCGGGTGGGTGCTCTGCGCTACCTTGGACATGATGCGGTAGATCCGGTCCATCTCCGGGCTTTGGCCCACGATGGCGCCGAGCGCCCCCTGCGTCCGCATGCGTTCGCGCAGCCGACGGCTTTCGGAGTCGAGCTGCCGCCGCTCCGCCGTGCGCTCCAGCATCGCGGCCAGCTCGTCCATCGCGAACGGTTTTGTCAGGTAATCGGTCGCGCCGGTGCGCATCGCCTCGACGGCGGAAGTTACCGTCGCGTATGCCGTCATGACGATGATCGACGTCTCCGGACGCACGGCTTTCACCTCGTCGAGCAGGTCGATCGCCTGCCCGGACTGCGACTTGAGGTCGAGCAGGAGCACGTCGGTACTGTTGCCGCGCAGGTACGCGCGGGCCGCGTCGACTGAGTCGACGGAGTGCGGCTGAAAGCCCCGCGCGTTCGCGATCTCGCAAACGGCGGACCGGACAGCGGCGTCTTCATCCAGGATCAAAAGGTGCATCTTCGCCGGTGCGTGCGTAGCCATAGGGTTCGGGGTGCTGCCTGAGTGTTGGGCTGATTTTAGGGTCTCCCGGCGATTTGCTCCAGTTACGGAAGTGCAAAGACGTTACTGTCGTTTTCCTAGACAGGGTACGCGGAGCTCGAAGGTAGTTCCGCGCCGCCGGCGGCTCGCCACCCGCACCTTGCCCCCGGCGGCCTCCACCAGTTCACGCACGATCGCGAGACCCAGCCCGCAAGCCTCCGCGCGGCCCGTTTTCGTACTGAAACCCGGCTCGAAAATCTGCCCCAGGGCGAAGGCCGGGATGCCCGGACCGTCGTCCGACACATGGATCAGCACCGCCGGGCTGGTGAGCGAAAGCGCCTTCCGCACCGTGACGCGGACGGTTCCTCCGTCCGGCATCGCTTCGCTCGCGTTCTTCACCAGGTTCGTGAGCACGCGGCTCAGTTCCTCCTGCGCGAGACGCATGGGCGGCAGATCGCTTTCCGCCGATGCGTAAACGACTGTTTTGGGCTTGCCCGCCAGCTCCAGCATGGGAAGGCAGGCAAGTACCGCATCGCCGGCGGACCGCGCAGGCTCCTCTTTCTTGTTTTTCCTTGCCGGCTGTGCCCCCTCCGCGAGCGTTTCCATGGCGCGGACCAGTGCGTTCAAGGTGTGTTCGGCAGCGGAGAGGTCGGAAGCGAGGTGCGCGTCCTTGCCCTGAAGCACCCCGGGGCCGCTCAGCAGGCCGGCGATCAGGCGCACCGAGGTGAGGGCGTTGCGCGCGTCGTGCGCCAGAGCCGCGGATGCGGAGAGGCCGGTCCGCGTTTGCGCCGGCGCATCCAGCAGGACGGGGCGCCTCAGGCTCGTTGCGAAAGGCGTCGGCTCCGGTCCACCGACAGTCGGGCGGGGAAAGATCAGAATTCTGGGGCCTACGGCGGAAGGCGTGTTCTGCATGGATCTCCTCGGGGAAAGCCGGGCTTTGGCCGCCCCGCTCGCTTCCCTCTATTGCACGGAAAGCGCCAAAGCGCGTAAGCGCGTAAGCGCAATCGAATGAATGGTTTAGCAGCAAGCCCATGCGGACTGTAGACGGCCCGGCAGTTCCAAAACGGGAAAACTGTGCGCGCCTCGAACAGCTAAATATTTCATTCCATTGCACTTAGCCTGCTCGTTCCAAAACGGGACCGCCATTCCTATTCCCGCCCCTACAATGGAGCGATGACACCGGCCAACCCGCCCTTCTTTCGCCAAAATGGACGCAAACCGGACCAACTCCGGCCTTTTTCGCTGACGCCGGATTACGTCGGGACGGCGGAGGGCTCGGTGCTGGTCGAACTGGGGCAGACGCGGGTGCTGTGC
>CAXUEU010000002.1:55597-75577 GCA_964250195.1 uncultured Acidobacteriaceae bacterium
GCCTCCGGCGAGGCGGGGGTGCCGGCCTGGCTGCGCGGGCAGGGACGCGGGGGGGTGACGGCGGAGTACGGCATGCTGCCGCGCGCGACCCTGACCCGCAGCGCGCGCGAGGCCGAACGGGGCAAGGTAGGCGGCCGCACGCATGAGATTCAGCGGCTGATCGGCCGCTCGCTCCGGGCCGAGGTGGACTTGGCCGCGCTGGGTGAGCGTACGGTCATCCTGGACTGCGACGTGCTCCAGGCGGACGGCGGGACGCGCACCGCGGCCATCACCGGGGCATGCGCCGCGCTGGCCCTGGCGTTGGGACGCATGGTCCGCGCGGGTGCGCTCAAGGCGAACCCCCTGCGGCAGATGCTCGCCGCGGTGAGCGTCGGGATCGTCGAGGGCGTCCTGCTCCTGGACCTGGCCTATGAGGAGGACTCGCAGGCGGAGGTGGATGCGAATGTGGTCATGAGCGCGACCGGCGGGCTGATCGAGGCCCAGGCCACGGCGGAACGCAAAACTTTTTCTCGCGGCAGACTGAACGAAATGCTCGATCTGGCCGATAAGGGCATTGCGGAAATGTTCGCGGCGCAGCGCGCGCTCCTCGCCGCGGCCGATGTGGAGGTGCCGGGCGGCGCGGAAGCGCTCGTTTGACTTCTAAAGAAGGGCGGTACGATGAACAGGCTGCAAGGATGAGGAGACGAGTGCGATGAAGATGGAGTTGACGCCAGGCAAGCTGGCCGGTTTGAAGGCGGTTTCAAACGAGCGCGGGGTGATCGCGGCGGCGGCGATGGACCAGCGCGGGTCACTGCAGAAGTCGCTGGCCAAGGCGAAGGGCGTGGACGATGTACCCACCTCGATGCTCGAAGATTTCAAGTCCATGGTGACCGACACGCTCACGCAGTACGCATCGGCGATCCTGCTCGATCCGGAGTTCGGGCTGCCCGCCGCGAAGAAGCGGCACTCGGCCGGTTTGCTGCTGGCGTACGAGAAGACCGGCTACGACGCGGCGGAAGAAGGCCGCCTGCCGGACCTGCTCGACCACTGGTCGGTCCGGCGGCTCAAGGAGGCCGGCGCGGACTGCATCAAGATTCTGCTCTACTACACACCATTCGAGAAAAGCGGGATCAACGACCAGAAGCACGCGTTCATCGAGCGGATCGGGGACGAGTGCCGGGCGCACGACATTGCCTTCTTTTTGGAGTTCGTGGGCTACGACGTCCAAGGCGAAGACGAAAAGGGGCTGGATTATGCCAGGCGCAAGCCGTCGATCGTGTCGGGCTCGATGGAGGAGTTCGGCAAGAGCAAGTACGGCGTCGATGTGCTCAAGGTCGAGGTACCGGTGCAGATGAAGTTCGTCGCCGGGACGCGGGCTTTCGCCGGCGAGCAGGCTTACAACCGGGCCGAAGCTCTGGAGCACTTCCGGTCGGCGGCCTCCGCCACGCACAAGCCTTTCATCTATCTCTCAGCCGGGGTCACGAACGCAATCTTTATTGAAACCCTGGAGCTGGCGGCGGAAAGCGGGACCAGCTTCAACGGCGTGCTGTGCGGCCGCGCGACCTGGGCCGACGGAGTTTCCATCTTCGCTAAAAACGGCGAGAAAGCCTTTGCCGATTGGCTGAACACACAGGGCGTGGAAAATATCTCGAACGTGAACAAGGCTCTGGAGGCGGCGCATCCCTGGTACGACAAGGTCAAGGGCTGAGCTCCAGACGCGGCGATGAGCGGCGAGGGCAATCGACTCCGTAAACCGGTATCGCTTGCCGCGGGTCTGCTCACCGTCTGCGTCCTCATCCTTGCCGTAGGTACGCGCCATTGGCCGCAGATCAGCGATGCGGTGCTGATGCATTATGTCGTTTTCCTGCTGCGGCATGGCTTGGCACCGTACCGGCAGATCGTGGACGTAAACCTGCCCGGGAGCTACGCCGTGGACTGGGCGGCGGGCCGGCTGTTCGGCGGCGGAGCGGGCGGGTGGCGCTGCTTCGACTGGGCAGTTACGGCCGGCGTCGGGATCGCCTTGACGGCAGCCGGAAAGCGCGCCGGCTCGGCTCCGGCGGGGCTGTTCGCGGCGGCGCTCTTCGCGTTGTGGCATGTGCGGGACGGGGTCGCGCAGGGGGGACAGCGAGACCTGCTCGTAGCCGCTTTTGTGCTGCTGGGCTACGCGGGGCTCCTCCGCCACGCGCGCGACGGCTCGCTTCTTTCGATGGGAATCTTCGGCCTGTCGTGCGGCGCGGCGGCGACGATCAAGCCGCAGGCGGCCATCTTCTGGGCAGCCGCGCTGCTGCTCGGCAGAAGCGGATTCGACGGCCCAGCCCGGCGGGCGATTCTTGCAAGTGTGTTTGGGCTGCTGCTCGCGCCGGCCGCGGTTTGCGCGTGGCTGCTGAGTTACGGCGTCTTCGGGGCTTTTTTGGAAACCTTCGGCGGGCTGATGGTCTACCACGCAGGCATGGCGCGGCACTCGCTGCCCTTCTTGCTTCTCCATGCGCTGCCTTGGCAGTTTTGGCCGGTGCTGCTGACCGCGATTCTCTCCATGCACGCCCGGCGCAGCTGGACCGGCCCGCCCCAGCAGGCGGCGCTCGCAGGCATCGGGTGCGGCATGGTTTCGTTCGTGGCCCAGGGCAAGGCCTACCCGTACCATCGCTACCCCCTGCTGGCCTTCGTGCTCCTGCTGTTCGCGATGGAGCTGGGCGGCCGGCTGGCGCAGCCCCTGCGGCGGGGACGCGCGGACGCACTCGCGCAGGGCTTCCTGGCGGCGACGCTGCTGTTTTCCGTCCTCTGGTTCGCACCCGATGCGGCGGCGCGCGCGGCGAGGCAAGACTGGCGCACCACCCCCTCGCTCGACAGCCTCCAAGCCGATCTCCGGCAGCTCGGCGACGCAGCGAGCGACCGAGGCGTCCAATGCATGGATACGATGGCCGGCTGCATCACCGTCCTGGACCGCACGGGGATCGTGCAGACCACGGGCTTCCTTTACGACTGCTACTTTTTCACTCCGGAACCCAGCGAGGTCAAGGACGGGCTGCGTGCGCGCTTCCTTGCGCAAATAGCAAACACCCCGCCTCGAGTATTCGTCGTCACCGACCAGTGGTGCTTTGACCGCGATCCGTCCTATGCGCGCCTGGCGCAATGGCAGGCGTTCGCGGCGCTGCTCGCGCGCGAGTACCGCCTGGTGCAGGACCGCCGCTTCAGCGCGCCCGACAAGCGGCTGGC
The DNA here is from genome assembly GCA_964250195.1 of uncultured Acidobacteriaceae bacterium. Lineage (GTDB taxonomy): Bacteria > Acidobacteriota > Terriglobia > Terriglobales > Acidobacteriaceae > EB88. Next base: position 58,790 of record CAXUEU010000002.1, read on the forward strand.
GACCTGGCCTTTCGGCTACCGGCTTTATCTTCGGCGCGGCCGGCCGGCTCCTACTCCAGCTTCGACTGCCCATACTCCAGCAGAGTGACCAGCAACACCCCGCCGCAGATGTTGCCGGAGGTAGCCGGCAGCAGCCACGCGAAGAACTGGCCGACCGAGACCTGGTGCGCGAGTACGGCGGAGAGGATCTCCCCCGACGTTGCGATGCAGTGCGCGAAGTGGCCGATGCCGACCACGAACGTCATGGTCCAGATGAGCAGGATGGAGCCGCTGATGGAGTGCGACGCGGAAACCAGCCAGGCGACGGTGGCGATGATCCAGCCGCCGACCACGCCGGACCAGAAGGCGTGCGAGCCGTGGAGCTGCGCCGCGGTCACGCCGAGCTCGACCAGGTGCTCGGCGTACTCCGTCTGGAGCGCGCCGGACTCGATCGCCAGCAGCGCGAACAGAAACGCGCCCAGGACGTTCGAGGGGAACACGATCGACCACAGGCGCAGGGTGCTCCACAGATACCTGCGCTCGGCCAGCACCAGCGCGACGGGGTACAAGGTGTTCTCGGTAAACAGCTGCGACCGGCCCAGGATCACGACCATGAAGCCCAGAGGATAGAAGAAGAACGCCGCGACCTTGCCGGCGGGCGTAGAGCCGACCATCGACATCAGAATGGCCACGGAAAGCCCGGTAAGCCCCATGAGCAAGCCGCCCGCGACGCCGGAGATGGCCAGGGGAATACCGCCGCGCTCCAGCTCCTTGCGGCCGTTGTCGGTGACCTGGCGGAAAATCTCGAGCGCCGTGGGCCGGTCGAGGTCGCGCTGCGTGGAGGATTCCGTCTCTTGGGGCTGGCGTTTGACTGCGGGTAACGGCACGTAGGGCCTCCGGGTTCTGCTTGCTTGCCGGTACGATGCCGCCGCGCGAACCCCGGGGCGCGGCCGGGACTCACGGCGTTTGCCAGGGCTACAGGGTGACTTTGGCGTGCTCGCCGACGGGCGTCTTGCCGCCGGTGGCCGCGCGGGCCAGCACCTGCACCTTACGCACCAGGGCGCTTGAGGACGAGTCCCAGTACTCGGCCTGGTCGACATGAATGCGCAGCACGCGAATGTTCGGGTCGCCCTGCCCTTCCGGGAACCAGGCTTTGTACATCGGGTTCCACAGGGCATCGATGAGCGCACGGTCGTTCGAGAGCGAGGCGCGGCCGGACATGGTCACGAACGACGACTTCGCGTCCGAAAAGCAGAGATTGACTTCGGCATCCTGCTTGATCTCGTCGGCTTTACCGGAGTTGTCGGCGGTCAGGAAAACGACTTCTCCATTGAAAGGCGTGTTTTGCGTGGCCATCGGCCGGCTGTGGAGCGAGCCGTTCGCGCCGACGGTGGTGAGCATGGCGATGTGGATTTCGTGGATGAGCTCGCCGATCTTCGCGATGGCTGCATCGCGGTTCTGCACTTCTTCTCCTGCGGGCACTGTGGGTCTCCTTTTTAGGGCTTCCCACGGTAAGATGCGGGCTCATCCAAGCCCGGTATGGACGAAAGGGCGCATTGAGGCACGCTGGTGGAAACGATGGCCGGCTGGAGTGCCGGGCCGGCGGTGGTGGAGCACCGGGGTTCGGCGATTCCGGACCGGCTACGCGGAGCTGGCTTCGCTCGCGCACGGGTTCGCGGGGGAGCTCGAGCGGCGCGACTGCTGGTTGGGAACCGTGCGCTGCCCGGCTTGCCGCATACGACCCTCAAAAGCCTGCGCGGTCTGACGCAAGGCCGCGCGACCCCCGCAGCGCTCGGTCCTGAGACGCCGCTCCAAATCCTGTTCACCTCCGGCACGACCGGGGACGCCCAAGGGGGTCGTCCACACCCACGGCAATCTGCTGGCGAGCCTCGGGCCCATCGAGCGGGAGATCGGGAAGTACCGCAAGTGCGAGCGCTGGATATACCCGCTGCGGATCGCCCATACCTTGCCGCTTTCGCACATTTTCGGGCAGTTCATGGCGCTGTGAGTCGCGCCGGTATTGGGAGCGACGGTGCACTACGAAAGCCGGCCCGGCGAGGTGCTCGACCTGCTCGGGCGCGAGCGGATCCATGGGCTCGCGGCGGTCGCCATGTCCGGCGAGCTGCTCCTGGGCTGGAGCAATGGCCTGGGCATCCTCGCGGGCGAAAGCTGCGTGCCGGTGCTGCCGGTGGGCATCACGATCCCGGGCCGCCGGGGGATCGCCCTGCGGATCGGCGCGCCGGAGCGGTTCGAGGGGATCCCGAAGGGTGACCCGCCACTGGGAGGGCGTGGTCGCCGGGCTGATCGACACGAAAAAGGCCGCCCCCTGAAGGACGGCCTTCGCTCGAGCCCGCGGTTACTTGGCCGGGGGCACGGAGACGGCTGTGGCGACGCAGCCGGGCAGGCCACCGCAAAATGGGCTGCCCGCCGCCAGCGGGACGAAAATCCCGTTATTGAAGGGGTTCACGGCAACGGCGTGCGCGTTCGGGGCCGTGGGGATATTGGCGATCCACTTGTTGGAGGCCGCGTCGATGATGCCGAGCACGGGGCTCGCCGCGGTCTGGATCGGGCTGGTGAAGAAGTCGCGCGAGCCGGTGTAATAGCGGTTGTCGCCCGCGTTGTAGGCCACGAAGTCCGCGCCGCCGACTTGGGTGATATTCGCCACGATGGTGCCCTTGGCCGCGTCGACGATGTACGTCCGCGGCGCGAACGCGACGGGGTCGGAGACGGGGAAGCCCGGGTCGCAGCCGATAATCACGTTGTTGCCCGGCCCCGCGGCGAGCGTCGAAGGCTGGCAGCCGTCGATGCCGGGGATCACCCGCTCGACCGCGCCGGTGGTGGTGTTGAGCACAGCGACCGCGCCCTTGGTGTCGTCCTGCCCGAGCGAGGTCGCCGTCGCCAGGAACTTGTCGATGGCCTTGTCATAGAGGACCCCGCCGATGCCGTCGAGGGAGGCGTCGGGCGCGCCATTGCTTCCGTCGAAGTTGACCCGCTTCACGATTTTCAGGGTCTTGCTGTCGATCAGGGTAAGGAACGGGACGTCGGGGCTGGTGTCGCTGTTCGCGGCGATGATGACCCCGTTCGCCGGGTCGTAGTCGATCGAGTCGGTGCGGGAGACGCCGCCGGTGTCGATGACGCCGATCTCGGGCGGGCTGGTGAGGCTCTGGGCCAGGTCGAAGACGCGCACGGTCGAGGGATAGTCGGTCGCCCAGATCTGCGTCCCGGCGATGATCGCGCCGTCCGGGCCGGAGTTGTTGACGTCCTTGCCGACACCGGTGAATACGGGCGGCGTCGCCCCGACGGGCTCGCCGGTGAATGCGTTGAACAACGTGACGGCCTTGGAGCTGCGGCTCGCGACCACGCCCAGCTGCAGCGCGGGGTCGACGGAAATCTGGTCCCAGGACTTGAACGGGTTGGCGGCGGAGGTGCCCGGGACCGCGAACGGCTTATAGTAGGCGACCTGGCTGAAGGCGGGAAGAGCGAGAGCGGCACCGGCGGCAACGAGAGCGAGCGATGGGGAGAAGAGCTTCATGGGTGGTTCCCTTCCGGGGGAGTCGCCGTCCGGGACACAACCGTTCCGATCCGGGCTGATCGCCATCCTACGCGTTTAAGATTGCGGTTGGGAACGACCCGAGCTCTATCTAACGGCTACAGCCGGGTAGGCGCGGAGGTGTTTTCCGGGTTATGGAGCTCCGGGCCGGCTTCGAGCGGCAGCACCAGGCGCGCGGTGGTGCGGCGGTCCCGATCCGCGCCGGTTGTGGCCAGGCTCAGGGTGCCCCCGTGCTTCTCGGCGATGCCCTTCGACACCCACAGCCCCAGCCCCGTGCCGTGCGCGCCCTTGGTGCTGAAGAAGGGCGTGAACAGCTGCGCGGCCTGCTCCGGGCTGATACCGGAACCGTTGTCGTGCACGCACATTTCCACCGCGGGCGCGCTCGCATGGAGAGTCGGCTTGGCCTCGATGTCGATGCGCCCCTGCGCGGGCACGGCGTCGATGGCGTTGTTGACAAGGTTGATGAGCACCTGCCGGATCTCCCCCTTGATTCCCCCGAACACCGTCCCGGGGTCGACCCGGAGCGAGGTCTCGATGTGCTTGCTCGACAGGCGCGAGGAGAACAGGCGCAGGACCTCGTCGAGAATCGCACGCGCCTCGATGGGAACGGGCACGACCGGGTCCCGGTAGAACTGCAGCGTTTGCTTGGTGATCGAGGAGATGCGCTCCAGCTCGTTCTCCGTCATGTCCAGATAGCTGAGCACGCGCGGGTTGCCCTCGGCTTCGAGCCGGACCAGGAACAGCAGGTTCGTCATGGACTCGAGCGGATTGTTGATCTCGTGCGCGATGGCGGCGGCCATGCGGCCGGTGACCGAAAGCTTCTCCGCGGTGCGCAGCGCCTCCTCGTTGCGTTTCTGATCCTGGATATCGGTGGCCGTGCCCAGCCACACCAGCTCATCGTTATGGTCGTCCGCGTCATGGTCGTCCGCGATCGGGGTGAGGCGCACGAGGTGCCAGCGCGGAGCGTTGTCTCCCTTGCGGAGAAACCGGGTCTCGATCGTAAAGGGCTCGGAGGCGAGGAGCGCACGGTGGTAGCCCTCGGTCAGCGCGGCATAGTCCGCCGGGTAGATCATCTCCGGCTGGCACCAGCTCGTCACACCGGAGGGCGCGTAGTCGCGCCAGCACTGGTTGGTGTAGGTCAGCAAGCAGTCCGGCCCGGCCATCCAGATCATTTGCGGCACGGCCTCGAGCACGTGGCGGAAGCGCTGCTCGCTTTGCCGGTAATTGCGCTCGGCCTCCACGCGGATCAGGTGGTCGTCCTGCTCGCGCAGGGCGCGCAGCACGGCGGGCACCAGCCGCTCCAGGTGGTGCTTCAGCACGTAGTCGGTCGCGCCGCGCTGGAGCGTGTCGATCGCGACCTCCTCCCCCATGCGCCCGGAGATGAAGATGAACGGGACGGCGGGCAGCTTCTCCCGCGCCAGCGCCAGGGCGGCGATGCCGTCGAAGTCCGGCAACGCGTAGTCGGCCAGGATCAGGTCGAACTGGTCGGCCTCGACAGCCTGCTCGAACTCGCGGCGGGTGCGGGCCATCACCACCTCGGGCGCCAGGTGCGCCTTCCGTAACCGCGCGATGGCCAGCTCCGCATCGAGCGGGCTGTCCTCGAGCATGAGAATGCGGATCGCGCGTTTGCCGTTTTCCTCAACCATTGCGAACCACCCGGGCACCGCCCGGCGGCGGCTCGCAGAGTACCAGGTGCTCCCCGTGCGGGGCCGCCGGCAAAGTGAAGAGAAACGACGCACCCTTGCCAACCTCGCCCTCGGCCCAAACCCTGCCGCAGTGGCACCCGACGATCCGCTTCACGTTTGCCAACTCTGTGCCGGTCCCCTCGAACTCTTCCATCCGGTGCAGCCGCTGAAACCCGCCGAACGGCATTCCGGCAAAACGGCCATCGAGACCCGCCCTATTGTCTCGAACTGAAAAAAGAATCTCTTCGGGGCTGATGCTCGCTTGCATCTCTGCGGTTGGTTGCGGCTGTCCGGCTGTATACTCCACTGCGTTCGAGAACAGATTGCGCGGAACCTGGCGCGGCAGCGGGAGTATCTCCACGGGGAAAAGATCGAGCATACGGGTCGGGCTCCTCTTCCCCTGGCTGCTTGGATGGCATTGCGGCGGATTGTTTGCCACTGCACAGAGGATTACCTTTAGGTAACTTAAGTGACTTCAACAAGAAAACGTTCGTGTCTCGCAAGGCGGCATGAAAGGGCCGACACCGGGCGGCATCTGAGAGGGTAATGGCGGAAGCGGAAAAGACGGCAGTGGACTGGCGGCGCCTGCACCGGGCGGCACGGGAACGGTTCAGCGTGGAGCACCTGCGGCCGGGGCAGCGCGAGGTTCTGGAAGCGGTGTTCGCCGGGCGCGACACGCTTGCGTTGATGCCCACCGGCTCCGGCAAGAGCCTGTGCTACCAGCTGCCGGCGCTGTTCCTGCCCAAGGCGGTGGTGGTGGTCTCGCCCTTGCTGGCGCTGATGGAGGACCAGAAGGACAAGGCGGAGGACGCCGAGATCGCGGTCGAAAAGATCGACTCTACCCTTACGGCCGGCGAGAAGCGCGAAGCCGAGCGCGCGGTCGAGGCAGGCGAAGCCGAACTGATCTATGTGACTCCGGAGCGGCTCGAAAACCGGGAGTTCCTCGCCAAGCTGATCGAAGGCGGCGTGAGCCTGCTGGCGGTGGACGAGGCGCACTGCGTGTCCCAGTGGGGGCACGACTTTCGCCCCGCCTACATGGGCCTGGGCGACGCGCGCAAGCAGCTCGGCAACCCGCCCGTGCTCGCCCTGACCGCGACCGCGACGGGCGAGGTGCTGGCCGACATCCGCGAGCAGCTCGGCATGCGCGACGCGGTCACCGTAAACACGGGCGTCGAGCGGCCCAACCTGGTCTTCCAGGTGCACCACACGGTCAACCGGGATGCGAAAGCCGAGCGGATTCGGCAGATGCTGAGCTACGAGGGCGAGGGTTGCGGCATCGTCTACACGGCCAGCGTGAAGTCGGCGGGCGAGCTGTACGACAGCCTGAAGGATGCGGGCGAAAAGGTGGGCCGCTACCACGGCAAGCTACCCACGCGCGAGCGCGAAGCCATGCAGGCGGCCTTCATGGCAGGGGAGTACCGGGTGCTGATCGCGACCAAGGCGTTCGGCATGGGGATCGACAAGCCGGACATCCGGTTCGTGTACCACTACGAGTTTCCGGACTCGCTCGAAAGCTACTACCAGGAGGCTGGCCGCGCGGGGCGTGACGGCGAGCCCGCCCGGGCGGTGCTCCTATACCGGCTCGAGGACAAGCGCATCCAGCGCTTTTTCCTGCTGGGCCGCTACCCGCGACTCGAGGAGCTGCAAAAAGTCTTGGCGGCGCTTGAAGAGCCGGGTCCGGCCGACGCGATCGCCGAGCGGGCCGGCGTTGGCAAGCGCAGGACCCTGGCGGTGCTGCACATCCTCAAGGCGGCGGGGCTGGCCCGCCGGACCTCGCGGGGGTTCGCGCGGCGCGCCGCGGACGTGACGGAGGAAGAGCTGCAAGCGCTGCTCGCCGACTTTGAAGAGCGCGGCGGCGAGGACAAGACCCGCCTGGGCGAGATGATGCGCTACGCCGAAAGCCCGAAGTGCCGCAAACAGCTGCTGCGGGAGTACTTCGGCGAGGAGGGGGGCGAGCCGTGCGGGCAGTGCGACAACTGCGAAAATCCCGAACGGATGGAGGCTTTGCCGGAAAGCGCCCGCGAGCAGGGCACGGTGGTCCAGACCGCGATGGGCGAGCTGGTCACCACCGCCCCGGAGACGCTGCCCTCGCGCGAGGAGCCTGCCTTCAAGAACGGCGACGCGGTGAAGCACCGCAAGTTCGGGGCGGGCAAGGTAGTGGAGATCGATGGGGAAAATTTGGTGGTACGTTTCGACGCCGGCATGAAGCGGGTACGGCCCACCTTCGTGCGGGTGGCCCGATGAACGGGTTCACCTGCCCCGTGTGCTTCTACCCCGGCATGGCCGAGCCGCCGCTGGACGGCAACATCTGCATGTGCTGCGGCACCGAATTCGGCAACGACGACTACGCGATGACCCACGAGGAGCTGCGGGCCGAGTGGGTCGCCGAGGGTAGCCCCTGGTTCTACGAGGAGCCGCCCCCGGGCTGGAACGCCGAGCGCCAGCTCGCGATGGGGCGCGATCCTGACGGCGTGCAGTAATCGCTCGACTCAGCTGTAGCGCTTGGAAAGAAAGTACCGGGTGTGCGACGGCGAGTAGTCCGGAAGCTCGCCGAAAAGGCTGTAGCCCTGCTTCTCGTAGAAACCGCGAGCCTGGAAGTCCATCGTGTCCAACATAGCCGCCCTTGCGCCTTCAGCCAGGGACGCACGCTCCACGGCTGCAAGCAGTTGCGCACCCAGCCCGCAGCCTCTCCGGTCTTCGCGCACCCAAAATACGTCGATCTCGAACCAGTGCCACCGCACGACTCCATACACGCCGCCTAGAAGCGTTCCACCGAGGTCGCGAGCGTAGGCTTCCACCGGCCTGGCCACGCCGGCATCGGACGCGTACAAAGCATGCCACTCGGGTGAGGCATGGGCATTGAAGTCGCGCAGGGCTTCGCCGCAGACTTTGCGCGCTGCTTCATCGACGCCGACCGTGATCACCGCAGCCCCTCCAGCGCTCGCTCCAGCCTGACCCCGCGCGAGCCCTTCAGGAGCACCGCGTCGCCTTCGCGCAGCTCGCGCGCGAGCCAGGCACCGGCTTCCTCGGACGTCGCGAAGAACAGCGACATAGTCCCGGCGCGGGCGGCGGCCTCAGCCAGGGCCAGTGCGGCACCCTGGACGCCGACGACCCAATTCACGCCCAACGCTGCGGCCTCCTTACCCGCTGCCTCATGAAGAGAGCCTGAGTTCGGACCCAACTCCAGCATCTCCCCCGCGATCAGGATGTGCCGCCGCGCGGGCAGGCGCATCAATACGCGCACCATTGCGGATAATGCCGCCGGGTTGGAGTTGTAACAGTCGTCAAGGATGCGCGCTCCGCGCCGCATCGATAGCTCACCGCGTTTTTCACCGGGCTTTAGCGTGGCCAAAGCAGCCGCGCCGGCTTGTAGAGAAACGCCGGCTTCCAGACCCACCGCAAGCGCGAGGAGCGCATTGCTTGCGTTGTGCGCGCCCAGGAACTTGAGCTGAACCGAAGATTCCTCAACACCGGCGCGCACGGTGAAGTGCACACCTTCCATGCCCTGGTCCTCCACCGTAACTGCCTGCACGTCCGCAGTTGTCGCGTGCCCGGCAAGTACTTTGCGCCCGTGCCAGCTCAACGCGAAGGCCGCAGCGCGCGAATCGTCCGCATTCAAAAATGCGATGCCGGTCTTTTCCGACAGCGCATCGATCAGTTCCCTCTTCGCAAGCGCGACACCTTCGATACCTGAAGAAAAGTTTTGCTCGTGAGCGTGCCCGATATTGGTGATTACTCCCCAGTCCGGCTTGGCCATGCGCGCGAGCAAAGCTATTTCACCTGGGTTCGACATACCCATCTCTATGACTGCGAATTTATGCTCCGGCTCGAGGCGCAAAAGTTGTAAAGGCACTCCGAAGTGGTTGTTCAGATTGCTGGCCGATTTGAGCACGACGTGTTTGGAACTTAACACGGCTGCGGTCATCTCCTTGGTCGTCGTCTTGCCCGCGCTACCCGTCAGCCCGACTAACGTTCCACTCCAGTGCTCGCGCACCTTCACCGCCAGGCGCTGCAATGCGAGCAGTGGATCGTCAACCACAATGAGATCGCCGGAACGATAATTCAACGTCTTGCTGTCCCTGGCGACAACCGCCGTGACCGCCCCTTTGCCCTTCGCTTGAGTTACAAACGCATGTCCGTCGAAATGTTCTCCCTTGATCGCAAAGAACAGGTCGTCATGGGCTAGAGTTCGCGTATCGATCGAGTAGCCACTCACATAACTGTCCCATTTGTCAGAAAATTCTCCGCCCATCCACTTCGCACACTGACTCAATGACAATCTCACCGGCCTATCTCCTCAAGTGCCTCCGCAGCGACGGCGGCATCGTCGAAGGGCAGAAACTCCCCCGCGATCTCCTGCGTCTTCTCATGCCCCTTGCCCGCGATCACCACGATGTCGTGCTCCTTTGCTTCGCCTAATAACGCCCGGATCGCCCGCGCGCGGTCGAGCTCGACCGAATACCGGCCGCCGCTCTCCTTGAGGCCGGGCAGAATGTCGTCGACAATGGCCCGCAGCGGCTCGGAGCGAGGGTTGTCGCTGGTGACCACGCACAGGTCGGCGGCCCGGCCCGCGGCCGCCCCCATCCGGGGACGCTTGGCCCGGTCGCGGTCCCCGCCGCAGCCGAACAGGCACAGCACCCGTCCGTTTTGGGCCGCCGCGAACTCCCGGGCCACGCCGAGCACGTTGCGCAGCGCGTCCTCGGTGTGTGCATAGTCGATGACTACGGTAAACGGCTGGCCGCGCTGCACCGTCTGGAAACGCCCCGGCACGTGCTGGAGCGCCGCCGCGCCCTCGGCCACCTGCGCGGGGCCGAGCCCGCGGGCCATCGCCGCCGCCCCGGCCGCGAGCAGATTCTGCACGTTCACGCGGCCCGTGAGCCGCGACTCGATCTCGTGCGCGCCGAACGGGCTCCGGAGCGTGAACCGCAGCCCCTCGGGCCGGATCCGGATGTCCTCCGCGCGGAACTCGCCGACATCGAGTCCGTAGGAGAACAGCTCCGCCCCGGCTTCGCGCGCGCGCAGGGCGAACTCGAGCCCCCGGTCGTCCTCGACGTTGATGACGGCCACGCGCGGCGGCGGGTCATTAAACAATCGCAGCTTTGCTGCGAAGTACCGTTCCATCGTCCCGTGGTAGTCCAGATGGTCCTGGGTCAGGTTAGTGAACACCGCCACGTCGAACGGCAGCCCGTGCACTCGTTCCTGGTCGAGCGCGTGCGAGCTCACCTCCAACACTCCCTCGGTCGCGCCCAGCGCAGCCCCTTCGGCGAACAGCCGCAGGAGGTCGCGGCTCTCGGGCGTGGTGTGCGGCGAGGGGCGCACGTCCTGCGCGACGTGGTACTCGATCGTCCCGACCAGCACGGTCGCCCGCCCCGCCGCGCGCAGCATCGCGTCCAGCAGAAAGGTCGTAGTGGTTTTGCCGTTGGTCCCCGTCACGCCCGTCAGCGCGAGCAGCTCCTCCGGGTGGTTGTAGAGGTTCGCGGAGAGCGCCGCGAGCGCGCGGCGCCCGTGCGGGACCAGGATCAGCGGGGTGCGTGGGTGAGCTTCGGCCAGCTTGCCGAAGCTTTCGCGCGCGTCCGTGACCACCGCGACCGCACCTGCCCGGATCGCACCGGCGACAAAACGCGAGCCGTCCGCCGACCCGCCCCGCATCGCAACGAACAACGCCCCCTTGCGGACCTCGCGCGAGTCGAACTCGACCGCCTTGACCTCCGCGCTCGCCGGGCCCGCGCGGCTGATAATGTCGACTCCGTGGAGAACTTGTTCGAGACGCATCAGGTTCTATGCTAACTGCTGGCTTGCTTCTCCATTGTGCACATCTCGAAACAGAAGGCCTTCGCAGGTTCGAAGGCCTTCTCATACGCAGGAGATTAACGGCTTGCTTTGGCGAGCAAGATGAAAGGCCTGCACTCTTCTTCCTCGCAGGTGCTGCCTTTCAGTTGCACGTTGTACAAGCCTTTTTCAATCTCACTCACGGCGTCCGGGGTGTCGCCGTTGAAGAATATCTTGCGAGAGCCGTCCGCTTTATCGACTATAGCGATAAGGGGATAGCGGGTCTTTGAACCGTCCGAGTATATGAGCGGTTCATCCTCTTTCGAAGACAACACGTCCGTTAATCTCAGAGGTGAAGCCGCTTGTGCTGCCGAACCGGAACTGAAGGTGTCGGATTCAGTAGGTCTGCTTTCCGTGCCTACCAGCGCTTTGGCATTTCCGCTTACCGATGGCCAAGAGTTCGCGCCATCAGAGCCGACGACCTTGGATACGCCAGTCGGGGTCACTTTATACAGATTTTGGACGTACGCGTACCCATCGAACTTATCGCCTTCCCGTTGCGGAACAATCAGTTCGGCGTTACCGTTGCCCTTGTTGAGCGCCAACTGCTGGATGCCCGCACTTGAAGAGGTGAATGCCCCCCGAGCTTGCCAGGGATGCGGTTTTCCTGTTTTGTCGAAGAAAAGTATGGTGAGCTCGGAGGAATACCCACCAATTTCATCGGCAGTGAGGAAGATGAGGTCTTCCGGTAGGCCCCCTTTGAGCGGAGCCGTCCAAACTTCACATTTGAGGATGTTGCTTGCTGGGGTGACCGCAGTCCAGCGATGACCTTCTTGATCTGAGCCCTGCACCTCCAAACCTTGCTGGGATAGATGAAACGTCCTGTTGTTGCGCGTTAGACTTTGGGCAGCATCGTTGCAGTCCAAAACCTTTGTTTGCGGAAGCGCCGAAGCCAAAACAGCGCTTACAGCGGGAGTCGCCTGGATTGTTCGCTGTTGAACTTTCTGCCCGCAGACAGCGTTTGAAATAGATAGCCCTGCCAAGATGGCGGTGAGAGCGATAGGCCGTAATGTCATGATAGTCTCCGAAGTTAGATGAAGGGCGGATAACCTGCGCGAGATTGCGCGTTGGTCAATCGAAAGAAGTTTTCCAGGTAGGACCCGCTCGGAAATTTCGGGACGCTCCACGAACCCGCAGCTTGAACGTATTGCGAATTCGCGGTGCTGACACCGGGCAGTGTTACATTGCCGTAAGAAGAGCTTCCGTAAAACAACGCGTTCTGAGCCGGCACTTGCGACCATGTGTAAATCGAAGGAGGCACGTTGGCAGTGCCGTAATACTGGTAGATGATGCTTTGCCCAATCATCCATGACCCGATGAGCCCTTTGCAGTCCAAAGAGTTCGGGTCGCCGTTTAGAACGTTGTAAAAGCGATTGCGCTGACCCTCTAGGAGAGTTCCTGAGCCGTTATAAGTTTCATGGTGCCATGCATCACTCTCCTTGATTACAGCAATGATGCCGCCTTTCGCCTGCTCACCATGATTATTGACGTTCTGGACGCGATCGTCATTGCGCCAGCGATTAATGGAGACCTCGCCGACTCCGAACATAGCCTCGCGTCCATTATTGTCGTATGAGCTTAAATCGCCGTACGGTCCAATCTCGAAAAAGATCGTCACCCCGAGCACTCCTTCAGGGCTTTGCACGAAACGAGTAGCCGCTCCGTTATCGCTTCCCCAGTGGCTAGGGATGAGTGTTTGCTGATAAAGCTGGCCGACGCATGTCGGCGTTGGACCCGAAGAAACGGGTATGGTGATGTCTGCCCTGCCAGTACCCACTAGGCAGGATGCAATGCAAAGAAACGCAAACAGCGTTCGAAGCAGCATGGTCGCGAGTGCTCTTTTAGAGATCATTCTTGTGGTTGCTATGGCTCTGCCCTGCAATCACGAGAGAACACTACCGTTCATCCGTAACCATTCGCAAGTGAACAGTTGGTTACCCAGCAACGTTACCGTCTTCGCGCGGTACAAGAATCCCTTGGCTCGGACAAGCACTCATTTACAGGTGGGCTTTAACGCGCGAACCGCACCACGATCTCCGTCCCGGCGGGCACCTTCCTGCCCGCTTCCGGAGCCTGCGCCCGCGCCAAGCCGCTCCCGATAGCCTGCAAGCCCAGGCCGGCCTCCCCGGCTTTTTCGGTCGCGCCGCGGACCGTGGTCCCGAGCAGGTCCGGGACGGTGACGTCGTGGCCGGAGGGGAGGCGCACGCTGCCTGCATTTGGGGGGGTGCTTTCCAGCGGAGGCGGGGCTGCCTCCTCCGGCGCAGAAGGAACAGGCGCGGGCGCGATCCGCGCGGCGAGCGCCGGCGAGGACGGCGCGAGCGCGCTCGCGACCAGCGTCGGCGGCGCTTCCGTACCGCTCTCCGGTAAAGTTTCCAGCGGCTTGCGCAGGGGGTCGTCGGCGGGCAGGTCGTTCACTTCGGCGAACAGCGCCTCCAGATCCCCGTTCTGCTCGGGTACCCCCTCCTTGGGCGCGTTCGCGGCCTCGCGCGCCAGCTCCGGCGCGGACTTGAGCGGCTCGTCGTGCGGGACGCCCAGGTACTCGAGCACCTGCTGGGCGAGCTCCTGGAAGACCGGCGCGGAGACCGCTGTACCGAAGTGCGAGCCGACCGAGGGCGAGTCGACGATGACCGCGATGGTCACGGCCGGGTTGTTCACCGGCGCGATCCCGACGAATGACGCCACGTACTTGGTCCGCGAGTAGGTGTGGGTGCGCACGTCGATCTTCTGCGCGGTCCCGGTCTTGCCGCCGGCGGAGTAGCCGTTGAGGTTGGCGTGGCCCTTGGCCGTGCCGTTGATCACGACGTTCTCCATCAGCTTGCGCATCTGGGCCGCGGTCTCGGAGGCGATGACCCGGTGCGCCCCGGCGGGCAGAGGGCTGGGGATGTCGTCGGTGAGATTCGGGTGGAAAGCGGCGGCGCGGAGACCGGGGTTGCCGGTCACCTTGTCCGTCGCCCGCAGAACGATGTGCGGCGGCAGGTACGTGCCCCCGTTCGCGATGGTGGACACCATGGTGACGAGCTGGATCGGCGTGACCGCTACCTCGTGCCCCATGGGGATGGAACCGATGGTGGTGGGCTGCCAACGCTCCGGCGGCTTGAGCAGGCCGCGCGTCTCGCCCGGCAGCTCCAACCCCGTCCGCTGCCCGAAGCCGTACGCATGGATGTAGGAGTAAAAGGTATCCTTGCCGACGCGCTGCGCGAGCTTGATGGCCGCGACGTCGCTCGAAACGGCCAGCGCCTCTTCTACCGTGAGGACGCCGTTGTAGTGGTCGTCGTGCACGATGCGGCCGGCGACGTTCATCTTGCCGCCTTCGCAGTCGATCTTGTCCTGCGGACGGGCGACGTGGCGGTCGAGCGCGGCGGAGTAAGCGACCAATTTAAAGGTAGACCCGGGCTCGTACACATCGCTGACCGCATGGTTGCGCAAGAGCTCGGAGGAGGTGTGCTTCACGTCGTTGGGATCGAAGGTCGGCCGGATCGCGAGCGCCAGGATCTGCCCGGTGTGCGGGTCCTGCACCACCACGGTCCCGTTGAGCGGCTTGACGCGGGCCATCGCGTGGTCGAGCGCCCGCTCCGCCATGAACTGGATGTTGGCGTCGAGGGTTAACTGCATGTTCTCGCCCGGGGCCGGGTCTTTTTCGCTCGACGCCAGCACGTGCCGTCGGGCATCAAGCGCGGCCAGCATGCGTCCGGGCTCGCCGTGCAGATCATGATCGTAACGCTGCTCCACCCCGCCCAGGCCGTTGTCGTCGACCCCGACATAGCCCAGCACCTGCGCGGCGATGTCGTTCTCCGGGTAAAAGCGCTTGAACTCTTTCTGGAAGTACACGCCCTTGAGTTTGAGCGCCCGGACCTGGTCGATGACGGCGGGCGTCTGCTTGCGCGCGACCCAGGTGAAGAAGCGCGCGCCGTCGATGCGCTTCCGGATCTCGTCGGCTTCGGTGAACTTGTCGGCTCGGTCGGTGTGCAGGACCTTCGCCAGGGCGAGCGCCAGCTCAGGCCGGCGGTCCTGCGGGATCTCACCCGGCACGGCGTAGATGGAGTCAACCGAGACGGTCATCGCCAGCTCGTGGAGGTTGCGGTCGTACAGCACCCCCCGCCGGGGCGCGACCTGGAAGGTGCGCTGCTGCTGCGTGGCGGCGCGGGCCACCCACTCGGGGCTCTTGACTACCTGCAGCCAGACGAGCCGTCCGAGAATCAGCACGCTCCAGAACAGGAAAAAGCCCACGACCGCGAACACCCGTGCCCGCCGCATGGGGGTGCGAACATTGGAGGGCTGGCCGGGGGCGCGGGCGAAGGAGAAGGGCTTCATGGGTTGGGCTCGGTGTAAGGAGGGGAACCACTCGGAACTTTGACTATAGGCGGCTTATGGCCAACTGCTATTCGCAGATCTCCTTCTTTAACTTGCGGATTAAAGCCCGCTTCGAAGAAAATCCCAACTTCCCTAAAGGCATGCAGCACAACATCCGCGAAAACAGGTATGTTTTCGCTTGAGTGGACCATCATAGCGAGGCCAATCGGTTCTACGCCGCCATATCCTGAGGTCTGGATGTCAGCATTCGCTAATGGCCAACCTGCTGCTTGAAATACAGCCTTGATCTGATCAGCATACGCATTGCTCTCGGGATCACCCGCGACAGAATCTATCGTTACGTGGCCTTTCGGAGCATCCCGCAAGAGCAGGACTAGCCGCTTCTTCTGCTCTTCTGTCAGACGCCTTGGGGCGACGGATGCTCTAAGCTCAAGGAGGGCCTTCTCCGCTTCAGCAGCGACAGTGCGTTGTTTCGCGAGATCAATCTCCACCCTTTGTTGAACCGCCTTCGCGTTTGCTGCATCGGCCTGTAGAGCAGCGACGGAACCCTTTTGACTTTCAACGTCGCCCTGCAACTTGAGATTTGCATTTTCAAGTTCTTGAGCTGTTCTATTCGCTTGAGCGGCGTTTGAGTTTGCTTCCTGAATCCGCGCATTCGCATCCGCTTGGATTGCGTCTTGAACCTTATTGTTCGCAGCCCATGTCAACCATGTCAGATATGCAACGGCCAGACCCGTTACGACGAGCACGGCTATGTAGATTGCAAAAAGCTTGTTACTCCTGCGTGTCGCAGCTTCTACTGCTAATTGGCCTGACTGGTTTGCAAATGCAGCAAGCATAGATCCGCTTTACCGCCCGGGATGGAGCGAAGCCAGCACCGGCGCGTCGCCCGCGAGCGCCGAGCCGTCCGGGCGCACCACCTGCCCCGGAGCGGGCGCGGTCATGCCCATCTCGCGAGCCATCCGGTCGATCCGCGCGGGGTCGCTCAGCTGGGCCTCGCTCAGGCGAAGCTCGCGGTTGCTCTCCTCCAACTGATGGAGCTGCTGCTTCTGCGCCTCCACGTGGTAGCCGGCCTGGATCGACATGTAGTGCTGCCAGCCGTAGAACAGCACGACCATGAACAGCATCGTCATCGCCCCGGCGAAGGAGCGCATCTCGCGCCGGCGCGCCGGGCACTGCACCTTCACCAGCCGTGAGTTGTCCATGCGCCGCGTGAAGAAGATTTCGGGCGTGGGGCCTCGTCGGGCCCGCTCCTCGCGCATCCACCGCGAGCCGTGCCTCGTGTTTGCCGCGGCAGCCGCCGTAGCCTCCCGTGCCATCCCGAACATCTCCGCCAACGCCTGCGTCGCCATTGCTGCTTTCCCTCGGAACTCTTCTTCCCCTTCACTGCGATCGGGCCGGATCGCTGGGTGTGGAAGGGGGGTGGTGCGTGGG
>CAXUEU010000003.1:0-60262 GCA_964250195.1 uncultured Acidobacteriaceae bacterium
ACGATCAGCAGGTCCCGCACCTCGTCAACCCCATTGGCGGGGTCGACGACCCGCCCGCCCCGCACCAGCAGCGCGCTCATATCTGCAACTCTCCCAGCGCCCGGCTCACCAGAGCCATCCGCACCGCCAAACCGTGCCGCACCTGCTCCTCGATCAGCGAGCGGGGCCCATCCGCGACCGCGTCCACGATCTCCATACCCCGGATCATGGGCCCCGGGTGCATCACCCACTGCTCCGGACGCACCCGCCCTTCGCGCAGCTGGTAGCCGTTCCGGTACTGCTCCAAGTTCAAGTCGAGCCCCAGGAGCCGCTCCGCCTGGATGCGCAGCATCATCACCACGTCCGCCCGCCCGAGCGCCCGGTCGAAGTCGCGCTCGATTTCGACTCCCGGCCCGAGCTCCGCCGCGGCGGAAGGCAGCAGCGCAGGAGGCCCGCACAGCACCACCCGCGCCCCCATACGAGGCAGCAGCAGCGCATTCGACCGCGCGACCCGGCTGTGCAGGATGTCGCCGCAGATCGCGACCGTGACCCCGTCCAGGGTGCGCTCGCTTACCTGTTCGACCCCGTCGCGCAGCACGGCCAGCATCGTCCGGAGGTCCAAAAGCGCCTGCGAAGGGTGCTGGTGCATGCCGTCCCCCGCATTCAGCACCGGCAGGCCCGTCACCCGCTCCAGCAGGTAGGGCGCGCCGGAGAACGCGCTGCGCAGGATAATCGCCTCCGCGCCCAGCGCCCGCAGGGTCAGCCCGGTGTCCTTGAGCGACTCGCCTTTCTCAATGCTCGACGACTTGTCGCTGACCAGCGTCGTGTCCGCGCCCAGCGCCTTCGCGGCCAGCTCGAAGCTGGTCCGGGTCCGCGTGCTCGACTCGTAAAACAGGAGCGCCACCCGCCGCTTCAACAGCTGCCGCGAGCGCGCGAACAGGTCTTCCCGCTCCAGATCCGTCGCCAACCGCAGAATCTCGCTCACATCGTCGAGCGCGAGGTCCTCAATCCCCAACAGCGAGCCTTTCAAGCTGAGACTCTCTCCACGATCAACACCTGCTCGTCCCCGTCGATCTCCCGCAGCTTGACCTCGATGATCTCCTGCCGCGAGGTCTGCACCACGCGCCCGGTAAAGCCGGCCTCGATAGGCAGTTCGCGGTGCCCGCGGTCGATCAGCACCAGCAGCTGCACCCGGTTCGGCCGCCCGTGCGCGAACAAGGCGTCCAGCGCCGCCCGCGTTGTCCTCCCGGTATACAAAACATCGTCCACCAGCACGATGTTGCGCCCGGTCACGTCGAACCCGATCTCCCCCGGGTGCACCACCGGCCGCACATCGTGCGTGGACAGGTCGTCCCGGTAGAACTCGATATCGAGCGCACCCACGTCCACCGGCTGCTTCTCGATGCCCTCGATCAGACGGGCGAGCCGCTGCGCCAAGGGCACCCCGCGCCGCTTGATTCCGACCAGGCCAAGGTTCTCCCCGCCGTGGTTGCGCTCGATGATCTGGTGCGCCAGCCGCACCAGCGTCCGCTCGATCTCCGACGGCGAAAGAATCCGCCCCTTCTCCCGCAGCCGCGCCGTTCCCGTCCCCGAATCCGTCATCGCTTCCCAGCATAGCGCGGCTTCGGTGCGTCCGGAAAAAGCGGCCGAAGTCCCGGCCGGTGCGCGCCTCGTGGTGCGCGGCCCTTGTGCGTCCGGAAAAAGCTCATACGCGATCCACGACGGCAGATACCCTTACCGAATCAACCCCAGCACCGCCCGAAACAGCCCCTCGAACTGCCCACCCAAGTCGGCATCCTTGGCCAGCGCCGCCTCCAGAGCCTTGCCCGCCGAAGCCCGGTTGTACCCAAGATTCACCAGCGCCGACAAAACATCCTCTCCCACTGGCACCTGCAACACCTCAACCGCTCCCCTTGACGAAAAATCCTCCAGCTTTTCCTTGAGCTCCACCACCAGGCGCTCCGCCAAACGCTTGCCCACCCCGGGAATCCGCACCAACCGCGCATGGTCCCCCGCCCGGATCGCGCCGATCGTCTCCGCCGCGGACATCCCGCTCAGGATCGTCAGTGCCAGCTTCGGCCCCACTCCGGCTACCGTGATGAGCCGCTCGAACAGGCGCTTCTCCCCCGCCTCCCCGAAGCCGAACAGAGCCAGCGTATCCTCGCGCACCACGGTGTACACATGCAGGGCGCACTCCCCGCCCGCCGGCGGCAGGGCCGAGTAGGTGGGGATCGACACAGCGGCTTGGTAGCCCACGCCCCCGCACTCCACCACGCAGGTGCCCGGCTCACTCCACAGCAAACGCCCACGCAGGTGTGCAATCATCCCGTCATTCTAGAGCCCGGCTCCACGCTCCCGCGATCGGACAAGCCGTCCGGCGGCCGGTCCGGCGTGAGCCCCGGGATCGCCCCCGTCTCAGGAGAGCGGCCGGTTCAGCTCCGTGCGCCACTTCGCGGCGTCGGGGTTGGTCGCCGGGCCGACCAGGTAACGCTCCCACACCTCTTCCGTCGTGGCGATCCCTTCGCGCACGGCCCAGGCCATCAGCTCGCCCCAGGCTGCTGCCAAGCCGGAATAGGAACCCTCATGCACGGCGCGCAACACACGCATCGCGGGCCACTCCCCCGGTTCCATGCGCCTGGCCGGGCGCACGGGCTTTGAGACCGGAAAGCACACCTCGAAATCGAAAAACACATCCGGCGGACGGAAATGGTGCGTCAACATGGGCCCGGCCGGGGCGACGCCTTGGGTTTGCATCTCCGCGAGCAGTTCGGCCACCAGCGCGCCCATGTGGGACTGGATCTCCCGCGACGGCACCCGCGCGCGAATCTTCGCCATTGGGAGTGCTTCGGTCTGAACGATGGATGGTGTCAGCATGGGCTCTCCGTGATCTCGGCCCAGCGGATTTCGCGACCCCTTAAAAGAATGCTGCCGGCCGCGCCGAGCTTTCCTTCTCTGAAGCGAAGCAGAGTGCCGTCCAGCGGATCGACAACATAAAGGCCGGAAACGCCCATCGCCTCGAAATCCGGCAAGCGACGCAGCACTGTGCCGAGCCCTTTTTCCGGGCTCAGGACTTCGATGACCAGCAGCGGCGGTACGGTCGGAATCGGCTCCATGCGGGCGTCCTCGTCGAATCCTGCGACATCGGCGATCCGGTAATGAGTTTCCGCGGCGCGGATGTGCCATGCCTCCGAACGCGCCCAAAAGAACGAACTCACCGCATCCATCCAGGCCGAGTGCCGTTCAGTGCCGAGAAAGCGTTCCTCGATCACTCCGTCGACATACTCCGCATCCGGCTCAAGCCCCTTGCGGAGGTACTCGTCGACGGATGCGAAAGCAGCGCTCATGACGAAATCCTAAAGCTCGACCGCATGCCGGGCAACGAGCTTCTTCGCCCGCTCGGCGAACTCAGCCAGCGGCACGGACGCGCTCTCGTTCGTCCCGCGCCGGCGCACGCTCACCGCGCCCGCCTCGGCCTCCTTGTCGCCTATGACGAGGATGTACGGGATCTTCTGCAAACCCAGCTCGCGGATCTTCGCGTTCATCTTCTCGTTGCGCCCGTCCAGCTGCACGCGCAGCCCGGCCCGCTCCAGCTCGGCCTTCACTTGCCCGGCATACGCATGGTGCCGCTCCGCGATCGGCACGAGGCCCACCTGCACCGGCGCCAGCCACAGCGGGAACGCCCCGGCGTAGTGTTCGATCAGCACGCCGAAGAACCGCTCGACAGACCCGTACAGCGCCCGGTGCACCATCACCGGCTGGTGCCGCCCGCCGTCCTCGCCCACATACTCGAGCTCGAACCGGGCGGGCAGGTTGAAGTCGAACTGGACCGTGCTCAGCTGCCAGAGCCGTCCCAGCACATCCACCAGCTTGATGTCGATCTTGGGCCCATAGAAAGCAGCCTCGCCCGGCACCGTCGTGTACGCGATGCCTTTCCGCTCTAGCGCCCGCTCCAGCGCGCCGGTCGCCCGCGCCCAGTTCTCGTCGGATCCGGCATACGTCGCGCGATCCTTCGGGTCCCAGGTGGAAAGCTCGACCTTGAACTCGCTGAACCCGAAGGTTTCGAGCACGGTCTGCGCGAACTCGATGCACCCCACCACCTCGTCCTCGATCTGGTCGGGGGTGCAGAAGATGTGCGCGTCGTCCTGGGTGAATCCGCGCACGCGCAGGAGGCCGTGCATGGTCCCCGACCGCTCGTACCGGTATACGTTGCCGAGCTCCGCGTAGCGCACCGGCAGGTCGCGGTAGCTCTTCGGCGCGTTCTTGTAGATCAGGATGTGGAACGGGCAGTTCATCGGCTTCATGCGGTAGTCCGCGTCGTCCAGCTCCATCGGCGTGAACATGTTGGCCGCGTAGAAGCCTTCGTGCCCGCTGGTCTGCCACAGGTTCACCCGCGCCACGTGCGGCGTGTACACGAGCTCATACCCGCGCCGCACGCACTCTTCCCTCATCCAGTCCTCCATGATGCGGCGGACGGTCGCGCCCTTCGGGTGGAAGAACACGAGCCCTGCCCCGGCCAGCTCCTGGATCGAGAACAGGTCGAGCTGCTTGCCGAGGGTCCGGTGGTCGCGCCGGGCGATCTCTTCGAGGTGACGGAAGTGCTCGTCCAACGCTTTTTGCGAGAAGAAGGCGGTGCCGTAGATGCGCTGGAGCTGCGGGTTGCGCTCGTCGCCCAGCCAGTACGCCCCGGCGAGCGACAGCAGCCGGAACGCCTTGACCCGTCCGGTTGAAGGCACGTGCGGGCCGCGGCAGAAGTCGGTGAACTCTCCATTTTTGTAGAGCGAAATCTCCTCGCCCGGCTTGGTAAACCGCTCGATGAAGTGGACCTTCATGAAGTCGCCCTGCCGCTCGTACTCCGCCAACCCGGCCGCGCGCGGCTCCCAAACACGCTCGAAGGGCGCGTTCCGCGCCGCCACCTCGGCCATGCGCCCCTCGATCAGCTTCAGGTCTTCTTCCTTGAGCGGCCGCTCGAGCAGCACGTCATAAAAGAAGCCGGAATCCGTCGCGGGACCGTGGCCGAGCTTGACTCCGGGGTAAAGTTCCGTGAGCGCCGTCGCCATCACGTGCGCCGCCGAGTGGCGCAGCACCCGCAGCGCTTCCGGGTCGGTCTCCTTGAGGAGCGCCAGCGCGACGTCTTCGGTCAGTGGCTCCCGAAGGTCCAACAGCCGCTCCGCCCCGGCCTCCTGCCCGCCGTACATCGCCGCCTCGGTCGTGCCCGCCTCTGTGGCCGCGTCCCGCTCCGTCTGTTGGGCTGGAACGCGCAAAGGCCGCACCCGTGCTACCACCACGGCCTCGGCCAGCCTGGGCGAGATGCTCCGCGCCACATCCTGCGGCGTGGTTCCCGCCGCGACTTCCCGCACCGCCCCGTCGGGCAGCTGCACCCTGATCATTTCTTGCCCATCCAGCATTTGTGTTTGCTCGCTCATACGCAAGCCCAGCATACCGGGGCCGGGCAGCGTTACCAAAAGCCGTGACGGCTCGCGAAAACGCTCGATTTCCCCAGCCCGATGCGGCACGATGGCATATGCTCTTCATTGAGTGGTGGATTGTACGCAGGCTCACCTCTGGGTTGCTGCTTGTGCTGGCTTCGTTTTGGCTGTTCTGGTCCGCAAGAAAGAAGCGATCGCTCATACGCTTCCCTTTGCAAATCGTGAGTCTGCCGATGGCACTGCTCAGTTCTCTCTTCTTCGGCCTTACGCTCTTGGCCATTGGCTGTCAGAGTTATGGCAAACCCCTCTACTCGCCCAATGGAAAACTGGCAGTGAGAACCGAAAACAGCGATGAAGGCGGCCTCGGCGGAGCGACGAGCGTTGTCATCTATCGATGGCATGGATTCAACACGAGCCGGGTCTACGACGGTAGCTTTTTATCAGTCGAGGATAAAGACCTGCATTGGATCAGCGACTCGGAACTTCACATCGACTATACGGACACCTTTGAACAATGCCGGAACGCAGGAGGTGTGACCGTGCACTGCGTCCCGAATGTAAATCCAGCTCAACGTTAGAATGGAACAAAAAAGCCCAGCCATGAAGTTCCACATCACGCTCGAACCGTCCTAAGACGGCTGGATCGTCGCCGAATGCCCCGCCCTGCCCGGCTGCTTCTCCCAAGGCCGGACGGAGCGGGAAGCCCTCACAAATATCCGGGAATCCATCATCGGCCGGCTCTACGCTGAGACGCAAAAGCAGAACAGCTCGGCGCTACACTGATTCCATGCAAGTCACCGTCCAACTCGCCCCCGAGCTCCAGGCCCGGCTCGCCGCCGAAGCGCAAGCGCGCGGTCTTGCGCTCGGGAGCTACATTCCCATTCGGCTCGCCGAGTCGGTCTCAAGAACGGTTGCGGAACAGCGCCTTTGAAAAAGCAATCGACGAGCTTCGGATATTGCGCGAGGACAACATCCTTGGAGGCATTCCCATTAAAGATCTCATCGAAGAAGGCCGCAAGTACTGATGGCGACCTTCGTCGCCGACGCATCTGTCGCGCCGGCGTGGTGCTTCAACGATGAAGCGACAGAAGCAACGGATGATTTGCTCCGGCGAGTGCGTTTCGGGGATCGCTGTTCCGCTCCGGCGCACTGGCCAACCCAAGTCTCGAACGGCATGCTTGTCGCCGTTCGCCGGAAACGCATTGCTCCGGGTAGCCCTGATCTCCTTTGGGATCGACCGGGCGTGTTGCCGGTCGCCATCGAGCCGCCGCTTTCGCCCAATCAAGCGAAAGCAGTGCTTGCCTTGAGCGAGCAATACCAGCTCACGGTTTATGACGCCGCCTATCTCGATCCTGCAAGCCGCAAAGGCTTCGCGCTTGCAACTTTGGTCGCCGCACTGCGCCATGCTGCTCCATCGGAAGGCGTATCGCTGGTTCTTTGAGATTCACCGCCACCACTCCGACCGCACCATCCCTTCTGCGACCTCGGTGGGGCTCCCCGGAGCGGGCGACCACAGAGGCACCCCCGGCTCGGCCCACATCCGCTCGATCGGCTCGCGCCAGCCGTGCAGAGCCAGATCGAACAGCCCCCAATGAATCGGCATCAGTAGCCCGCCTCCGAGCTGCCCAAACGTCCGCAACGCCCCTTCCGGTCCCATGTGGATATCCTTCCACAGGTCGTTGTAGGCCCCGATCTCCAGCATCGTCAGGTCGAACGGGCCGTGCTCCCGCCCAACAGCCGCGAACCCGTCCCACTCACCCGAGTCCGCTCCATAAAAAACGCGATGCCGCGGCCCGGAGAGCACCCACGAGGCCCAGAGCGTCCCGAATCGGTTATGGAAGCCGCGCCCGGAAAAGTGGCGCGCCGGCATCGCCGTGATCGTCAGCGGCCCGACGGAAGCTCCCTCCGTCCAGTCCAGTTCCGTGACGGCGGTTGCTCCGAAACCGCGCAGGATCGCTCCCACGCCCAGCGCCGTGACCCAGCGCACCTCAGGCTGGAGCCGGGCCAGCTCCCGCACCGTCGCCGCGCCCAGGTGGTCGTAGTGGTCATGCGAGATCAGCACCGCGTCCAGCCTGGGTACCTCCCGCAAGCTCAAACAGGGCGGGTAAAAGCGCTTCGGCCCCATCCAGTTAAAGGGTGAGGCGCGCTCGTCCCACACCGGGTCCACCAGCACGCGCGCACCGTCCATTTCGACGAGCATCGACGAGTGCCCGAACCAGGTGACCCGCAGCCCGCTCGCCGGCGGCGCGGTGTACGCGGCCGGGTCGGTACGGAACGGCCCCAGCCGTTGCTGCGGCTCCCGCTCCGCGCGGTTGAACACGAACTGCGGCAGCACCTTGAACACCGTCGACAGACCGCCCACCGAGGTCGGCACCGGATTGATGAACCGCTTGCCCTCGCGCCGCGCCCGCCCGATCACTTGCATCCCATGCATTCTATCGTCTCATTCTCCTGTCCACCTTCTCGTGGGAGTTGCAACGGAGGCTTCGCTTCCGCATACTTGCCCCATGCCCGGCCTCTACTCCGGACCCTCCTCCGGCTCCGGCTCCGATTCGAAAGACCGCCCCGGCCCCTCGCGCCTGGCGAGCAACCTGGTCCTGTCCGCGTTTCTCGCCTCCTCGTTCAGCGTCGCGGCGCTCGCGCGGCCTTTCGCCGCCGACGGGCTGCACGGCTGGTACGGCACGTTGACGCAGCCCTGGTTCGCCCCGCCGGTTGCGGTTTTCGGTCCGGCCGCGTTCGTGCTGCTGGTGCTCCTGTCGCTCTCCGCCTGGGTCGCCTGGCGCGCGGCACCCTCGCTGGCCCGGGAGCACGGCATCCGCTTCTGGCCGGTGCAGCTGCTGAACACCTTCGCGTGGATCGGCGTGTTTTTCGGCCTCCATTCACTCCGCGCCGCGGTTTACAACCTGCTCGTCCTGATTCTCTCGGTAGTGCTCACCATCTGGCCTTTCTTCAAGGCCAGCCCTCTGGCCGGCTGGCTGCTCACTCCGTTTCTCGCCTCCTGCCTCTATGCGCTCTACCTCAATATCGGCATCGCGGTGCTGAACCGTTAACGCTTATGGCGAAAAACATTGAAGCCGCCGCGCCGGCCGAGGTCCGGATCGACAAGTGGCTCTGGGCCGCCCGCTTCTTCAAGGCGCGCGACCTGGCCGCGAAAGCCTGCGAGCTGGGACGCGTCGAGTCGAACGGCCAGCGCGCGAAAGCCGCACGGCCCGTGCGCGCGGGCGACACGCTCCGCATCAAGAACGAGGGCGGCGAGTTCGCGGTGGAGGTGCTGGCGCTGAGCGACACGCGCGGCCCGGCGGCCGTGGCGCAGACGCTGTACCGCGAGACCGAAGAGAGCAAGAAGCGGAGGGCCCTTGAGGCCGACGCCCGCCGCGCGCTCGGGGGCCTCAATGCCGCGGCTCTCGGCGGCCGCCCCGACTCCCGCGACCGCTCGGCGCGGGAGCGGCTGCGGGGCAAAGGTTAAGGTTCATGCCAGCATCGCGCTGTATAGAACATGAGGGTGAAGCGGGTGCCCTTCCGGCACGCGCGGGTTGTTGAAATCCAGCTCAGGCCTGTATGTCAGGCCGATTTTTCCATCACGCGCCGTGAACGCAGGTTGGCAGGCGCGGTAATCGCGACAACCTGCCGCAATTTGCAAATCTCGCGCGCGTATTGGAGCGCTGCGTGCGCCCCTTCCGTAGCAAGTCCCTGACCCCAATAGGACGCACTCAATCGCCACCCGATTTCCACGGCTGGCTGCTCGATGCCCGATACAGCAAAGCTCATTTCCTGCAAACCTATAAATCCGACAAATATTTGCGGTCCGCGCAACTCGGCGGCAAAGAACAGAATTCATGACGAGCTTGGTGCTCCCTGAAGCGCGCGACGGACGCATCACTTTCAGCCTGCGTCAACAAGTTAGGGAAGAACTTGCGTACACGCGGGTCGGCGTTCATCTCGGCAAAAGACGCTCGATCCTCATTTTGCCACTCACGGAGCAGAAGTCGGTCCGTTTCGATGCCTCGAAAACCCGCAATCACTGCGGCAGCGCTCCGGGGAACACCAGCGGCTTCCCTGCCCCGAACACCGTCGGCGGCGCCTTACGCGGGAGCATCGCGTCCCGCATCGCCGTGTCGTAGACGAAGATCGCCTCAACCACCGCGGCCTGCCGCAGGTCGTCCGCGCGCAGCCCTTCGTACACGTCGAAGTTCGAATGGTGGCGCTTGGTGTCGTAGTCCAGAGGGTCCTGCACGAACTGGAACCCCGGGATGCCGACCGCGTCGAAGGGCAGGTGGTCCGTCCCGCCCGTGTCCTGGTTGGTCACGGTCGTCACGCCCAGGTCGCGCAAGGGGGCGATCCACTGCTCGAACACCGGCACGACGGCCGGGTTCGACTGTGTGTAGATGCCCCGGATGCGCCCGGACCCATTGTCGACGTTGAAGTACCCGGAGATTTTCGCCCCTTCCGGCTTCAGAACGGGCGGCCCGCTCGGCTCGCGGATGAACTCCGGCATGGCGGCATCCCCGCCGAGCGGAACCGTCCCGAGATGCTGCCGGACATAGCCGCTCGAGCCGAAAATGCCTTCCTCCTCGCCCGACCAGAGCCCGATCCGAATGGTCCGCCGCGGCTGCACCTCGAGCGCCGTCAAGATGCGCATGACCTCCATCGCCACTACCGAGCCCGCGCCGTTGTCCGCCGCGCCGGTACCGCTCGCCCAGGAGTCGAGGTGGCCGCCGACCATCACGACCTCGTCCCGAAGGGCTGGGTCGGTCCCCGGGATTTCCGCGATCGTGTCGAAGCCGTGTTCATGGTCGCCGGTGAACCTGGCCTCGACCTCCGCTTCGAGGGTCACCGGCACATGCGCCGCCAAGAGCCGCGTCACCCGCCCGTAGTCTTCAATCGACGCAACCAGCAGCGGCACCGGGGTGGCATGCGCGCGCTGGTAGGAGAACCAGGAGAAGTTCGCGTTGGAGTCGTCGAAGATCGTGCCTTCCTGCCCGCCATGGCGGTCCCCGTCGCGGCTTGGGACAATAACCGCCGCGACGCCCTCGTCACGCAGGAACTGTCCGAGCTTCTCCCGCATCGGCAACACTCGCGTGAAGTAATCCTTGCCATCGCTTTGCTTTTCCGGCGGGCCGAGGGGCACATTCCCAAGCTTCGTCAGTGCTTCGTCCGAGTAGCGCTCGACGAGCGCCGCGTCCTCCTCGCCGGCTGGCCGCGTCTTGCCGAGCAGCACCACCTTGCCCCGCAGTTTGCCTTTGAACGGACCGAGCTGCGTCTCCAATGACGGGGCCTCCTTGCCTCCGTCGACGGACATCGTGACGGCCTCACCCCGCGCGGCTCCGGGCTTGCCGTTGTCCCCCACGGTTCCCGGTGACCAGGGCGCGGCCTGCGCGATGAACACCGCGGGCGCGGGCGCGACCATCCGCAAACGCGAGCCCTCCTGCTCCCAGCCCATGCCGAACTCGCCCCAGTCCTCCAGGTGCGCGCCGGCGCAGCCCATCGCGGTGAGGGTGTCGCGCGTCCAGGCGTTCGCCTTGGCCATCTGCGGCGAACCCGTCAGACGCGGCCCGATGTCGTCGGCCAGCGCGCTCGCGTACTCCATGACTCGCGAGTGCTGGAAGCCTTCCTCGCGAATACGCGCATACATCGCGAGATCGACCTTCTCGGGCGCGGCTTGCGCGCGGGCGAAAATTGGCATCACGACCGGTGCCGCGAGCAGAACTCCCAAAACCACCGCGAACCCAGCCCGCATGCGCCCTCCCTCGGTTGTGGAGGAGCATAGCAGTCCCGCACGCGAATGCAATGCGGAAATTCGCACGGCACGAAGAGCGAATTCCCGAAATGGAACCGGCTCTCCCGTAAGTGTCAGAACGACGCGCACACCATCCGCGCGGCCTCGCCTCGGATCGCCAACCCGTCCGCAATACCGTCCGCCAGCCCGTCGGCACGCCCGGCAAAATAGCGTTCGTTCAGCTCCGCCCGGCCCAGATCCTCCACCCGCGCGAATCCACGCAGCTCCGCCCGCAGCGCTTCCGGCATCCACCCGCTCAGGAAAGGCTCACCCGTAGCCGTCGCCCGCGCCTGGAGCGAGTCGAACTGCCGCCGCTCCTCGTCGGGGAGCGCCTCCGGCGGGAGGCGGTAGTCGAACACGAGCGCGCTGCCCGGCGCGAACCGGCGCACCCGCCTCAAAACCGTCCGCAGCGCCTCCGTCGGGAGGAACGGCGCGACGCCCAGCATGGCGAACACCGCCGGCCGTCCCGCGTCCATGCCGGGCAGAGGCCATGGAGTTCCCAGAAGGTCGCCCGGGATGCGTTCGCAACCGCCGGCCTGCAGGCCGGCAGCCCGGAGCAGCTCGCCTTTCCAGCCCCGCACCTCGGGCCGGTCCAGCTCCCACACGCGCAGGTCCGGCCAGGGGTTGCGCAGAGCGAAGGTGTCGAGGCCGGCACCCAGCAGGCAGTACTGCCGCGTGCCTTGCCCGTAAGCCTCCGCCAGGCGCGCCTCGGCGAACAGCGACCGCGCCACGACGAACGCCCGCAGCGACCGCGACCACTGCCGACCCTGCGAGGCAGGCGTGCGGCCGAGCGCCTCTCGCCCCGCCGCGCCCAGCAGCGGGACGGCGAAGGGGTCGTGGAAAACGACCGGCACGTCGTAAAGCTGGTGTCCTGCCCGACGCAGAGCCACCCGCCACGCCGAGTGCGCCGCGTCCGGCATGCCGGGCGGTACGGTCAGGCGGCTGCCCTTTTTCGGTTGCGTCACGCCCGTGCGTCCATGGCACAATTCTCCCGCATCTCGCTCCCGCTCAGGAGGCATCGTTGCGCCTGTTCACTCTCATGCTGCTCGCTCCGGCCATCGCGCGGGCGCAGACCACGGGAGCGGGCGCGGGCCGGGGTTTCTGCGCCGATACGCGCACACCCTGCAGGTTCGCGACGGTGACGATCCAGACCGCGCCGCCGCGCCGGGATGGGTCCGGCCCGCAACTGAAGGACAGACCGAGCCACAGTTACGCCGCCACCGATCTCGACGGCGCGTACCGCATCGCTGACGTCGCGCCGGGCCAGTACTGCATTATGGGCGAACTCGCGGGCTACGTCTCACATTCCGACCTGGCCGCGAACGTCGGCGAGGGCGACCCGGCGCCGTTCATCCTTCACGAAACCCTGACTGCTCCCTTGCAGGTGGAAGCGGACCTTGCCGGTCTCACTTACGCGCTTACTCTCGCGAAGGGCAAAGCCGCTTCACCAATCCGCTAGCGACGGGTGCAGGTCAACCGGCGCTTCCACCGCCAGCACTTGCAATCCGAACACCCGCCCGAAGCTCCGCGCCACCTTGTCCGCCACTTCGCCGAGCGCAACCGGCTCGCCCAGCTCCTCCTCGAGCGAAGTCACCGCGCGGTCCGCGATCCCGCACGGCACGATCAGCTCGAAATCCCGCAGATCCGTCGTCACGTTGAGCGCGAAGCCGTGGGAGGTGATCCCGCGCGAAACGTGCACTCCGATGGCGGCCAGCTTCTTTTCCGGGACCGTCCCGCCCGGCAGCGTCCACACGCCCGTGCGCCCGGCGACGCGGCCTGCGCGCAGCCCGTACTCGCCCGCGACGCGGGTCGGCACCTCCTCGAGCAGCCGGACAAAGTCGACAACACCCAGGCGTGCGCCGCTCGCGAGGAAATGTTCACGCAAGTCCACGATTGGATAACCCACCAGCTGCCCCGGCCCGTGATACGTCACATCCCCGCCGCGCCCGGCGGTATGGAGCGCCACCCCTTTTCGCCGCAGTTCCGCATCGCTCGCGAGAATGTTCCCCCGTCCCGCGTTGCGGCCCAGGGTCAGCACCGGCGGGTGCTCCAGCAGAAGGAGCACATCGCCGATCGCGCCCGCCCGGCGCAGGTCGACCAGGCGCTCCTGCAAGCGAAGCGCCCGCCCGTACTCCACCCGGCCCAGCTCAAGCAACGTAAGCAGTCCGGGAGTTCGTGCACTCATCTCTTCAGCTTAGCGCGGTAGGAAAATGCAACTTCGTCGCCGTTGTAGCTCGCCCAGCTCGGCCCCCAGAAGATCGCCTGCGTGACCGCGGTCTTCATGATCTTGCCGCCGTGGAAGGTCATGTTCGCGCCGGAGGTGCGCGCCAGGCTCTGCACGTCGCGGCTCGCGCGCGCGTTCGGCTGGAAGTCGCGCGCCCAGTGAATGCCCAGCATCGGCGGCCGGAGGGCTGGTTCAGGTTCTCGACGCCGAACGGCGTCGCGGCCGAAGGGTCCGCCTGGCCGAAGGCCGCGCTCGCGGCGAAAAAGAAGGGAGGAGCAGGGATGCTTGCATCGGGGGAGATTCTCCTTGCTGGAATACGCCGCCGCATGCATGTGAGCACCGCGAGGCGTGCTCGAAAGGTCGCCCGTTCGGCTCATCTCTATCCATGAAAACCGCTTGCGGCGGCTGGGGGGAGACCATGCAAGTAGGAATAGATGAAAGCCGGCGCATCTGTAGCCGCGAATCGTT
The DNA here is from genome assembly GCA_964250195.1 of uncultured Acidobacteriaceae bacterium. Lineage (GTDB taxonomy): Bacteria > Acidobacteriota > Terriglobia > Terriglobales > Acidobacteriaceae > EB88. The sequence continues at coordinate 13,874 of CAXUEU010000003.1, forward strand.
TTCGGCGCGCCGCAGAAAATCACCGAAGATGGTAGGCACGACTGGATTCGAACCAGCGACCTCTACCGTGTCAAGGTAGCGCTCTAACCAACTGAGCTACGCGCCTGCGTCCTACGCGGCAGGGCTGCCGCTCATTTCAATATACATGCCCTTGGCCGCAAGCGCATCCCTCGCCCCGGCGCGCCGCGCGGCCCTCGCGCACCAGCAGCGGGACCGCCAGCAGTGCGGCACCTGAGTCGAACCAGGCGATGTGCGAGGCGGCACGTAGCCCAAGCCCAAGCAGCGTCAGCAACGCAAGATAGGCGCAGGTAGCCGACTGCGCCGCGTCCGCGATCAGAGCGCCATCCCGGATGCGGCGGCCCTCCCGGCGTTTGAGCGTGGCCAGCACCGGCATGATCGCGAGCGCCGCGGCGGCAACAGCCATGCCCGAGCGGCTCATCTCCGGCTCGATCCTGAAGACCAGTCCGCACGCCGCGATCAGGACCACCATCCCGGCCAGGGCAAACAGCAGCAAGCCCGCCACCCGTTGAGCTTTTTCCCGGCTGATCCGCCAACGCGGCGTGTACTGGAGAAGGACGACCGAGGCCGAAAGGAGCTCCACGAGACTATCGGAGCCGAACGCCAGCAACGCGGGACTGCGGGCCGCGGCTGCTGAGCTGAGCGCAACCGAGCACTCGACGCACATCCACGCAATGGTCAGGCCGCCGAGCCACCAGATACGGCGGCCGCCTTGCCCTGTCGCGGTTTGGAGCGAGCTTTCCAGCATCTACTCTAGAACGTATGCGGGTCTGGACGTATGCCATCTGGTTCGTCGGCGCGGCGGTTTGGCTGCTGGTCGCGGCTCTTTCCCTCCGCTTCGGCATCCGCAGTAGAACGCTCGGAGCACTGGCCGTCGCGGTCGTCTTCTTCGCGACGGGCATGTTCTTCGCCAACAACGGCATTCCGCGGCGATGAGATCGACGCCGCGGAAAACCTCAGTCATAGCGCTCGAAGATGACCTGCTTCTTCTCCCAACCCATCCCTACCAGGCGGTCGCGGCTGGCGGAGACCATCTCGTTCAACCCGCAGATGTAGGCGTGGATGTCGAAAGGCTCGCCGGATGCCGCCGAAGCTTCCCCTCCGCCGCCTGCCATCACCGGGACTTTTTGCTCCGCGCGCGCCGCCACCAGCCTTGCCACATGCTCCTGCACGTAGCCGCGCTCGCCTTTCCACTCGGCCTGCCCGCGGCTCAGGGTGGCCACGTAATGGAAATTCGGGTGCTTCGCGGCGAGCTGCTCGAAGTAGTCCTGGTAATAGATGTCGGTTTCATAGCGCGTCCCGTAGACAAGGTAAAAATCCTTGCCCTCGCTGCGGTCCGGGCCGTTCTCCGGAAACAGGTGCTGCGCGAAGCCGCGCATCGGCGCGATGCCCGTACCGGTCGCGATGAACACGCCCTCGGTCATGGGCTGGCGCAGCGTAAACAGCCCGTGCGCGCCATGGAACTTGACCGTGTCGCCTTCGTTCAGGTCGCACAGCAGGTTCGAAAAGAAACCGCCTTCCACGCGGTTCACGCACACGTCGAACATATTCTCGCGCGGAGCCGAGGCAATCGAATAGGCCCGGGTCTGCTGTTTGCCGGTTGCCGGGTCGTCCGCGACGCAGGACACGAACTGCCCGGCCTTGAACGGGAACGCAGGCAGTTCATCGACGGCGAACTCAAGGTGGTAGCACTGCGCGACATCCGATAGGAGGATCTTGGTGGCTAGGCGGGCTGTGTGGAGCTGTCTCAAGGCTGTCTGTCACTCTCGCGGTGGATTTTCTAGGTGAAGCCTTAGTTTAACGCGAGCCGGACTGCCCGGCTCCGAGAAGACGCATCGTCGCCGGGTCTTTTTGTCCGCTGAAGCACCGGCGGAGCGTCGCGGCGAAAGGATCCTCGCCTCCGCTCGCCTCGGCGAACAAGGTCACCGACGAGTGAAACTTGAGATTGTCCGGATAGGGAAAGACCGCGTCGACCGGCTTGCCCGACTCGTTCACGATTCCGGTCAGCTCCCGCAGGCGGGGCCCCAGCGCGGGATGCGCGAGGAACGCGCGCGCTTGCTCGACCGAGCCGAGCGCATACCGCTCCGCCATCGCGCTGGTGCCCAGCCCGCGCAGCTGCGGAAACACGAACCACATCCAGTGGCTGCGCTTGCTGCCGGCGCGGAGCTCGGCCCGGGCCTGCTCCCATATCTGTTCCTGCGCGGACACGAATCTCGCGAGATCGAACTCCATGCACCCTGCGATGCGCCCTGCATGGCGCGCGCATCCTAATGGTGTCGGCAATCCCAGCTCGACTCACGAGGTATGTTTGGCTACAAACCCGGCGGCACCGCTCGACCTGCTCTGCTTCAGCCATCTGCGCTGGCACTTCGTCACGCAAAGGCCGCAGCACCTGCTTACCCGCTGCGCGCGCGACCGGCGCGTCTTCTATTGGGAAGAGCCGTTCTTCGACGGAGCCGGAGCGGGCTCGGTCGAGGTCCTGCGGGAAGGCGAGAACCTATGGGTCCTTCGTCCGCACCTGCCGCCCGGCAGCGAGGCACTCGCCGAGGCCGATGCGCTCCAACGAACACTGCTCGCGGGCTTCCTCCGGGAGTTCGCCATCGAGCGCTACGTCTGCTGGTTTTACACGCCCATGGCGCTCTGCTTCGCCGCGGAGCTCGCGCCCGAAGCGACGGTGTATGACTGCATGGACGAGCTGAGCGGCTTTCTCGGCGCGCCTCCGGAGCTGCACGAGCGCGAGCGGCAGCTTTTCGGCCTGGCCGACGCGGTGTTTACCGGCGGCGTCAGCCTGTATGAGAGCAAGCGCGAGCAGCACGCCAACGTCCACCCCTTCCCCAGCTCCATCGACGTCGCGCACTTCCGCCAGGCAGGCGGCACCGACGAGCCGGAGGACCAGCGCGCCATTCCGCACCCGCGCGCGGGCTTCTACGGCGTGCTCGACGAGCGCTTCGACATCGATCTGGTGGGCGAGATCGCGCGTCTGCGGCCCGCGATTCATTTCGTGCTGGTCGGGCCGGTGGTCAAGATCGATCCGTCTTCGCTGCCCCGTGCCGCCAACCTGCACTATCTCGGCCCGAAATCCTATGCCGAGCTGCCCACCTATCTGGCCGGCTGGGATGTCGCACTACTGCCTTTCGCCCTGAACGACGCGACCCGCTTCATCTCCCCGACAAAGACCCCGGAGTACCTGGCCGCCGGCAAGCCGGTCGTTTCCACGCCGATTCGGGATGTGGTCCGCGGCTACGGCGACGAGGGCCTGGTGGCCATTGCCGGCGATGCCCAGGCGTTTGCCGTCGCTCTTGACGCCGCGCTCGAGCCGCCAGCGCCCGCATGGCGCGAGAAGGTCGAGCGCAAGCTGGCAGCGGGCTCTTGGGACCATGCCTGGGCGGCCATGTGGCGGGAAGTCGAGCGTGTCCGCAGGCACCCGGCCGACTCGCAAGCCGAGGCCGAGGACGCGCTGCCTCCGCCGGTCTAGCTCACCTCGTCTACGTCCAGACACCGGAACAACTCGTCGAGTTCGACATAAATGGGCGTGCCCGCGACCGTCAGCCTACTTGCGGTCGTCCAGCTCGCCCCCTCGAACATCTCGCCTGTGCGCGTTTCCGGGTCGATGATCCAGATCGCCTGCGCGCCCATGCGCCTGTAGTCGGCCACACGCTTCTTCATCTCCGCATAGGTGTCGTCAGGCGAGAGGATTTCAACGGCCAGCACCGGCGCTTTCTCGAGCACGGGCGTTTGCCTGCCGCGTCTCACGAGAACAACGTCCGGGAGGCGAACGCGGGTTTGCGCGACCCGCGTCCGCCACTCAGTCGCCCCCACGATTCCCCATTCCTGCTCATGGTTGAAGAACCAGGCTCCCAGCCAAATCTGAATTCGCGAATGCTCCCACTGGCCCACGTTCCTCTCCCGCAGCTCCCCGTCGATGTACTCGCAATCCGGCCGGTAGCTTGTCCGCAGGTACTCTTCCATTGAAACGACTGAACTCTGTGCCGGGGTCGCCATCGCTCGCTCCACTGCGAGTAGTCTAGCCCCTCTCCCGCCCGTGTAAACCCTGCCTTCCGCCATGCAATTCTGGTGCCTATAATTAGATATGGCATCCGCGCAGCCCATCCCGGCGCACCCCGAGCACTCTTCGCGGCCGCCCGCGAAGAAACAGCCGGCTGCCTACTCCGCGGAAGCCCTGCTTCGCTACGACGAAGCCACGGCCGCCATCACCGGCCCCCGCTTCACACTGCTCGTCGAGACGGTCCGCCGCAACCGCCCCACCGACGACACCGACATCATCCGCCGCGCCTGGGAGTTCTGCCTCCGCCACCATCGCGGCCAGCTCCGCGCCTCCGGCGAGCCCTACGTGCTGCACCCGCTTGAAGTCGCCATCGTGCTCGCGGAGATGAAGCTCGACTCCACCGCCATCGCCGCCGGCCTGCTCCACGACGCGGTCGAAGATACCCCGGTTACCACTCCCGAGATCACGGCGCTCTTCGGCGAGCAGGTCGCCCATATCGTCGAGGGCGTTACCAAACTCGACAAAATTCACTTCGCAAACCGCGAAGACCGTCAGGCCGAGTCCGTTCGGAAAATGCTCCTCGCCATGGTCACCGACGTGCGCGTCGTGCTCATTAAGCTCGCCGACCGCCTGCACAACATGCGCACGCTGGAGCACCTCAAGCCCGAGCGCCAGGCCTCGATCGCGCGGGAAACCCTGGACATCTACGCTCCGCTCGCTCACCGGCTCGGCATGGGCAAGGTCCGCGGCGAGCTCGAGGATCTAGCCTTCCGCTACGTCGACCGCCCCGCCTTCGACCGGCTCCATGCCGCGATCGAGGCGCGCCGGGTCGAGGGGGAAAAATTCCTCGCCGGGGTCGAGGCCCTGCTCTCCGAACGCTTGACCGAGCACAACCTCAAGGCCCGCGTCGAGTGGCGCATCAAGCGGCTCTACTCCATCCACGTCAAGCTCCAGGAGAGCGGCGCAAATGTCGATCAGGTCTGGGATCTGCTCGCTCTGCGCGTCATCGTCGCCTCGGTCGCGGACTGCTACGCCGTGCTCGGCCTCATCCACGCGCTGTTCCGCCCCGTCCCCAACCGCATCAAGGACTTCATCGCGATGCCTCGGCCGAACCTCTACCAGTCCCTGCACACCACGGTAATGGGCGACGCGGGCCACCAGTTCGAGGTGCAGATCCGCACCGAGGAGATGCACCGCATCGCGGAAGAGGGCATCGCGGCGCACTGGAAATATAAGGCCGGCGGCTCGCCCGTCTCGGCCCGGGACGAGCAGCGCCTGGCCTGGGTCCGCCAACTCGTCGAGTGGCAGCGCGAGATGACCGATCCCAACGAGTTCATCTCCACGCTCAAGATCGACCTCTACCCCGAGGAGGTCTACACCTTCACCCCCAAGGGCAAAGTCGTCGCGCTGCCCAAGGATGCCGGCCCGCTCGACTTCGCCTACGCCGTGCACACCGAGGTCGGCCACGCCTGCGTCTCCGCCAAGGTCAACGGCCGCATGGTCCCCCTGCGGGCCAAGCTGCGCAACGGCGACATCGTCGAGATCGTCACCCAGACCGGCCATACCCCCTCGCGCGACTGGCTCACCTTCGTCAAGAGCTCCCGCGCCCGCAACAAGATCAAGCACTGGATCAACGAGCACCAGCGCGAGCGCGCCATCGAGATCGGCCGCAAGCTGCTGGAGCGCGAGGCCCGCAAGTACAAGATCGCTCTGTCGAAGTTCGAGGAGTCCGACTTCGCCCGGCTCGCCGCCGACTACTCGCTCCCCACGCCCAACGACATGCTGGCCGCGGTCGGCTTCGGCAAGTACTCCGCCCGGCAGGTGCTTAACCGGCTCGCCCCCGGCATCCTGCACAGCCAGGCCACGCCCGGCGAGCCCGACCTGCCCACCGGGGCCGAGGACGCGAAGCGGCTCCAGATCCACGCCAACGCCGCGTCCGAAACCCTCGAAGTTGAAGGCTCGAACGAGCTTTTGGTCTACCGCGCCCGCTGCTGCAACCCCATCCGCGGCGAGGAGATCATCGGCTATGTCACCCGCGGCAAGGGCGTCGCCGTCCATGGCCGGTCCTGCCCCAACGTGCAGAACCTGCTCTACGAGTCGGACCGCCGCATCACGGTCGAGTGGGCCCGCTCGAAGGAAAGCGAGCCCCGCCGCGCCACCTACCCGGTCAAGCTGTCCGTCCTGTGCGACGACCGCCCCGGCATGCTCAAGGACATCACCGCGACCGCGAGCGAGGAAAACACCAACATCCGCTCCATGGACACCCGCCCCGGCCCGAACGACGGCGCGCTCATCGAGATCACCCTCGACGCGCTCGACCTGAAGCACCTGGAGCGCCTGCAGCAAGGCCTTCGCCGCATCCCCAACGTGCGCGAAGTCCAGCGCTCGTCGAAGCTCTGATCAGTCTTGCTTGCAGCTCTTCACCGTGTCCGCAGCCCGTCGCCATACCTCGGTCCGCCCCAGCACCGCCACCCCGATAAACCCGTGCAGCTTGAGCACATCCGTACTGTCCAGCTTCATCGATCCCGAATAAGTGCGCCCCGACTCGGGGTCATACAGCTTGCCGCCCTTCGCCTCCTGCCCTTGCGGCACAAAGCCGGAGCCGATCTCGAGCCCGCATAGCGGCCGCGCGCGCAGGGAGGCGTCCGGGTTTTGCGCGTCGGTCTTGGGTGCCGCCGGGTTCCCTACCCCGATCAGTTCCAGGCACAACCCCGCTCCGCCGGAGCACGGATGCACCTGCACCAGAGACTTATCCGGCGTATACCAACGGCCCTCAAACACGGGCGAGGCGGGCAGAACGGAAGCGAACAGCAGCAGGGCGGAGGGTAATAACATGCAAGCCTTTCCGGAATCAGCAAACTGAGATGCCCGCGCGGCCGGATGAGTTCCCGCCAAGCTTTTCACACGTAAGAAAAAAGAGAGGCCGGAGCCCCTCCCGAAATGCGCTGAAGATCGCTTCAGCCTAGAACCAACCTTGAGCTGAAGCTCCGTGGACCGATGTGCTTCTATCGCGCCGAATGCGTATGGAGCAGATTGATCGTATTCCTATCCGCTAAACCCAATTGCCAACCTCCCTGCCTCGGATCAAACAAACGTCAACACTGCCACATCGGCCATTCCGTATTGAGCATGAAAGAACACATCAAAAAGCGGTCTATGGTGCCGGATGCCTATAGCCCGCTCCATGAAGATTACGAACCGCGCCCTTCAAAACGTCAGCTTCAGCTGAAATTCCGTCGAGCGTGGCCCGCCGGCGTCGAAAGTGCCGGATCCGCGCGCGATGCGGTTTGAGTTCTTGACCGCATAGTTGTTGGGTCCGTTGATATAGTTGCTCTGCCCTGCATCTGCAGTGTTCAGCAGCGTGCCGTTCCCGGTGCTTGTCACGTAATTTACATCGTTGTAGTTGCCGAGGTTGAGCACGTTATAGACAGCGACTCCAGGCGTAAGTGTCAGTGCCTCTGAAACCTTGTGCAGGTGCACAGGCCAAAGAAAGCTCGAGTCGAGCTGCCTGAAAGGTGAATTGCCGATCGCAGTCTGCTGCGGTACGTTTGCGATCGGCTGCAGGACTCCGCCGAGTTGCTGCAGCTGCGCTGCACTTACGAGGCCACTATTCACCAGTGTTTGCCCCGCCGGGGTAAACTGTCCGGCATACTTTGCATTGTAGCGGGTGATGGCTGTTTGGAGATTGCCCGGGCTGTAATCGCGCATATAGGCACCGGGATTGGTTTCGGGAAGCAGATGCTGATTCAGGCTTCCGTCTCCGATTGCGTCCGAGGTGAAGATCTGTGCCGCACTTCCCGAGGTGTTGTCGAGCAGTAGATTGGACGGCGGCGCGGAGTAGATGTGGCCGATCAGGCTGATTTGCGGTCCATAGACGGCGGTAACGGAACCGCCGAAAGAGAGCGTGTGCCGATGGTCCAGAGCACCATAGCCGTTGTACAGGGTCGGATTGTTGTAGTCCCACGCAGATCCCGTGAAGAAGGCATCCGAACCCGCACCGCTGGTACCGTTCTGCCTTCCGTAGGCGTAGCTCACTTCGAAGTTCGAATCCGTCAAGCCCCGAAAAGGGTGGACTTTCTGCTCGCGCAGGTTGAGCTGCAAGGCGTCATAACCCGCCCGGCCTGCCGGGAATGCGAAGAAGCCATTGCCCAGCGCCGCATTGACACCAGGATAAGCGGCGCCGGTATTCGGAGTCGCACCCTGACGCGAAGCGGGCTGGCCCCCAAACACGACATTGCCCGAGTCCAACCCGTATCCGGACAGATCCTGAATCGTCAACCCCGTGAGGTCTGTATGGATACCGGGGCAGCTCTGGATGGCAGCTTGGAGGTTTCCTGTGCCGCATGCAGTCACGGCCGCCGTGATTGCATTCTGCGCCGCCGCTTGGTTCAGGTAGCGGCCATCGCCGACGTGGTTGACGTCGATGGTCTGAGCGATATGAACCGTGGCGGAATGCACATAGCTCGCCGTCACGACGGTGCCGCGCCCGAACTGTTGCTGGATGCTGAAGTTGACCTGCGTTGAATACGGAGTCTTGAAGTTCGGCGAGTAAGCGCTGTTCCCATTGGGAATCGCCAGCGTATTGCCGATGAAGCTGCCATTTGCGGCGGCACCCGCGGCTATTGAAGCCTGCTGAAACTGCGCCTGGATCCCCGCAAATTTCGGCGCGGAAGTTGCCAGCGGCTGCGAGCAGATAGCCTGGATGGACTCCCCGTTGTAGGTCGTTACCGGCGTTGCCTGACCGGGGAAGTTGATTTGGTACACGCCGCCGCAGAGCGTCCGGCTGTAATCGTTGAATAGGCCTGAAGAAAGCTTGAACGGAGTATCAAACTGCGATGCGTTGAAAACGGTATTTTCGCGGTAGACCCCGATGCCGCCGCTCAAAACAGTCGTACCCTTCGAGCCAAGCGAATAAGCGAACCCGAGCTGCGGGTTGAAGTCGAAATTCGGTTGGCGGATGCGACTGCCCAATCCCGGCCCGAACTGGTCTAGAATGAGCTGATTTCCTGAGCAAGGTGCTGCTGTATTGAAGAGAGCCGTGTTGATGTCGGAGCAGGGGATCGGATTAATGTAGTTGTCCGTTCTTCCCGTGTCACGTTGATAGCGCACCCCATAATTCAGCACGAAGTTCGGGGTGATCTTCCACGAATCGCCGACGTAGGTAGCGACGCGCCAGTCTTGTGAGCCACCCGCTGGAGCATTGAATGCCGATATGTTCGTGTAGTACCCGAGACCGTTCCCAAAACGTACCCCTGAGCTGGCCTTGTAGCTGTTCAGGAGATTGCTTGGATCGCTTCCGGCGATCAGGGAAGATGTCGTCAGCGAGATGCGCGGAGCTAGGCCGAAGAACGATGCAAAACCGCCCTGAAGGATGTCGTTCAGGCTGAACCCGTACTTGACATTGTGCGTCCCTTTCGTCCAGCTGCCGTCATAGCGGGCCTGCTTGTCTGATTGATAGGTGCTTTGAGGTGCGAGGTCGTTCGCTCCGGTAAGGAGATTTTGTGCCGCGTAGCGGATCAGCACTCCGGGCACGGCCAGGTAGACGCCGGAACCGGTCGCATCCGTGATTAGATTGTGAAACTTCTCGTAGGAGCCCCGAAATGAATGAGTGAAGCGCCCAGTCACGAAATCCGCACCGCCGGCGATCCCCGGAGTGTTGTCACGGTTTGCATAGATGTCGTAGGAACCGTCCCCGGAGGTTACGACAGAATTAACATCGTAGTTGACGCGCGCGAAGAAGTGAATACCTTTCGGTCCGTTGAAATCAAGCCGACCGGTTGAGTAAGTCTCCCGGTAAGGAGCAGGCACATTTGGGTAGGCACTTGCAATATTCCCGAAAAGCGAGCCCAGCTGCACTGGGCTGCTCTCGTCCTGCTTGATACGTTCGGAGTTCGCGAAGAAGAATAGCTTGTCCTTGATGATCGGACCGCCAATCAGGCCTCCGAACTGGTTGCGCTGAAACGGCGCGTTCGCTCCCTGGATTGTGGCAAATCCGGCATTGTTGTCCTGGAAGTTATAAAAAAGCTAGCCGTGGAAGCCGTTGGTACCCGTGCGGGTCGAAACGAGCACCTGACCCGTGGAGCCGATTTCTCCTGAAACATCATTGTTCGCACGCGTTACTTGGAATTCGCCGATCGCGCCCTGCGCGACGTTGAAGATCGTTGTACCCACAGTCTCATCCGTGATGTCTTGACCATCAAGAAGGATGCGCGTCGTTCGACCCGAGCTGCCATTGAAGCCGATTGCGGAATAGCCTGCCTTCGTCGGGTCGAAGGTTTGCCCACTCTGCAACTGCACGCCGGGCTCAAGCTGGGCTAGGTCAAGAAAATTGCGGCCATTAATCGGCAGCGTGTCGATCTGCTGAGTGGTGATTACGCCGGAGACGCTGTTCTGCTCGGTATTAACCTGCACTGTCCCCGTTGTGACTTGCACTTCCTGCGTGCTCGCGCCGACCTGAAGCTTGAAGTTTCCATTGGAGACTGTGCCAGTCTGCACTATCGTGTCGACATTAAGCGTCGAATAGCCCTCGGACATGACCACGATATGGTAGTTGCCGGGGTTGACCGGTCCAGATGTGTAGAGGCCCGATCCATCAGTTACCAATGTCTTTTTGTAGCCGGTCTGAGGACTGGTAATGACTACCTGCGCCCTGGGGATAACCGCACCCGAGGGATCCGTGATCGTCCCTTGGATCGACCCGCCGTTCACCGAGATCGCCTGCGCGTGGAGGGCCGCCGTCGGAGCCGCCATGGTGAAAAAGAGGGAGCCGGCCAGGGCCGCGGTGCCCAGGCTCGATTTGGTTCTGCGCTCGAAAGTGCTGCCGCTCAACCGGGAAACATGCCGCCGTGCAAAACGCCGCATTCACAACTCCTGAGGTGAAGACCTGATACCACCACCCTTGCACTTCAGGTGCCAAAAACAGAACTCGCGAAAAAGCCTGCTTTTCACCGGCTCCTGCGTTCACCCGCTGACACTCGCCCGTTTTTGGGCGGTACCGCGATCCGGAATCCATCATGGCGTAGATAAAGGCAGCTTTATGCGCCGTCGCATGACGCACAATGGGTGCATGGATACAGCAAAGCAACAAGTTGCCGCCGCCGAAGCCCCAGCGGCGATCGGCCCCTACTCGCAGGCCATCGCCGCCGGTCCCTGGGTGTTCACCTCCGGGCAGATCGCGCTCGACCCGGCAACCGGCGCGATGGTGTCGGGCGGGGCCGAAGCGGAAGCGGAGCAGGCGCTGCGCAATCTCGCGGCCGTTCTGGCGGCGGCCGGATGCTCGCCCGCCGATGTGGTCAAGACCACGGTCTTTCTGGCCGACATGGACGCATTCGCCGCCGTCAACGCGGTTTACGCGCGATTCTTCAACGGCGGCGGAGCTGCCCCGCCCGCCCGGTCCACCGTGCAGGTCGCGCGCCTTCCGAAAGACGCTCAGGTCGAAGTCGAGGCCATCGCGCTCCGGCGCGGCTGATACCTTTGCCGGTCCGTGCCATCTAAACGTAGAGAGGAAAAGACATGGCAACCACGACGAGCACACCCGAGAAAATCGAGCGCACCGATGAGGAATGGCGCAAACTGCTGACCGAAGAGCAGTTCCGCATCACCCGCCAGAAAGGCACGGAGCCGGCCTTTAGTGGTGCGCTCTACAAGAACCACGCGGACGGCGCGTACCACTGCGTCGCCTGCGGCGCGGCCCTGTTCCGTTCCGACGAGAAGTACGAGTCGAACAGCGGTTGGCCTTCGTTCTGGGAGCCGGTCTCCCCGTCCGCCGTCGCCACCCATGAGGACCGGAGCCACGGGATGCGGAGAATCGAGGTCACATGCGCCCGGTGCGACTCGCACCTGGGGCATGTTTTCCCGGACGGGCCCAAACCGACCGGTCTCCGCTACTGCATCAACTCCGCCTCGCTCAAGTTCGAGGGGAAATAGCGAAGAGCCCTACGCTTTGCGGCGCAGGGCTCTTCGGTTTCCAGAACGTCAGGCCTTGACGACCTTGCCGCTTTTGATGCACGAGGTGCACACGCGAATCTTACGGGCACCGCCGCCGATCTTCGCCTTGACCGGGCGCAGGTTGACGTTCCAGCGCCTACGCGTCACGTTGTGCGCGTGCGAGATATTGTTGCCGAACTGCGGTCCCTTGCTGCAAATCGCACAAATCTGTGCCATGGTCATGCTCCCGATTCGAGGCTCGCTCGATAGAAAATGTGGCGTCCAGCCGAACGTAAGCGAGCGGAGGGAGGGCCGGTATGGACCGGCGTGCCAAGCTCCAATCTACTTCAGCCCGGCGCGTTCGGCAAACCCGGCTCTACCGGACACCGGCCGTCTCCTGCCCTGCCGCCATCTCCTGGAGGCGCTTGGCCAGCAACTGCTCCAGATTTTCGAGCGCTTCCGAGAAGCCCTCAATGCCTTCCTTCAACTTGTCATGCGCCATCCGGTCTTCGGCGTGCATCTTCTCGAAGGTCTGCTCGTCCATCGAGATTTTCTGGATGTCCAGGGTGCTCGCGTTTTTCGGGTCGAGCTTCCGGTCGAGAGTGCCCTGCGCGCCGTCCAGTTCGTTCAGCAGCTTGGGAGAGATCGTCAGCAGGTCGCAGCCCGCCAGCTCGGTGATTTCGCCCGTGTTGCGGAAACTCGCGCCCATGACCTGCGTTTTGTAGCCGAATTTCTTGTAGTAGTTGTAGATGGTCGTGACGGACTGCACGCCTGGGTCTTCGGCACCCTGGTAGTCCTTGCCCGTGTCCTTCTTGTACCAGTCCAGGATCCGGCCCACGAAAGGGGAAATCAGGGTCACCTTGGCTTCCGCGCAGGCGATCGCCTGGTGCATGCCGAACAGCAGCGTCAGGTTGCAGTGGATGCCTTCCTGCTCGAGCTTCTCCGCCGCCTTGATGCCCGGCCAGGTCGAGGCAATCTTGATCAGGACGCGCTCGCGGCCGATCCCCGCCCCCTCATACATCCCGATGATCTCGTGGGCTTGCTCGAGCGTCTTCCCGGTGTCGTAGCTCAAGCGCGCATCCACCTCGGTCGAAACCCGCCCGGGGATGATCGCCAAAATCTTCTTGCCGAACGCGACCGCCAGGTGCTTGAACGCCTCGTTCGCTACGTCCTTGTCCCCTGCCTTGTCGCCGAGCGACTTGCGTGCTTCCAGGAGTACGTCATCGACAATCTGCGAATACACCGGCATCCCGGCCGCGGTCGTGATCAGCGATGGGTTCGTTGTTGCGTCCTGCGGTTTAACCTTCTCGATCGCCTGAATGTCGCCCGTGTCCGCGACCACCGTCGTCATCGTCCGCAGCTGCTCCAAAAGTGTTCCAGCCATTGCTCATCCTCCCGCGCCACCCATGCCCGCGCGCTTCTTCTTTAGGATGCACCTGAAGGGCCCGCGCATTCAACCGCCGCGCCGGCCGGTTCCGGCTCGCTCTTCCCGTTTCGGAACTCAGGAAAACCTCGTACCGATTCGGGAACGAAAGAGACGGCATGGGTGGGAACCGCCTCCACCCTCCAGAACTTTTTATAGCTTTCATTTCCGCGGAGCATGTCGACCATGACGAATCCATCCCGGGCAGCCTGCTCGATCGCCAGACCGAGCAGAAGGATTCCCGGCTTGAGGGATTCGAAACGGGTTGCATGCCCCATCAAGTAGAGGTACTGCGTCCGCCGGAGTCGCTCGGGCGGGTCGAGAAGGCAGTACAGGACCCCCAACGGCTCAGCCCCGGCGCGGAGCACGGTTAAGCTCGCCACCCCACCGGCAAGCATCGCGGAGAGTGCTTCACGATGGTGGGCGAGCACCTGTGGGTCGGCCAGAACACCGCCCTCCCCTGCCCGCTCCCAACGCTCCGTATGGAAATGGACGAGGAGTTCGAAGGCGAGTTCCCAGTCGTTGCCGGCAGCTGAGTGCAGCTCCAATTTGCCCAGAGCCCGGGCGGCGTTCGTGCGGTAACGAACCTCGGCGCGTAGTTTCGGCGGCAGTTCCGCGATTTCCACCGCGGGCCGTCGGCTGCAAGGTTCACCAGGGGCGCGGGTCACGTAGGGTGATGAGCTCTGACCCAATGCCCGGGAAAGCAGGGATTCGGGGCGAAGCTGGGTCAGGTCCGCGCGATCCCAGGACTGCTGTGCCAGCCTGGCGAGCAGAGTGCGGACATCGCCCTCCGTACACTCCGCCGCGAAGACGCCATCGAGGTAATCCGACGTACCCGCACCGGCAAGAAGCAGCTTGCGCGTGCCGCTGCCGGGCTCGACGTAAACGAAGAGGGGCACCATGGCCAGCAAACGGCCGTCCCTGCGCGCGGTTGCCACCAGGAGCGGGTGCCGGTCAAACGCCCGCCACCAGGGCAGGAGCCACTCGGGATGCTGAAAGGGCGTGGCATGGGGACTCGACTGCCACAGTGCCAGCCACTCAGGGACCAGGGCTTCCCACGCCTGAGCGGTCGTGAGAATCGAACACACAATCGCCATGGCCCGAGTCTACAAGCGGCCTGATGCCTTGATTCGCGGGCACCATCCCATCTCGACCCGTGAAGGACCCGGCAGCTGAAAGCGAAGTCTCCCGGGGTACCCGGCCCAAGTCCAAGCCCCATGCCGCATCCACCAGGCGCTGCTCCAAAATCAGCGTGATCAGGCACGCGGTGAGAGGAATGAGTTCGCCGAAGATACGGGGCTCGACCAGGAGGCCGAAAAAGGCCATGAAACCGAGCCAGACCCAATAGCAGGAAAGCCAGGTCTTCAGGACCGCATCCTGCACCGATCGCCTGTGGAGGATCAGAAAAGGCCATAGATAGCCGAGGGCGGAGAAGATCTGCGGCCAGGAAAGCGGGATCAGCAAGCTGCCGAGATTGAGCCGGAAACGAGGCCCGGCAGCGCTGCCATTGTGCGCGAACCGGTGCGCCAGCCAGAAATGCAGCCCCGTCCAAAAGGCGAGCGGGAAGAGGCAAGACCGCAGCGTCGCGAGTGACTTGACGCCTCGCGCGCGATCGCGCGTTGCGAGAAAAGGGAGCAGGAGCAGCGTGGTTTCACGATTGGGGGTAGCGACGACGAAAAGGGCATAGAACGGCAACAGCCCTCGACCCTCGTAAAGAAGCAGCAGGCCGAGAGAGAACGCCGCCATGCCCGGCAAGTCGTACACGAAGCGGATGTTATGGTGCGTCGCTCCCGAGTAGGTGACGAACGAGAGGACAAGGGTCAGCGGCCACACAAGCCAACCCAGCAGACCGTGCCGCGAAGCTTTTCTGTAAAGCTGAAAGCCGGCCCAGCACGCCAGAAGCAGCGATACGAAATCGACGCCTGCCTCCGCGATCCCTTCCGGACTGACCCCGCCCGGAAACCATGCGGGAAGCCCGCCGAGGCGCTCCGAACAAGCGTGCAAGGTGGATGAGTTGTGCGCCCATCTTAGAGGTTCCATCAGCAAGAGTCTGGATTGAAAAGGTGTTCGTTCCAGGCCTTGCTCATAGGCGGCGAAATCGATTCCGGATGGGGTCCGGCTTAGATAGATCCAAACGAATTGGACCGTCGCCAGGATGCAGCACGCCAGATAGACGAGGCGGGTGAATCGCGCCCGGCCGGGGAGTTTATCTTCCCGCATTGGCCGAGCCCAAACCGCTTCTCTCGAACAGGATGGTCGTCTTATCCTGGTAATCGATCTTCCAGGAAGGCAGCTGCTCGAGGAAGTAAGCGAGCGAGCTGTCCCGGCTGAACAGGACGTAGCGGATTCTATCCTTATCGAGCACGGCCAGGGTCTTTTTCAGCTCCAGTACATCCAGATAGTCCTGGAAGGTGCCGCGCCGCTCGAAGATATCGACGCGCGAGTCGATGAAGACGGGAATGTTGTGGGCGTAGAACTCGAGATAGCCGCCCCAGAGATACTCGTTGAACAACGGCCCCTGAGGCCGAAAACTCCGCAAGAAGGGCAATGCCTGCGCCGGATAGCCCGTGGTCTCGGAAATACCGGCTTTCCGGAAGTGATACATCCGCCCGGCGGAGAAAACAGCTAAACCCAAAAGGCACAGGTGCAGAAGACCGCGGCTTTCGCGCGGCGGAGTACGCGGCCGGCACGCGAGGTCCCGCGCGAAGCACGGAACGCTCAGGATCGCCGCGAGAAACAGGAAGCGCGTGTGCATGCATGCCGCGTACACGCCGACGAAGCAAAAGACGAGCTGGTGAGGAGTCCAGGTTCGCCGGCGTGCTATCTGCGCCACGAAGCCGAACCCGAGCAGGGCGAGAAACACGCGAGCGCGCAACGTATGGCTGTCCAGAGGCTGCCATTCCTGGACGTGAGCGATGTTCAGCTTTTGCTTGAACGCGAGATCGAATGGATAGGCGACGAGCTTCCAGCCATATGGATTCGCGAACAAGGCGGCGAAGCTCACGCCCAGCACCGCCGGCAGCAGCCGCCGCTCACGTGTCTGCCATCGTCGGCCCTGGATTGCACCGACATGTACCTCGAGTAGGCCGCACAAGAAATAAAAGGTGAGCAGAACGAAACCGATCAGCCAGGAACCGTGCAGGTTTACCCAGAACAGGAACAGCGCGGGTAGGAGCCACAAAGCCCGGCCCGCGGAATCCCCGGTCCTGCGGCTCTCCTCAAAGCGCGCCAAAAGCAGGAGTTCGCAGACGAGGCACACCCAGCCGAAAAGCAGCGTGCGGGGCCCATAGCTGACGGTTCCGAGCACGACCGAGACAAGGGTCAGCACCCATGCCGCGAGAGGATTTCCAGACTCGCGGCGTGCCAGGAGATAGATCCCCAGAAAGATAAAGCCGAGAAGAACCGCCGTGAGCAGAAAGAGGCCTGTCGCGCCGCCGGCTTGAAAAACCAGATAGAACGGCAGCTCCGCCAACCATTCATGATCGATCCACGGCATTCCGGCCGTGGTGTAGGCGAAGCTGTCCTGCCGGGGCCAGCTGCCTGTGGCCACCATGGTCTGGGCGTTTCGGAGGTGCCAGTAGATGTCCGGGTCGGCCATGGGCTGCATGGCGAAGACGAGGACGACTAAGGCCAACAGGCTGACGAGCAAGGCCTCGAAACCGAACTCTAGCCGCCGGGAAGTTGGGGACGCGACCGGGTTGCTGGGCCGTTCGTAAACCGCCGTGGACACTTGCACTGCTGGCCTTCTCTCGCTTTTCAACCGGAGTTGCTTCCGCTGGGCACAGCCTAAAGCCGCCGCGGCGGAAGCCGGTGCGGTTTCACTCGATTTCGCCGCACTTTAGTACCGCTTCGGGAAAAACGAGCGCCCCAAGCGCTTATTCGGCAACGGCATTACTTACGTCATCTATTCCGGCCGAGGCAAAGGGACGATAGAGAGAACACGCCGCGGCCCGTGTTCGAAAGCGCATGGCTCGGAAAAATCGAGAGATCCAAAAAGGGAGACACATGAACCGTATCAAGCAGCTTGTCGTTCGATTCGCGGCCGACGAATCCGGCCAAAACCTCGTCGAATACGCACTCGTGGTCGTGCTGGTAGCTCTGGCCGCGATCACGGCCATGGGCACCGTGGGCAATTCCATCAATTCGGCTTTCACGAAGATCGGAATCTCGCTGAACAGCGCGATCTAGCAGGCGCTGTCCATCGGTTCGCAGCTCAATCAACGAGGTGAGACCCGAGTTGGAGCAGGTGTCTCACCTGGGCGTCGCCCGTCGGGAAGTTCCATGGGCTCGCTCCGAAGCTCCATTCTCACTTAAGCGGCAGGGCTGCTTTCGGCGGCACTGCCTGCACGAATCAGCGCGCCAAGCAAGACGGGAGGAAGAGCATGCACACAATGAGCGTCGAAACCGCCTACGCTGCCTCCGGGCTCCTTTGCTCCGGGCGAGCGTGCGTCTCGGACTTGCAGGAAGGACGTATCCCGAACGGGCTATCCGTGGCGGGGATCCTTCTTGGCTTGAGCCTTCACGCGATCTTGGGCGGCCGGCGAGAGCTCTTCTCTTCCGCTGCGTGCGGCTTTTTCCTGGGTACCTTCTTTCTCGCGTTCTACCTCCTGGGTGGAATGGGAGCGGGGGACGTCAAGATCGGGACGGCCCTCGGCTGCCTTCTGGGCTCGAGCTTTTGGAAAGTCTTTTTCATGGGCACCACCGTGAGCGGCGCCGTGCTGGCGTTGACCTTTCTTTTCTTGAGTAAGCACCCCGCAGCCGCATCGGCCCTAACACGCACCTTCAAGGGGTTCAGGACAGGGAACGAGCCGCGCTGCTCTCGTCCCAGTCTTGCGATCCCCTACGCGCTTCCGCTGTTCCTTGGCTGCTGCTGCTCCGCTTTCCAAGTTCTGACGAGAGCGGGTGCCCGATGATGCAGCGCGTGCTCTTGGCCCTTTGCATCTCATTCGCCTTTTCCTCCGCGGTCATGCTCCTGCTTGGACGCGGTGCCAGGAATCACGGTCCCGTTGTGCCCGAGCTCAAGTACGTGGCGCTCGCCGCGGACGTCGAGATCGGCCAAGTCATCACGGAGGCCGATCTTCTTGAAGTCTCCTGGCCGGTCGCTCGCGGGCTTGAGGGTGGTTTGACGGCACGGACTCAGGCCATCGGCAGGACCGCCCTGGTGCCCTTGAAGAAGGGGCAGCCGCTCTTGACGCAGTACCTCTCGGCCCCCGGAGCCGGAACCGGCCTGGCCGCGCGCATTCCCGACGGCATGCGCGCCGTCGCGCTGCGATCCGACGAGATCGTGGGAGTCGGAGGTTTCGTGCACCCGGGCTCCCACGTGGACGTTCTGGTGACGTGCAGGGTGCGCGCCGACGTGGAACTGTCGACCGTGACCGCGCTCGAGAATGCCGAAGTCATCGCGACCGGTCAACGCTCCCAACCTGACCCTTCGGGAAAACCCGAGTTGGTGACGGTCGTCACGCTGCTGCTCACGCCCGAAAACGCGGAACGTGCCGTCATCGCCGCGTCTCAGGGAAGCGTTCACCTCGTGCTCCGCAACAACACCGATACGCGGGCGTCCGCGCCGAATCCGATGCAGCTTTCATCGCTCGCGGGAACGCCCCCCGCCCCCAAGCCTTCCGTCCCCAAGAAGGCGGATGTAGTCCGTGCGCCGAACCGCCTATCTGAACCGACCATCGAAACGGTGCTGGACGGAGCGACTCAAAGCGCCGACGCGGGAATGCGTGGCACACGATGAAGACGGCTCGATTGCTGCACCCCGCTTGTCGCCGTCCGGCATCCATCCTCTTTACGATTCTTCTGGCGATGCTTGCGGCCAATGCCCGCGCAGACCTCGCTGAAACCGCCTCCGCCGCCTCGAACGACGTGGAACTCGGCGTTACGAGCCCCGACCTGACGATCCACCTGACGGTTGGCCACTCCCGAGTTTTGTCCTCGAAGGTGCCGCTGAAACGCGTTTACGTCGGCGATCCGGCGGTCATCCACACCTTCAACTCCGGCGCGAACGAGGTGTTGATCACGGCCAAATCCGCCGGCGCGAGCAGCCTGGCGCTATGGGATGCCAAAGGAACGCGCTACGTATATAGCGTGGCAGCGGACGTCGACACGACATCCCTCCGGGAAGCTCTCGCCGGTGCCCTGCCTTTTTCAAAGGTGCGTATCCATGCAAACCAGGCGAAAACGATCCTCGACGGCTATGTAGATACCGCGGCGGACCTGGAGACCGTATCGAAAGTCGCCTCCTCTTATTCCAAGGACGTGCTGAACAACATCCAGATCGCGGAAGTGAAGGAGACCCAGGTCGAGCTGAAGCTTCGCATCATCGAAATCGACAGAACCAAGCTCGAACAGTTCGGCCTCAATATTTTCTCGTCCGGAAACAACACCACAGGTGCCACCACGCAGCAGTTTGGAGCCGTTCAGTACACACCCAACCCCGCGACAGGCTCGAATACGCTGACCTTCGATCCGCTCAACCTGCTCTTCTACAGCGCGTCGAGCCACGCGGGGGTGACGGTCCGAGATCTCGAACAGAAAGACGTCATCCAAGTGTTGGCCGAACCCACCCTGACGACCCTCAGCGGGCAAGCGGCGAAGTTCCTGTCGGGCGGAGAATTTCCGTTTCCCGTGGTGCAGGGCGGGACAGCGAACTCGACGGCCATCACCATCATGTTTCGTCCGTATGGCGTAAAAGTCGACTTCACGCCGGTAGTCGGCAGAAACGGCCTTATTCGACTCAAGATCAACCCCGAAGTGAGCACCCTCGACTACTCCAACGCCGTTACGATCTCCGGATTCACGATTCCGGCGCTGTCCACCAGGCGAGCGGAAAGCGAAATCGAGATACGCGACGGCGAGAGCTTCATGCTTTCAGGACTGCTCGACCATCGAGCGACGGAGGTGCTCAGCAAGGTGCCCGGAATCGCCGACGTTCCCATTCTCGGACAGTTGTTTCGCTCGAAAAATCTCAACCACTCCGTCGTCGAACTCGTAGTCCTGGTGACGGCGCGCATTCTGGATCCAAGGGAGGCGTTGCCCGCGATCAAGGAGCCGGTCTTACCGGTGAAGAACCTGGACCAGCCCGCGTTTGACGCCGTTCTGAGCGACAAAAAGCAATCCGACCCGAAGATCACAGCCGCAAGCCCGAAGCCATAGGTATCTCCATGGACCCAGAGAGAAAAACACTCAAGCAGGCAGTCTTTTGCGTCTGCACGGACGAAGGCGTCAACGCCGGCGTCGATGCCGCCGTCGGAAAACGGGAAGACGCGGAGTTCTTCGGCGTTTTCCCCGACTATATGACGGCGGACAAAAGACCGCACTTCTCTCCGGCGCTGCGGGAAGCGGAAGCCAGGGTCGCGCTGGTCGATTTCGAGCGTGAGCCCTCGGCGGCGGTCCGTACCGTGACGCGGCTGATCCAGATGTTCGGAAAGGAGATCGACGTCGTCGGCGTCGGTAAGTCTCAGGACGCCTCCCTCCTGCTACAGGCGATGCGCGCCGGGTGCGCCGAATTTTTGCTGCAGCCGGTAACGCAGGAGGATATCGGCGCCGCCCTGGCCAAGTTTCGAGAGCATCTCGGCCATGACCAGCGGAGCAAGTCGACTTCAGGCCGGATCGTCGCGTTTTTCGGCGCGAAAGGAGGCGTGGGTTCTACGACACTGGCCGTGCACCTGGCCATCGCGCTTTGCGTCAAGCACAAGAAGCGTGTTCTCTTGATCGACCATAAGCACCAGCTGGGCCATGTAACCCTGTATCTCGGCTTGAGGGAAACCCGCTATCACTTCACGGAACTCGTCAGGAGCGCGAAGAGGCTAGACCGCAAACTCCTGGAAGGGTTCGTCATTCGGCACGAGAGCGGTCTCGAGGTGATCGGGTCACCCGAGAATGCGGCCTTGACGCAGGGTGGAACTCGAGACGACCTGCATCGGGTCATGGACTTCCTCCGCCTGGAGTACGACTACATCCTGGTTGATTCAGTCATGGGAACGGAGGAGGCCACCATTTCGCTGATAGAACAGGCGGACGACATCAATCTCATCGCCACTCCCGACGTAGCGGCGCTGCGGGATCTGTCGCGATTGATCGAGAACATGGCACTTGGGGAAAGCGGCGTGGCCAAGTTGCGGCTGGTGATCAATCGCGCGACCGCCAATGACTCCATCTCCGCGGAACAAATCAAGAAGATAGCCAACTTTCCGGTATCCGTCAGTATCGACAACAACTATTTCGAAGTCATGAAGGCGATCAATGCGGGCGAGCCGGCGAATCTGCGTGAAGACTCGGCTTTCGGGCGGCAGATGTTCAAGTGGGCAGCTCTCACTCTGGGGACGGGACCGGGTGCACAGAGCATCGTCGACAGGCCGGCGACCTTGCAAGCCCGCCTGAGAAAACTGGTGCGCCGTCATGGATGAAGAGGTTCTCTACCTGACCTTGCCGGCGAAAGCCGCTTCTTCAAAAGAGCGGCGGGAGCCGCTGCCTCAAAGCGCCTCGCAGTTCAACAGTCTAAAAAGCACCGTACACGCGGAGCTCATCAAGCGCGTCGATTTGGACAAGCTGGCGTCCATGCAGGGGCGAGATGCCGGAGGCCGTCAAAGGCTCTTCGAGTTCGTCATGCAGCTGATCGGCGAGCAGGGCGTGCCCCTCAGCGCCGGGGAGCGGGATCAGACCGCGAAGGAGGTGCTCGATGAAGTCTTCGGATTGGGCCCGCTGGAGCCGCTTCTTCTCAATCCCGAGATCAGCGACATCCTCGTCAACGGTCACTCTTCGGTTTACGTCGAGAAGCGCGGCGTTCTCGAGAAAACCGCGGTGGCGTTTCGGGACGACGCGCATGTCATGCACATCATCGACAAGATCGTCTCGGCGGTGGGCCGGCGCGTCGACGAGTCTTGCCCGATGGTGGACGCGCGATTGCGGGACGGTTCGCGCGTCAACGTCGTGATCCCTCCTCTGTCGATCGACGGCCCCGCAATCTCGATCCGGCGCTTCGGCGCGAAGCCGCTCGAAGCGGCGGATTACCTCCGCACGGGAACACTGACCGGCGCCATGCTGACGTTCCTGGAAGCCGCGGTGCAGACGCGGCTGAACATCGTGGTCTCCGGCGGAACCGGCGCGGGAAAGACGACTTTGTTGAACGTCTTGTCGGGGTATATCTCGTCGAAGGAGCGGATCGTCACGATCGAGGACTCGGCGGAGTTGAAGCTGAAACAAATGCATGTCGTGCGATTGGAATGCCGCCCCGCCAACCTCGAAGGCGACGGGGCGGTGAGGCAGCGAGAGCTGCTGGTCAACGCCTTACGGATGCGTCCGGACCGCATCGTGGTCGGGGAGGTCAGGGGCGGCGAGGCGCTCGATATGCTGCAGGCGATGAACACCGGACACGACGGGTCCCTGACGACGGTGCACGCCAACACGCCTCGCGATGCAATCGCGCGTGTCGAAACCATGGTGCTGATGGGCGAAGTGGGCTTGCCTGAGCGCGCCATCCGTGCCCAGATAGCCTCCGCCGTCGACCTGATCGTGCAGGTGTCGCGGCTGAGCGACGGAACCAGGCGCATCACCCACATCACCGAAATCAGCGGCGTCAACGGCGAACTCATCAGCCTGCAGGACATCTTCACGTTCCAAAAGAGAGGCCTGGACGCGGACGGAAAGGTAATCGGCAGCCATCTCTGTTCCGGGATCGTCCCGAAGTGCATGGAGCGTTTCAGAGAGGCCGGTCATCCCATTCCGGCGAGCTTGTTCACGCCCCAGCAGCCTTCGCCGGGGGGCGCATAGACATGTGGGAGTTTCCTCTGCTTCTGGCAACGTCGTTCCTGGCGTGCCTCGTGGTTCTGTCCGGCACCAAGAGCAGCCGGGCGTTCGAGAAGCGCCTCGCCGGTCTCAAACGCGCCCTGCCCGATGCGGTGCTCGTGCAAGGCATGTCGATTGAGGAGCGCGGACTCCAGGTCTATGTCGCGAGAAAGCTGGAGGCTCTGCTGGCCCGGGCGGGAAAGATAGGCTGGTTGGCAGCGTTGCGCAAAGAAAGCGGGACCGATTTGGCCGGTAGTACGCTCGCGCGCCAATTGGTGATCTGTGCGCTGGCGGGCGCCGTCCTCGCGGGGGCAAGCACGCGCAGCTTTCTCGGCGCTCTTGCGGGAGGCCTCCTGGCGACCGGTCTGCCTTTTGGATTGCTGCTGTACAAGCGCAAGCAGAGGCTCGTGCGGGTGGAAGCGGCGTTGCCGGGCGCGATCGACCTGATGACGCGCTCTCTCCGCGCGGGGCACTCCCTGGGATCGGCTTTCGAAATACTCGCGAAAAACAGCCCTAAACCATTAGATGAAGAGTTCACGCTCATCTCGCAGCAGCAGAAGCACGGTGCGATGTTTCGAGACACCATGCGTGAGTTTTCGCGGCGGGTGCCGTCCGGCAATCTTCGCTTCCTGGTCACCGGCATCCTGCTTCAGCACGAGAGCGGGGGCGATCTGACGGAGATGCTCGACACGATACGAGGGGTGATCGCGGATCGAGCGAGAATTGCCGGACTGGTGCGGGTGCACAGCGCGCAAGGCCGGTTCACGGGTTGGGTTCTCAGCGGGCTTCCGGTCGCGCTGCTGGTTCTGATGCACTTCGTCAATTCCCTCTACGTGCGCGTGTTTTGGGAAGACCCTACGGGAAGAAAGCTTCTTCTCGCCTGCTTCCTGTTCATCGCCACCGGCCTCGCTGTCATCCGCAAGATCGTCGCGGTGAAGCAATGACGAAGGAGTCGCTCGCGGCTGCCGCACTGTCTTGCGCGCTCTTCGCCCTGTGCTCGCTTCTGGCCCTCATGTATCTCACGGGGCAAAAGCGGAGGTTCGCGAGGCGGCTGAACCTGATAGCCCGGCGCAAGAACACGGAGGGCGAAGCGGTCCTGGGATCGGGCTCGTCCGAGTTTCTGAAAAATTTTTCGAGCTTCCGGCGCAGATGGCGCATCGGCACAAGCGCCGAGGCCGTCCTCCAAGGCCGTTTGCAGTTCTGCGAGTTTCGTGAAGCCCAAGCCGTGGAAAGTTTTCTGGCGGTCCGAACCCTGGCCCCGGCCGGCCTCGCCATGCTCGCGTGCCTTCTGCCCGGCCACAAACTTTTCTGGGCAGTCGCGCTCTCGGGATCGGCGTATCTGACGCCCGATTTGCTGCTCCGCAGGCTGGCCTCTAAAAAGCGCGCGCGGATCGCGGCAGGGCTCGCCGATACGGTCGATCTCCTGCTGATTTGCGTCGACGCCGGCCTCGGCATCGATCAGGCATTGACGCGGGTCAGCGTGGAGATCGAAGCAGTCTACCCGGAGGTAAGCGCCGAGCTCGTCATGGTGAGCCTCGAGCAGCGCGCCGGCAAGGCGCGAGCGGAGGCCTGGCAGGACTTCGGAGAGCGCGTGGCACTGGAGGACGTCAACAATTTCGTCGCGATGCTGCTGCAAACAGAGCAGTTCGGAACTCCGATCGCGAAGGCTCTACGCGAGTTCGCGGCGGGGATGCGGAACAGGCGAGCCCAGAGAGCCGAGGAGCAGGCGGCGAAGGTCACGGTCAAGATTCTCTTCCCGCTGGCGCTGTTCATCTTTCCCAGTATCTTCATCGTTCTTCTGGGACCGGCGGCGCTTTCCCTGCTCAAGAACTTCGCCGGAGCCGCGAAGTGACTCGTCCCCGGTCAATGCAGCGCGAGCCTCACTCCGAAGCGCGCGAGCTGCGGCGTGCCGAGTGTGCGGATCGGCGTCCGGCCGACGTCGATGGACCGGTCGAGCAGGTTTTCGACGGAAGCGAAGACCTGCCAGCGCGGTCCGAAGTCATGCGAGGAGTAGACGTCGAACCGAGTGAAAGGGTGGAGGACGAAGCTGTTCAAGTCGTCATCGTACTGGCGGCCGCTCACGCGCGCCTGTACGCTCAGCAGACCGTACCGCGCCCGCGAGGCCGTCACCTGCAGCGTTCCCGTATTGCGAGGGACTTGCGGAATCCAGCGGCCGGTCAGATCGGGAGCGATAGCGGCGAGGGCACTGTAGCGCGTCACCGTGGCACGGGCGAACTGGTAGCCGCCGGCCATTTGGAGCCAGGGCACCGGGTGCAGCGCGCCGTCGAGCGATATGCCCCGGCTGCGGATCTGGCCCAGGTTTTCGCGTTGCAGCGTGGTGGCGGTCGCGGTGGTGCTGAGCGTCAGGGCGGTAATGGGTCGGTTGATCTCGGTCCAGAAGTAACTCGCGCGCCAGCTCGCGCCCCATTTGGCCGGGGTCTCGCCGGAAACCCCGGTTTCCCAGCCGGTCGCCCGTTCCGAAAGCAGGTTTGCATTGGCCAGAGTCGTCTGCTGCCCGACCTGACCGGTACGGTAAAGCTCGTTCTCCGTTGGTGCTCGATAGGCCCGGAAGGCGCTTGCGCTGAGAGCGACAGCACGCCCGAGGCGGCGCGAGATCCCGGCGCGCGGGTTCGCGACCGCCTGATCGATGGAGGGCAGCACGGTCCGCGCGCCGGTGCGCAGCGAGTATCGGGCGGCATCGCGGCTCAGGAACCGGTCGCCGCGAGCCGAAGCGCTCAGCAGCCAGGGGCCCGGCGTCCAGAGCACCTCGCCGTAGCCGCCTGCGTCGGTTTGGCGGGCCGTGGTGCTGGTCGGGACGGCCGCGGCCGCCGTCGGCAGTTCGTTGTCGCGCGCCCGAACGTCGCGCACATCGGAGCCGGCGAGCAGGACCAGCGTCGGCTTGAGAGCATGATGCCAGCGAAGCGCCCCGCCGAGCTCGTTCGCCGGGTCGGACGCGACGCGGGTCAGCGTTTCCGAGCCGCGCCCCGTCGCGACGGCCGAGAAGTTCTGCCGGAAGCCGATGGTCGAACCCCAGGCGCGGGCCTGCCAGTCGCCCCGGTCCAGGCCGGCCGCATAGCGCCACAGGCGGGTGCTGTTCGTGGTAATCAGGGTTCCGTTGCGGCGCGATTCGTTCAGGACGTTGCCGCGCAGCCACACGCCGTCGCCCGAGCCGAGCGCACCAAGCGAGCGCTCGCCGAAGACGAGGGCATTCTCGG
Source organism: uncultured Acidobacteriaceae bacterium (assembly GCA_964250195.1). Lineage (GTDB taxonomy): Bacteria > Acidobacteriota > Terriglobia > Terriglobales > Acidobacteriaceae > EB88. Next base: position 40,251 of record CAXUEU010000003.1, read on the forward strand.
CGTGGACGTTCGAGTTGGCATCAACCGGGCCGCGCAGGCTGGGGGCGACCAGGGTGTATCCATCGGTGCCGACGAGCCCGGCGGAGGCGAGGCCGGCCCAGTGCTTGTGCCCGCCGCGAACGAGTGCTTCGTTGTCGTTGAGGCCCTCGGCCCCGTAGCCGGACTCCAGAACGAACTCCGGCTTGTCGTTGAGCGGCGTCGGGCTGATCTGCACCACGCCCCCGACCGCGCTGGACCCGTAAAGGTCACTCACGCCGCCGCGCACCACCTCCACGCGCCCGACAGTCAGCGCAGGCAGTTCAAGCCAGTGAATCCACCCGCCGAAGGGATCGTTGAGCGGAACGTCGCCGAGCAGGACGAGGGAGCGCGAAGCCGCGGTCGAGCCGAGGCCGCGCAGGGAAACGCCCTCCGTGGTCGGGTTCGCGATCAGCGAGGAAGAACGGCGGAACAGGTCGAAGCCGGGCACGGTGCGCAGCTTGCCGTCGAGGCCTACCGGAACCGCCTGCCGGAGGTCCTCCGCGGTGAGAACGCGCGTGCTGACCGGGCTTTCGAGCGCGGAAACGGGCGTGCGAAAGCCCGTGACCTCGATTTGTTCGCTGGCCGGCGGAATCGCCCCGAAACTGGAGAGCTTCTGCGCGGAGGCGGGGATGAGGGCTGCCGTGCAACAGGCGGCTGCGAGAAAACGCTTCAAGGGTGCGGACTCCCGGGCGATCTGGATTTAGAGACGCCGCACCTGCTCGCCTTGCGGCAATGCGCGCAGAAGAGCGGCAATCGTTCGTTTGAGTTCGGGATGTTCCACCTCCGGCGCGATCTCGGCCAGTGGCGCGAGAACGAAGCGGCGGCGGTGCATCTCCGGGTGGGGAACGGTGAGGTCCGCGTCACTCCATACTACCGGCTCACCCTTTTTGCCGAGCAGGAGTATATCCAAATCCAAAACACGGGGACCCTTGTCGACAAGCCCGCGCGCGCGCCCGAAGCGGCGCTCGATCACTTGCAGCGAGCGCAAGAGCGAGCGCGGGGCGAGCGCGGTTTCGAGCTGGAGCGCGGCGTTGGTGAACGCCGGCTGATCCGGCACGGGCCCGACCGGAGCGGTGCGCCACAAACCCGAGGCAGCCGCGACCGTGCCGAGCTCGCCCAAGGCGGCCACCGCCGTCGGCAGTGTCTGCTCGGGCTCGATGCGTTCCGCGCCCGTAAACCGGGGCAGGTTCGCCCCGAGCCCGAGCCAGGCGGTCCAGATATTTGTGTCCTCGTGCATTTTCATAGAGTACGGGTCTTTGGAAGCAGGCCGCCCGGTAGCATGAGCGGCATGCGCCGCCTCGCCCTGCTGCTCGCCCTCACGCCCGCCGCCATGCTCGCCCAGGCCGCTTTGCAGGCCAGGGTCGCCGCCATCGCCGAGGACGCACGAGGCACCGTTGCCGTCGCCTGCCTCCTGCCCGGAACCGCGCTCAACTGCGACCTGCACCCGCACAATCGCCCGCCGATGCAGTCCGTATTCAAGTACCCGCTCGCGCTCACGGTCCTGCACTTGGCCGACACCGGCAAACTGCCCGGCCGGCACCCCGGCGAGCCGATCGAGCGAGCCCTCGACCGCACGGTCCGCTTCCTGCCCGAGGATCGAATTGCTCATACCTTCAGCCCTCTCGAGGACCGGTACCCCGACGCCAATGTGGATGTGCCCCTTCGCGAACTCATCCAGCTCGCCGCGGGCCGGAGCGACAATGCCGCCAGCGAGGTACTGCTTCGTCTCGCAGGCGGCCCTGCCTCGGTACAGGCGTACATTCGCTCCCTCGGTATTTCCGGTTTCCAGTTGCGCGACGGTGAGCAGGCGCTGGCCCGCAAGCCCTATGCCCAGTACCGGAACTGGATAGAACCGGCCTCCGCCGTCCAATTGCTCGAACGGCTCGTCATCGATCCACCCGTCTCTCCGGCGGCGAATGCTTTCCTGCTCGGAACGCTCACCGGCTCGGTTACCGGCCCCGGGCGCCTGCGCGCCGGCCTTCCCGCCGGGACTGCCATGGCGCATAAAACCGGCACCTCCGGAACGCGGGCGGGGGTCGCGGCCGCGACCAACGACATCGGTCTGCTCACCCTGCCGGATGGACGCAAGCTTGCGATTGCCGTTTTCGTTACGGACAGCCGCGCGGATGAGGCGATCCGGGAGGGTGTGATCGCCCGCATCGGACGCGCCGCGTACGAAGCGGCGCTCTCGACGAAGTGACTCAGGCGGAAGCTCGCTCGGCTTGCTCCTCCTTGAGGCTCGCCATGTCGATCACGTAGCGGAACCGGACCTCGCCGTCCTCTACGTGCTTGTATGCATCGTTGATCCCCTGAATGGGGATGACCTGGATGTCGGGGGCGATCCCGTGCTCGGCGCACAGGTCGAGCACTTCCTGCGTGTCGGCGAGCGAGCCGATGAGGGAGCCTGCGACGCCGCGGCGCATGGCGGCCGCTTTGTTGTTGTTGAAGGGGCCTACCGGCTCGAGCGCGCCGACGATGACCAGCGTTTTGTCGCGTTTCAGCAGCGGGATGTATGGATCGAGGTCGTGCTTCTCGGGCACGGTCGACAGAAGGAAGTCGAAAGTGCCGGCGAGCTTCCGGAAAGCATCCTTGTCGGAAGCGAGAACGCCGGAGACACCGAGCTTTGCGGCTTCGCTCAGCTTTTCCTCATCGGTGGTGAACAGCGTGACCTCCGCGCCCATGACCTTCGCGAGCTTGGCGGCCATGTCGCCGAGGCCGCCGAAGCCGATGATGCCCACTTTGTCGCCGGCCCCGATGCCCCAGTGCTTCATGGGGGAGTAGGTGGTGACGCCGGCGCAGCAGATAGGCGCGGCGACCTCGGGTTTGAGGCCTTCGGGAACTTTCAGGACGAACTCCTCGCGGACCACGATAGAGGTGGAGTAGCCGCCGAATGTGTTGTCGCGGCCGTACATATTGGTACCGGTGGGGGCCTGCTTCGCCGGCGCCATTGGACCGTTGTAGGTGGCCAGCCAGCTGTTGGGGCCTTCGCAGTAGTTTTCCTCGCCCGCCTCGCAGGCCGCACAGGTGCGGCAGGAGTCGATCATGCAGCCGACCGCGACCAGGTCGCCGACCTTGTGCTTCGTCACCGCCGAACCCGCGGAGGCGACGCGTCCGGCAATCTCGTGGCCGGGCATGCAGGGGTACACGGTGTTGCCCCACTCGTTTTTCGCCTGGTGGATGTCCGAGTGGCAGACACCGCAGAAAAGCACATCGATCTCGACCTCGTTCGGTTTGGGGTCGTCGCGCTCGATGACGAGGGGGCGAAGGCGGCTGAACGAGTGTTTCGCGGCGTAGCCTAGAACTTTCTTCACTGGGGTCGATCTCCTGCCCGGTGAGATGCCTTAGTACTCAATACCGCGCTGGGCAAGGATGCCTTTCTGGTAAGCATGCTTGCGCTCTGCCATCTCGGTGACGGTGTCGGCGATCTCGACCAAGCGCGGGTGGGCATTGCGGCCGGTGAGCAGGACATGGAGCAGGGGCGGGCGCTTCGCGAGCGCGACGACGACCTCCTCGGGGTCGAGCAGGCCGTAGGAAACCGTGTAGAGGATTTCGTCGAGGATGAGCATGTCCCACTCGTCGGACTCGATAGCACGCACCGCCTCAGCCCAGCACTCGCGGATCAGGCGGACGTCCTCGGGGTCGGTTTCCGCGCCGCCGACCTTGATGAAGCCCCGGCCCATGGGGCGGATCTGGAAGTCGTCGCCGAGGGTGGCCGCCGCATCGAGCTCGCCGTAGTGCCAGGATCCCTTGATGAACTGAAGCATGAGCACGCGCATGCCGTTGCCGGCGGCGCGGAAACCCGTGCCGAGCGCGGCGGTGGTCTTACCCTTGCCCGCCCCGGTGAAGACCATGACCAAACCCTTGCGCTCGCCTGCATCTATCTGTGCCATGCCTAGAGCTTAATGCCCGGCATGGTAGGGATGCCCGGCGAGAATGGTGCACGCCCGATAAAGCTGCTCGGCGAGAACGAGGCGGGCAAGCTCGTGGGGCAAGGTCATGGGGCCGAGCGACAGCAGCGCGTGCCGGGCGCGCGCAGCGGGGCTCCAACCGTCCGCCGGACCGACAGCGAAAACGAGCAGCTGCGTGCCCGCTTCCTTGTGGGTCCGGATGCGCGCGGCAACGGCTTCGGAGCTTTGCTGCTCGCCGCGCGGATCCAGAAGCACGGCTGTTGGCGCGGTCCGCCCGCGCTCTTTTTCCAGGCCGGCGAGGAAGGCTTCTTCGGTGCGGTATGCGCGTGCCGCGGCGGGCAGGTAGGGGTGGGTACGGGCGAGATATTGCTCGACCAGCGCCTGCATGGGGCCGGTGTGCGGGCGCGCGGCGATGGAGGCGAGCAGGAGCTTCATGGAAAAGGGAGCCTCTAACCATCGCCGCGTTCGAGGAGTACATGTCGAGTATCACGCGACCCATGCACCACCGCCACAACCTGAACCCGTCCGCGCTGAACACGATAGACGATCAGGGAGGAGCAGACCGGCCAGAACGAGAGTTATTGCTTCGTCAGATCTGGGCGGCTATGTCCAACGCCCGGCGTACCGGCGAGGAGCTCAAAAGCATCCTGGAGTTTTGCGACCCATCAATCGGCGGCTTGAAGGCTTTCGTTCGCGATATGAAGCCGAATCAGGGCTATGTCGCGCTTGGCATTACGCGAAGCGTATACATCATGCGGAAGCCGAGCGGCGCTGCCTCGACATTTCGGCCAGTTCTTCCCGGACCTCTTCCGTTGTGACAAATTCACCTCGGTCGAGAGACTCGATGCGTTCAGCGAGTTCCCTGTCGAATGCCGCCCGGTCGGCGGCATCGCGCTTTTCAAGCAGGGTGAAAGCATCCGTCAAGACTTCGTTCATCGACGCATAGTCACCCGAGGCGATCTTCGCCGCCACGAGGGATTCACGTTCGGGGCTTAATGTGATCTGCATTTAGGCCGGTCCTCTTGGTTCCATGCTGCGACCGGCATTTTTAGCTGTCAAGCTGACTCCTTCTACAATCGCAGCCATGCGCATGGCACTGTTCGGGGGCTCGTTCGACCCGCCGCATCTGGCACACCTGCGGATCGCGCGGGCGGCGCTGGAGCGGCTCGCGCTGGACCGGGTTCTGTTCGCGCCGACGGGCCGGCAGCCCCTGAAACGGGGTGGGGCGGCGGGCTTCGAAGACCGTTTGGCGATGGTCGATCTGCTGCTGCGCGGGGAAACTCGGTTTGCCGTCTCCGCGATCGACGCGCCTCGCGAAAGGGCGCCGAATTACACGGTGGACACGGTCGCGCGGCTCAGGCCTTCGCTGCCGAAGGGTGCGGAACTGTTCTTCCTCGCGGGCGCGGACTCCTTCCTGTCGCTCGCCCACTGGCGCGATCCGGGGGAGCTGCTGGCGCCGGGGCGGCTGTTCGACGGGTGGATTCTGGCCGCTCGGCCGGGCTTTCCGCTGAGCGAACTGGGGCAGGCGCTGCCGTGCGGCTTCGCGCTCGGCCCCGAACGGGAAACGCCGGGGCCGGTGGTGCGGTACGCGGTCGAGCCGGGCGGAATGCCCCTCTATGTGCTGCCCGATCTCGACGACCCGGCGAGCGCGACCGGGATTCGGGCCGCGATCGCGGAGGGCGCTCCGGCTCCCGCGCTGCCTCCGTCAATAGCCGCGTATATTCGGGAGCAGGGTTTGTACCGAACTCGTCAACCCTCCGTGCTAGGGTAAACGTGTGCCCGTAACCGAAGAAACACGCGCTATGGTACTCGCCGCCGCCGAGGTGTGCGAGGACAAAAAAGGAACCGAGATTCGCATCCTGGAACTCGACCCGCTCGACTCCGGCTTCACCGACTTTTTCCTGATCGCTTCGGCCACCAACACGCGGCAGACCGGCGCGATCGCCGACGAGATCGAGATGCGGATGAAGCGCGAGTTCGGCCAGTACGCGCGGTCGGTCGAGGGGCGGCGCACGGGTGAGTGGATCCTGCTGGACTACACGGATTTCGTGGTCCACATCTTCACCGAGCAGACGCGGGAGTTCTACGACATCGAGCGGCTGCGCAAGTCGGCCCGCAGCGTGGACGCGCACGAGCTGGCCTCGGAGCTGAACCGCAAGACCGCCGCCGCCAGGAAAAAAGCTCCGTCGAAAAAAGCATTGCCGCCGCCGGACGAAGATCGCGAAAACTCCGGGAATCCGTCGACCGAGATCGTGATCCTGGCCGACGACGCGGCCCGTAAGACCCCGAAGAAGGCGGCGAAAAAAGCGGCACCCAAGAAAGCCGCCAAGAAAACGGCACCCAAGAAAGCGGCGAAGAAGGCCGCCAGGAAAGCCCCGGCCAAGCTCAAGCGTCCGGACAGAGAAGCCGTGGTCGAGGACCTGTCCCCGCGCGCGCTGCCCGCCTCCACGGACGATAACTCATAAGCTGCTCTGTTTGGCGGCAGGCTTGCCCAGAGCGGCTTCCACGTAAGGCAGCACCGTCCGCGCCACTTTCTCGTACCCTTGCCCGTTCGGGTGGATGTAGTCCGAGCTCATCATTCCCGGCACGCCGTAGACCCCGTCGAGGAAAAACGGGATGTCCGGAATCTTGTACGTGGACGCGAGCTGCCCATAGAGCGGAAACAAGCCCTGGAACGAAGGGCTGTGCATCGTGGGCGGCAGCATCGGCAGCAAGGGCCGCATGTCGAGCCCGGCCAGAATCACCTTGGCGTGCCCGGCCTGCAGCTGCTCGACGATGAGGCGCAGGTTGCGCTCCGTCTCCGCCGTGGGCTTGCCGTAGATGGCGTCGTTCGCGCCCAGCTCCAGCACCACGACATCGGGGTGTCCGGCGAGCACCTGAGATACGCGCGGCAGGGCATCCCCGGTCACGATGCCCGCTACGCCCTCGTTGACCACGGTGACCCCGTAGCCGGCGGCGAGGAGGTCCTTGCGAAGGAAGTCGGGGTAGCTCTCGCCCGCCGCCGCGCCGGTTCCGGCGGTCAGCGAGTCGCCGAAGCAGAGGACGGTTGGAGTTTCGGCGAGCGCGGTGGAGGCGGTGAGCAGCGCGATCAGGAGCAGTTTCGGACCCATGGCAACAGGCTACACGGCCTCTACTCGGACGGGTCGATGAGCAGCAGCCCCGTGCGGGCGTCCGGCTTCTTGGCGAGCGGTTTCGTGTCGACAGTCAAGAAAACCTCCAGAGTCGGGTCCACGCGCAGTTCAAAGACGTGTCCGCCCACCGTGGTGCCGTCCGGGCGGCCGAGCACGGCATGGGTGTGCACCACCGGCTTGCCGTCATGCGCCGCAATGTCCCCGACCATGGAGAGAACCTCGGTCTGGCCGGGGACCGGGATCGCCCGGTACTGCTTCTTCCCGAGGTCGAACCAGGCAAGCAGCGCGCTCTGGGCCGCGCCGATCGCGGTGAAGTGCGCGTCGGCGATGCCGTGCGCGATCGCGAAGTCGGTGATGCCGCTGAACGCCTCGTCGCCGTGCGAAAACACGAGCGTGTACACCTGCTCGTCCGGCGTGGACTTGAGCAGTTTGGCACGCATGCCGGGGGCCAGGCCGGTGGGGGTAGGATGGCTGGGCGGGATGTATGTTTGCGCGTGGACGGGCAGCGAAGTTGCAAAAAGAAAAGCAAGTGCAAGTATCAGGCGCATCTGGGGGCTCTCCACGTTGGAGTGTTACACGGGAGATATTCGTGACCTCCGTACTCTTTCCGAAACAGTCGAGCGCGCCGTAGTCTTGCTCCAGCGAGAAGGGGAGATGCGGCCAACCATAGAACTCTCCATGATCGTCAAGAACGGGGCCGCCGGGCTGGCGCGGTGTCTGGGGAGCGTACATGGAATCGCCGACCGGATCGTGATCGGCGATACGGGCTCCACCGATGGCGGCATGGCCATCGCCAAGTCGTACGGAGCCGAGGTGTTCGACGTTGCGTGGACGGACGATTACGCGGCGGCGCGCAACCGCGTGCTCGCGCGCGCGACATGCGACTGGGTGCTGGTTCTCGATGCGGACGAGCAGCTTGACCCTGCTGCTCGCGAAATCCTGCCTGTGCTGGCAGCGAGCGACAGCGCCGACGCTTTCCAGTCCGCGGTCCGGAGCTATGTGGACGCGCTCGACTATCGCGCGAACGGCTGTGCCGCGAAAGTAAACGACTCCACGCTGGAGCGGGCCGCTGCTCACCCCGCTTACTTCGAGACGCTCAATACCCGGTTGTTCCGGCGAGACCCCGAGATCTATTTCGAACACTCGGTCCACGAAAGCGTGCTCGACCGGCTTATCGAGCTCGGGCGCAAACGAGCCCATGCGCCCTTCGTCATTCATCACTTCGGCTACGTTGAAGACGCGCCCGAGGAGCGGACAGGCAAAACCGCGTTTTACGGCAAGCTCAGCCGCCGAAAAGCCGAGGCGGAGCCCGAGAACGGCTGGGCGCAGCTTGAGATGGGTATGCATGCCCTGGACTGCGAGAAAGACTGCCGGGCGGCGCTGCCATTTCTTACCAGGGCCTGCTCGCTCGATCCCGGCTCGGCCATGGCCCGGCTGTATGCGGGCATCTGCCATTTGCGCCTCGGCGCGCAGGGCGAAGCACGCCGCCACCTTCGGCGAGCGTTGGAGCTCCAACCCGAGAACGCTCTGGCGCATGCAAGCCTGGGAGACCTCTCCTTTGCCCTCGCCGAGTACGGCGCGGCTCGCGAGCAGTTTCACCGCGCCCGGGAGCTCGGCGATGCCTCGCCGCTTTGCCTGGCAAAGCTGGGGTCCTCCGAGGTACAGCTGGGTTCGGGCGTCGCAGGGATGGAGAAGCTGCAAGCCGCGGCGGCGCTTGCGCCCGGTTCCGCTGAAATCCTCGACATGGTCGCGGTGGCGGCGCTGCTTGCCGGACAAAGGAGCGCGGCGAAGGAGGCGGTTGTGCGTCGCGCGGAGCTTGGCCCCCTGAGCAGCTTCGGGAGCCTGGTGGCTGCCTCGGTGTACCTCCACATCGGCTGCCGCGCGCAAGCAGCGGCGGTCCTCGACGAGGCCCTGGCGCGGTTTCCGGGCGACGCGCAACTGGCCGCGCTCGCCAAGAGCGCGGCATCCTGAAGGCACCTTCCGGAGAAGGCGTCGCTGCATCCCACATCCTGCTCCGCGGCGCGAGTGGCCACACACTGAGTCGGCTTCTTTGAACCTTAGGCGCGGGGGCGCTCACCCCAGCAGACGCGCCGCGGCCTGGGCGAAGTACGTGACGAGGAACCCCGCCCCGGCGCGCCGGAGGCCCACCAGCGATTCCAAAATAGCGCGGTCGCGGTCGAGCCAGCCTCGCTCGAAGGCGGCCTGCAGCATCGCATACTCGCCCGAAACCTGGTACGCCCCGAGCGGCGCGTCGAAGCGGTCGCGCGCCGCGCGGATCACATCCGCGTAGGGCATCGCCGGCTTCATCAGAATCATGTCCGCGCCCTCCCCGAGGTCGGCCTCGATCTCGCGCATGGCCTCGCGCAGGTTGGCCCCATCCATCTGGTAAGCGCGGCGGTCGCCGAACTGCGGGGCGGAGTCGGCCGCTTCGCGGAACGGTCCATAAAAAGCCGACGCGAATTTGGCCGCGTAGCTCAGGATCGGGGTGTTTTCGAGCGAGGCGGCGTCGAGCGCGCGGCGGATCGCGGCGACCCGGCCGTCCATCATGTCGGAGGGCGCGACCACATCGGCCCCGGCACGGGCGAGCGAAACGGCGGTGCGGGCCAGCGGGATCAGCGAGCGGTCGTTGTGCACGTGCATCTCGCCGTCCACCGAGTGCAGCACGCCGCAGTGGCCGTGGGAGGTGTACTCGCACAGGCAGACGTCGGCGATCAGGACCAGACCCCGCAGCGCGGCCGATGCCTTGAGCCGGCGCAGACCCTGCTGGACGATGCCGTCCTCGGCCCACGCGCCGGAGCCCTCCTCGTCCTTGCTTTCGGGCAGGCCGAAGAGCAGCAGGCCGCCGATGCCCAACCGGGCCGCGGTTTCGGCCTCGCGCTGCGCTTCGTCGAGCGACAGGTTGAAGACGCCGGGCATGGAGCGGATCTCGCGCCGCACACCCTCGCCGGGGCACAGGAACAGCGGCAGGATCAGCTGCGAGGGCTCGAGCTGAGTTTCGCGGACCAGGGAGCGCAGCGCCGGGGTTTGGCGCAGGCGGCGCAGGCGGAGAAAGGGAGTGTCCATAAAAAGAGGGTAGTGGAGGCTGGAGCCTGGACCCGTTCGGCTGCGCCGTTCGTTCCGGAAAGACCGGTGCAAAGACCGGCTTCAGCGATTCGCCTCGAGATCGCCGATGCGCTGCTCATGGATCTTGAGCACCTGCGCCAGGAGGCCGGTGGTGTCGGCCAGCGTGTCCACTTTCAGGCCCAGCTTATCCACGGTGACCACAAGCGTATCCACTTTGACCGCGAGGGTATCCACCGTTTGCGTCAGGTGCCGCATGTCGGCGTGAAGCAGCTCCAAGCTTTGCGCGAGAGCTTCGTGCCGCTCCGTGAGCTTTTCGATCCGCTCGTCGGCCGTCATGGGTCGATCCTAGCAGCGCATCGCTTGCCATAGCGTCGAACCCATCCCGCATCCCGCGAGCGGCGATCCCGCATCCACCTGCGTATGGCGTCCGAAAAGAAAGCCCCAGCAAAAACGAAGCCGGCGAAGGCAGCCGCCAAGAAGACCCCGGCGAAGAAGCAGCCGACAAAAAACCCGAAAGGCGGGCTGACCGCGGCGGGGCGCAAGATGTTCGCAGAGAAGGAGGGAGCGCACCTGAAGCCCGGAGTGCAGGGCCCGGCGAACACCCTGGAGAAGATGGTACGCAAGGGGTCGTTCCTGCGCCGGCACTTCGCCAACCCGCAGGGGCCCATGGAGCGGGACGGCGAGCCGACGCGCCTGGCGCTGTCGGCCCATGCCTGGGGCGAGCAGGTGCCGCACACCGACGCGGACGCGAAGAAGCTGGCCGCGAAGGGGAGCGAGCTGCTGGACGAGTATCACGAGGCCAAGGGTGACGGGAACGCTTCCGGCAAGCCTCGGAAGAAAGCCGCGGCGAAGCACGCCTGACAGGCAGCCTTTCCGTCGAAGCAGCCGCGCGCGGGTCCGCGGCTGCTTCGACGGGAGTTAAGCGGTATAGCGTGCGTTGCTGCCCAGAGCGATGTCGAGAACAGTGCCGCTCCCAAAGCGCCCCAGCGGGAAAGCCGGATAGAGCGGGCCGGAGGCGATGTCCTCGGGCGCGAGAATGGCGGTCGGAAGGGCGTTCATCATCGCATTCATCTCGAGCCAGCCCGCCCGGGTGGGATTGTTGGGATTAATCCACTGCCAGCCCGCCTGGTTGTCCGCGAGAACGGTTTCGGCAATGCTCTGGATGGGTGCGTTGTAGGGAGTTGATCCCGGCGTTCGCGACCAGGATGTCAACTCGTCCGAAGCTGCCGATCGCGGTATTGACCGCGCCCTGCATGGCGGAGAGACTGCGCGTGTCCGCGACTCCCCGCACGAATTGACGCCGACATAGTTGACGATCTTGCCGGTGGTGTCGAGATCCTGCCGGGTCGCGAGCGAGTAGGGCGCGGTCGCGATCTGGGCGGGGATGTCGACGCCGACGATAGCGGCACCAGCGGCGGCATAAAAATGCGGCGAACGCCTGGCCGATGCCGCGGGCCGCGCCGGTGATGACGGCGGCTTTCCCGCTCAGCAAGGTTTGCAGGCTGGTGGGGACGACGAAGCCGCTGGGGGAGCGGAACGCCGTTTCGGCCCGAGGCTTGCGCCTCAGCCGGGGTAGCCGCGGCGGAAAGGCCTACAGAGGCCGGCTGTTGAGATTCTTCTAAATGCTTACGAGCTTAAGATATTGCTGCTAGAGTAAAGAACAGCACCCACCGGCGAGCATTCAAGGATGAGCAGCCCGGGTTCCGAGGTGGATTTCTGTGACAAGGCAGTGGCGTCTTTTGGCAGCGCTCTCCCTGGGAGGCCCGCTGTTCGCGCAAGCACCGTTGACAGTGGATGCGGGTGTGCCCTTGCACGTAACCCTGACGCGGACAGCGAGCATGAAGATAGGCGCGCCGGTCGAGGGTGTTCTGTCCGAGCCTGTTTGGGTCTACGACCGCGTGGCGTGGCCCAAGGGCGCGGTAGTGCGGGGCGAGGTTGCGTCCCTGGCCCCGCTCGAAGGCGAGGAGCGTTTGCGGGCGCGGTTGGACGGTGATTTGACCCCGCTCAAGAAGCCCGTGCTGCGCTGGACCAGCATGGAGGACGGCGAGACCCGCACGGCCCTGGACGCCGAGGGCGTGGAGCGGGATACGCAGCCTGTCCGATTCACGGGGCCGCAAAAGCGGGGTCTGCGCGCGACGGCCTCCAGCTTAATACAGGAAAAGTGGGCGTCCGTGCAGGACGAGGTGCTGGCCCCGGGCAAGATGGACCGCGTGAAGCGCCTGGCCTACAGTCAGCTGCCGTACCACCCACAGCGGGTGTGGCGCGGGACGGAGTTCGTGGCGGACCTGCAACAGCCCGTGAAGCTGGATATGCCGGAGAAGGCGGGCGCGCATCTGGTGGACGCTTCGGAGATGGCCGGCAGTTTGCCGCCGGAGACCACGGTGCGGGCGCGTCTGGTGACGGCGCTCGACTCCGACTCGACGAAGCAGGGTACTCCCGTGACGGCGCTGGTGACCGAGCCGGTGTGGAGCGCGAACAAGCAGCTGGTGCTGCCGGAGGGCGCTCGGCTCCAGGGCACTGTGCTGAGAGTCAAGCCTTCAAAAAGTTTAGGCCGCAACGGGGCGCTGCGGTTTACGTTCAAGGACGTGCAGCGGCCCGACGAGCAGCCCGAAAAGCTGCGCGGGACGGTCACCGGCGCGGAGGGCGCATCGGCTGAAAACCTCGAGGTGGACGACGAGGGCGAGGTCAAGGCGCAGCCGGCGAAAAACCGGTTCGCGGCGCCTTTGCTGCTGGCCGCGCTCGCCGCGGGCGGGCACGACTCGGACGGCGGCGCGGGGCGGCAGGTGGTTGCGTCGAACGGCTTGGGTGTGGTGGCGAGGATTGTGTCCGGCGTCGCGGCCAGCCCGAACGCGGCGGCCGGGTTCGGGGCCTATGGGTTTGCGAAGAGCATCTACTTTCGATTCCTGCGCCGGGGCAAGCCGGTCACGTTTCCGAAAGATACGGTAGTCGAGGTGGCATTCGGGGGCCGGTAGTCTTGGTCACGGCATGGAAAAGAGCGGCTCGGCGCCGCTCTTTTCCATGTTCCGGGCCGCAAGCGGTCTCATGAAGCCGCAGCCTTGGGGACGCCGCATGAGACCCGCCGCAAAGCGGGGCTCACGAGGATGGCCGAAGGCGCAAAACTACTTGCGCGATCGCTTCTAGTGCTTCGTTTTCGCGTCCGCCGCGGCCTCCTTCGCCTCGTCGGCGGCAGTCTCCTGCTTGTCTTCGACGACGCGGCCCGTATCGGCATCGACGTTCACCTCGCGGGTGTGTCCTTCGCGGTCGATGTCGAAGGAGTAGATCCAGCGGCCTTTTTCGTGCTCCAGCTCGCCGGACTTCACGCTGCCGGACTCGCGGGCCAGGGCGACGGTTTTCGCATCGGCCATGGACAGCTTGGTTTTGGGCGCTGCATAGCTCGCGCCTAGGGTAAGAAGAATCAGGGTGGAAAAGCAGGCGAGATCGCGCATGATTTGGGGCTCCTTGCACGTAGTCTGGCATGCAAGTCTTAAGTCTTTCTGAATTGCGCGCTCAGGCTTCCGGCTGCCCTTCCAGTTCGCGCCAAAGATCGGCGAGCGGTACCGCAACGGGCGTACCCGGGACGGTGAGGATGGCGGCCGCGGAGCCCTCGGCGGGTTCGTGGAGACCGCGCTCGTCGGCGTGAAAGGCGCGCAAGTCATACGGGTCGATGACCCAGATATGCTCGACGCCGAAGCGCACGTAATCGCGGACCTTGCGCATCAGGCGCGTGTTGGAGTCCTCCGGCGAGAGAATCTCGATCGCGATAAGCGGCGGCGTGCGGAGGACAGTTTGCGGCGGCACATCGCCGCGGACCACGGTGACAGCTGGAATTCGGTAGTTCGTGAGCGCGGCCTGAACCCGGTATTCAGGGTGTACGCGAACACCCCAGGCTTCGCGATTGTTCCAGAAGAGGGCAGTCAGGAACGCTTGAACGATGGTGTGCGCGTACTGGCCCATGTTTCTCTCCTCGACGACGCCGTCCACGTACTCGCGGTCCGGATGGTAGCTGGTGCGCAGGTACTCCTCGACGGAAACAAGAACCGGGTGCGGGGCCGGGTTGGGAAGCGCGCTCATCGCAGGCAATCTCCTCCTCGCAGTATCGCCGAATGCCGGCAGGACGCGATACGGGAAAGCGTAAGATAAAGGGCGGTCAAGCGAGGTGCGGGGTTGGCGGGAGAGCAGACGGTATACGACGTAGCGATCGTGGGCGGCGGGCCCGCGGGCTACACGGCGGCGATTCGGGCTGGGCAAAACGGGTTGAAGGTGGCGCTGCTGGAGCGCGAAGACGCGCTGGGCGGCACGTGCCTGCACTGGGGCTGCATCCCGACCAAGGCCATGCTGTTCAACGCGGAAGTGTACGAGCTGATGGAGCACGCGGCGGAGTACGGCATCGAGGGCCTGGGAACGCCGACGCTGAACTGGCAAAAGGTGCTGGAGCGCAAGAACGGCATCATCGCCAAGCACGTCAAGGGCCTGGACTTTCTGATGAGGAAGAACAAGGTGACCGTGGTGCGGGGGCAGGCCAGGCTGACCGGCCCCGCGAAGGGCGGCATCCACACGGTTGCCGTCGAGAAGGCCTCGAACGGGGTTGGGGAAAAAGCCGAGGTGCGGGCGAAGAACGTCGTCATCGCCACCGGTTCCGACGCGAAAAGCCTGCCTGGCCTCGTGATCGGCCCGGATGGGCGCAGCACGATCCTGACCAACAACGAAATCATCATGATGGACCGGGTACCTAAGTCGATCATCATCATCGGCTCGGGCGCGGTCGGGGTGGAGTTCGGGTCCATCTTCCGCTCGTTCGGCTCCGAGATCACGATCGTCGAGTACCTGCCGCGCATCGTGCCGGCCGAGGACGAGGATGTCTCGAAGGAGCTGCAGCGCACCTTCCGCAAGCGCGGCATCGACGTCCACACGGGCGCGAAAGTCGAAGGCGTGGAGCTGACCGAGGGCGGCGCGAAGGTGCGCTGGATCGCGGCGGACGGGAAAAAGATCGAGCGGGAGGCCGAGAAAGTGTTGATGGCCGTGGGCCGCGCGCCCCGCACCGACGGCATCGGCCTGGAGACTCTGCCCGGTATCGAGCTCGAGAAAGGCTTCATCAAGACCGACGAGTGGATGGCGACCGGCGTCGAGGGCGTCTTTGCGATCGGCGACATCGTCGCCGGGCTGCCGCAGCTGGCCCATGTGGGCGCGATGTGCGGCATCGTGGTCGCCTCCAAGCTGGGCGGCAAATACGCCCGGCCTGTCAAGCGCAACCGCATCCCGGCCTGCACCTACACCGAGCCGCAGATCGGCTCGGTCGGGCTGACCGAGGCCATGGCCAGGGAGAAGGGCCACAACGTCAAGGTCGGCAAGTTTCCCTTCTCCGCCAACTCGAAAGCCTCGATCGTGAACCAGCACGACGGCTTCGTGAAGGTCGTCACCGACTCAAAATACGGAGAGGTTTTGGGCGTGCACATCATCGGCGCCTCGGCGACCGAGCTGGTGGCCGAAGCGGTGGTCGCGATGGAGATGGAAGCGACGCTCGAGGAGTTGATGTTCACCATCCACGCGCACCCGACGCTGGCTGAAGCGATGCTGGACGGGTTCGGCGCGGTGGAAGGGCTGGCGATCAACGTGTAAGCGGTGAGGCCGGGGCGTGCCGACACTGCCGGCACCGCATGGTCAGCATCGGTTGGCGGCTCCAAGACATTCACTCGGCTGTTTGTTTATCGGTGATCCCGGCGCAGGCTTGACACCCGTGAAGATGCGTAACTATGGTGCTCTTCGACCGCGTGGAAACGTTTTCGCGCGCGTGGAGGGCTCCTCGATGCGGGTTCGCTGTTGGGCGGCGGCGGGTGCTTTGGTGCTGGGCGGCGGCCTGCGCGCGGGGGCGCAGGCGACCACCGCCACCGTGGTAGGCGCGGTAACGGATGCAAGCGGGGCCTCGGTGGCCAACGCCGCGGTCGAGCTCACCGAGCAGGCGACGGGGCTCAAGTACACGCACCCCACCAACGAAACCGGCAACTACGAGTTCACGTTTCTGCCGCCGGGCGTGTACACGGTCAAAGTGTCGGAAACGGGTTTCCAGGCGACCGTGACCAAGGATGTGCAAGTAACGGTGAACTCGACCGTGCGCACCGACGTGGAATTGAAGGCGGGCAACACGAGCGAGACTGTGACGGTGACCGACCAAGCCCCTGCACTCCAGACCGACCGGGCGGACGTGAGCGCGCAAATCGCCAGCAAGCAGATCGTGGAGCTGCCGGTGGGCAACTCGCGCAACTTTCAGGCGCTGGAGTCGCTGGTGCCCGGGGTGAGCCCGCCGATCTACGACCACTCGTCGTTTTTCGACGCGCAGAACTCGCAGTCATTCAACGTGAACGGGCAGGCGGAGACGGCGAACAATCTGCAGCTGGAGGGCATCGACGACAACGAGCGCACGGGGCTCTTGCAGGTGTATGTGCCTCCGGCGGCGGCGATCCAGACGGTGGACGTGGAAACCAGCAATTACGCGCCGGAGTTCGGGCGCTCGGCCGGAGCGGTGACCAACGTGGTGCTGCGGTCGGGGACCAATGACTTTCACGGTTCGGCATACGAGTACAACGAAGTAAGTGCGTACAACGCGCGCACCTACTTCAACCGGACAGGCAAGTTTCCGCGCTTTGCCAACAACTACTTCGGTGCGACGGTCGGCGGACCTATCCTCAAGAACAGGACTTTCTTCTTCGCGGACTACCTTGGGTCGCGGAACGCGCAGTCGCAGTTCGGCATTTTCACGGTGCCCACCCTGGCGTTCCGCGGCGGCGACCTGAGCGCGAGCCCGACGACCGTCTATGACCCGTCCACGGGCAACACGGCGACGGGGGCGGGCAGGCTGGCTTTTACTGGAAATCAAATACCCCAAGCAAGATTCAGCCCGGTCACGCGCAATATCCTTGCTTTGATTCCCTTGCCGAACACCGGCGCGGCGGGCGCGCTGGTAAACAATTACCAGGTAAACACGGGCTTCCAGCAAACGGCCAATACCTTTGACGTCAAGCTCGACCACAAGCTGCGTCCCTCTGACCAGTTGACGTACCGGTACAGCTATCAGAGCACCAACACCTTTCAAGCGCCGACATTTGGATTGGCGGGCGGCCCGACCCTGGCCGGCGGCAACAGCGGCGCGACCGGGACAAACCGGGTCTACAACACGGCGGCTGAGTACACCCACCTATTCTCCCCGATTCTGTTCACCGATGTGCGGGTGGGCGTGGACCACTACCGCAACAACGTCCGGCAGTCGGATTTCGGCACCAATGCCGCGGCGGCGGCGGGTATCCCGGGGGTCAATGTCAGCCCGTTTACCAGCGGACTGTCCCAGGTCACGATCAATACCTATTCGTCCCCGATCGTGGGCTACTCGGCGTCCTTCCCCTGGGATCGGGGCGAGACGAATATCTCGGCCGCGAATAACTGGACGCGCATCCTGGGCAACCACTCGCTGCGGTTCGGGGTTGAGATACGGCGGGTGCGCGACGACTTGACGCAGGGCCAAACCTTTGGCCCCCGCGGGGCATTTACCTACGCCGACGGGCAGACGGGAAACCCGGCGGACGGCAAAACGAGCTTCGGCAACGATTTTGCTTCGTTCCTGCTGGACGCGCCCAGCCTTGTCGGCCGGGATGTGAACATCAACGACGCATCCTGGCGGCAGACTCTGTACTTTGGTTATGTGCAGGACGCTTGGCAAGCCACGCGCGATCTTACCTTGACCTACGGGCTGCGCTGGGAGTTCTATCCTCCGGCGACCCCGCGGGCGACCGGCGGCTTTTCGCAGTACAACCCAGCCGATAACACGCTGCAAGTTGCAGGCTACGGGGCGATCCCGAAAGATTTAGGGCTGCGGGTCAATTACCGGGACTTCCAGCCGCGCATCGGCGTGGCATACCGGGCGGGCTCGAAGGCGGTGGCGCGAGCGGGCTTCGGCATCAGCAACACTCCATTCCAGGACAACAACTATGCCTTCAACTACCCCGTTCGGCAAAACGTCTCCTACAACCAACCGAACAGCTACGCGCCCGCTCCTGCCGGCCTGAGCACCGGCTTCCCGCCGGCCCCCGCGCCGGCGATTCCCGCAAGCGGCATCCTGCCCGCACCGCTTGCTTCGCAATGGAACGTGGTGAACCCGCAGTACAAAGACCCGACAGTCCTTTCGTGGAACCTGACCGTCGAGGACGACCTCGGCCATGGCTGGGTCGGTACTGTTGCATATGTCGGCAATGCGGGGCGGCAAATACCCGCCTACTACAACCTGAACGCGGGGTTGATTCCGGGCGCGGGCAACAACGGGCAGCCGGAGTATCTAGCATTTAAGCGCACCGCAGTCACGAACCTGATGGGCAAGGGCACGAATTCGAATTACAACGGCCTGCAGGCGCGGCTCAATCACCGGTTCGCGAACGGGATTTCTTCCACGTCGAGCTATGCCTACCAGAAAGGGCTCGGGTTCATCTCGACGACTAACGGCCTAGGCTCTTTCAATTTCTATCTCGACCCGGCGCGGGACTATGCGCCGTTGAACTGGGACCGCCGCCACACCTTTACCCAGAGCTTTGTGTACGAGCTGCCGTTCGGGCGCGCAAAGCCGTTCCTGCAAACCGGCATCGGCGCGGTCGCGCTGGGCGGTTGGCAGGTCAGCGGGGTGCTTTCGGCCGAAACCGGCACGCCCTTGTTCATCACCGCGAGCGCGAGCCAATTGAACGCACCGGGCAATACACAGGTGCCCAATCTGATCGCCCCGTTCCGGCGCATCAAAAGCGTCGGCCCGGGGCGGCAGTGGTTTGACCGCAATTCGTTTGCCGCACCGCGGGGAGCCGTGCTCGGCAACCTGGGCAAGAACGTCTATAGCGGGCCGGGATTTACCACCTTTGACGCGACGCTTTCGCGGGTCATCTCATTGAACGAGCGCCTCAATCTGCAGCTCAGGGCCGACGGTTTCAACGCCCTGAACCATCCGGCATTCGCAAATCCGACCGTGGACTCGACCAGCCAGAGCTTCGGGCAGGTTACCAATACCTTGACCGCCGGCCAAGGCGCGCGCGTGCTGCAGTTCGCGGGCACCCTGAACTTTTAAAATAGGAGCACCATGCCCACACGTCGTACATTCGTAGCCTCCTTAGCCGCCGCCGGGGTCGCCGCAGCGCTGCGCGCCCAAGCGCCCGACCCCTTTCGCCTGGCGGTCATCAACGACGAGATCTCGCAGGATTTCGAGCACAGCTGCCAAGTGGCGGCGCACGACTTCGGCCTGGGATGGATCGAGCTGCGGGGAATGTGGAACAAGAACATCGCCGCACTGAGCGACAAGGAAGTCGCCGACGCTAAAAAGATCCTGAACGAGCACAAGCTGCGGGTCACTGACCTGGCGAGCCCTTTGTTCAAGGTGGACTTTCCCGGCGCGCCCATCTCCAAGTCGCCCGAGCGGCCGCACGACGAGTTCCACGCGCAGCAGGACCCGGCGGCGCAGGACAAGGTGCTGGAGCGGCTGATCGTGCTGTCGAAGGCGTTCGGGACCGACCGGATCCGGTGCTTCGACTACTGGCGTCTGGAGGACCCGAAGCCGTTCCGGGCGGCGATGAACGCGAAGCTGCGCGACGCGGCGGAGCGGTGCCGCAAAGCGGGGCTGATCCTCATGCTCGAGAACGAGCAGGCCTGCAACACGGCGACCGGGCCGGAGGCGGCCGCGACGCTGGCCGCGGTGCCCAATATCGCGCTGAACTGGGACCCGGGCAACGCGGCCTCGGTGGGCGCGAAGCCGTTCCCGGACGGGTACAAGCTGCTGCCGAAAGCGCGCATCATGCACTGCCATGCGAAGGACGTGAAGTTCGGCGCGGACGGGAAGCCGAACTGGGCGCCGGTGGGCGGGGGCGTGGTGGAC
>CAXUEU010000004.1:0-56365 GCA_964250195.1 uncultured Acidobacteriaceae bacterium
GCTCGAACCGCCGCTCCCCCACCGTCCCGCCCTGCTCCAGCGCCGCCAAAGCCTCGCCCGCGCTCTGCGGGATCCACATCTCCATCGTTTCCACCGGGTCCGCCGTCAGCGCCGCGTCCACCGCGAGCAGCAGACGCTCGACGCCGGTGCCGCGCAGCGCGGAAACTCCGATCACGCCCTCCGCGAGCGAGCCCTCGGGCAGCAGGTCCACCTTGTTCATGACCTCGATGCGGGGCTTCCCGAGCACATCGAGCTCGCCTAAAACCTTTTCGACCTCTGCCTTGTGCTCCTCGGCCAGCGGGTCCGCCGCATCCCGCACGTGGAGCAGCACCTCGGCTTTCTCGACCTCCTCGAGCGTCGCCCGGAATGCGCTGACCAGGGTTGTCGGCAGGTTCCGTATGAAGCCGACCGTGTCCCCCAGCAGGGCCTTGCGCCGTGAAGGCAGCACGATCGCCCGCAGCTTCGGGTCCAGCGTCGCGAACATCCGCGAGGACGCGAGCACCCCGGCCCCCGTCAGCAGGTTGAACAGGGTGCTCTTGCCTGCGTTGGTGTAGCCCACCAGCGCCACGGTGGGCACGGGCACGCTCTCGCGGCGCGACCGCTGCTGGGTCCGCACCCGACGCACCCCCTCGAGCTCGCGCCTGAGAATCACCAGGCGTTTGCCGATGCGCCGCCGGTCGGTTTCGAGCTGCGTCTCCCCCGGGCCGCGCGTGCCGATGCCGCCGCCCAGCTGCGACATCGCCCGGCCCCGCCCGGTCAGGCGCGGAAGCATGTACTCCAGCTGCGCCAGCTCCACCTGGAGCTGGCCTTCCCGGGTCCGCGCGTGGCGGGCGAAGATGTCCAGGATCAACTGCGTCCGGTCCACCACCGGCGCGGGCAGCGCGTCTTCGAGGTTCCGCAGCTGCGTCGGACTCAGGTCATAGTCAACCAGGATCACCGAAGCCTCAGCCGAAGCCGCTGCCCCGGCCAGCTCCTCCACCTTGCCCGAGCCCAGCAGCGTCGCCGGGTCCGGCCGCGCCCGGCGCTGCTCCATGGTGCCGACCACCCGTGCGCCCGCGCTCTCCGCGAGTTCGCGGAACTCCTCGGTAAGCGCCGGAGTTTCGCCGGATGCGAGCCCGTCCGGCTCCCCGGCGCGCAAAAGCGCGGCACTGCGGGCTTGGGAAGCCGCGCGCCCCAACTCCGGCCCGGCTTTCAAACCCGTGAACCGCGGATACACCAGGAAGGCGCGCTCCGCTTCCGGCGCGGCGGTCGCCATCGGGTCGGGCTGCTCCGGGGTTCCGGAGTGAGAACCGCGGTGTCGCAGCCGCGCCCCTATGCGCCCTGCGCGTGTTCCGCCGCGGCCATGGCCGGAGCGGCTGCGGAGGCAGGCCCCACGCCCATGCTCGGGCGGTGCTCGGAGTGCAGCACCGAGCGCGTGCTCACCACGGTCGAAATCGCGTGCTTGAAGATGAGCTGCTCCTGGCTGTTGTTCTCCAGCAGCACCGAATATTTGTCGAACGAGCGAATCTTCCCCGTCAGCTTGACCCCGCTCACCAGATAGATCGTGATCGGCGTCTTGTCCTTGCGGACCGTGTTCAGAAAGGTGTCCTGAATATTTTGCGCCGGCTTGTTGTCCATGTGCCGATCTCCTCGCGCGGCACCCTCGGCTGCCGCCGTCAAATGTTGCGACCCTACCTCTTACCGTGAACCGGCTTCCGGACACGGCCCGTGGGCGCATCGCGGGGGTGCCCCGATGCGCTCACGCAAACCCCGCGGGGTCAGGCGAGACCTCTCCAGAGTAGATACCGCGCCCCTGACGCCGATTCATTCCTGCAAATCCGGGTCGGGCCCGTGTGCCCCAAAGCGGCACTAACAAGTCCGTAACCCTAGAATGCCAAACTTTCGTACCGAGAGGAAAAAAATCTGTGCGAAATCGATGCCGTGCTCGCCGCCTGCGCGGCTCCTACCTGCTTTCGCCTCCAGTGCTGCCGCTTACCGTCGCCGTTTCCCGCTCCGGCCCCGGAAAGATGCTGCCTTGCGAGGGGCTGTATGCCCCGCCGCTTCGCCGGCTCCTGCTGCCTCCCCGGGCTCCGACGGCAAGGGCGTGTCCCGCCGCACGATCCCGCCCTCCAGCCGGTACTGCGTCACGTTCACCGTCGCCGGATGGAACGCGCCCTCCGCGTCCTGGCTCACGACCCCGTCCGGACTCGTGCGTATCGTAAACGTCGGCTCCTCCCCGAACTTGTCCACCGGCTCCCGGCCCAGCGTCACCGGCAAGTACCCCTGCTGCTCCCGCAGGCGGTAGGCCGTCTCGTAGCGGTGCTTTTTCGCGTTCCAGATGAAGACCCTGACCTGGTCCCAGTCGTACGGCAGCCCGTCCCGGAACTCGCTCGTCACCGTAACGTACTGGCCCACGGCGTGGGGGACCGGCACGGGTTTCGCTTCCACCTCCGGCGCTGCCGCTTCCGGGTGCCGCCTACGCGCGGCCGCCGCCCGAGCCGCCCGCTCCGCGAGCTTGCGCGCCTCCTCCGGGCCGATGTGCCGGACCGGCGGCTCCCCATTGTCCTCGACCGTGCTCAACAGGTACGCCGCGACCATCCGCCGGCCCTCCGAGTACTGCGCCACCTCGTCCGGCACGTCCACGTCGAAGCCCCGCGCCAGAACCCAGCCCACCTTGCCCGCGCCGTCCCGCACCAGCCACCAGTCTTCCATCGGCTGCGCCATCCACGCCGCTTGCGGGTCCAGGTCGGGCGCCGCCGTTCGGTCCGGGTGCGGCGGTGCCTGCGCGAACACCGTCGACCCGCTCTCTACCTTCTTCACGACCGGGGCAACGCGCCGCACCCGGGGCTTCGGCGGCGCGAACACCGCGCCGGCCTGGAGCACCTTCGGCACGCTCGCCCGCCGCAGCAGCTGCAGCCGATCCCCCGCCGGCAAGAGGTAAAAGTGGTCCGTCTTGCGCCCCGGCGTCAAGTGCAAAAAGATGTCGTCCCGCAGCACCGCCGCCGCGACCGCCGGGCTCTTGTCCCTCTTGAGCGCCTCGAACTTGTCGAACTGCCCCTGGTCGACCACGGCGTGCTCTTCAAGCCAGCCTTCCCTGCCCGCCGCGGTGCGCACCTGGTAAAAGCGCTTCGTGTGCTGAAGCACCAGGAGGCGGTCGCCGTTGTGAATGTCCGCCACATGGTTTGACACCACGGCCAGCCGGTCCCGCAGAAACGTCCCTCGTGACTGCACATAGACGTACTGGTTGCCGCTCCCGGCATGGTGGCGCAAGTGCCCGCAGCCGGCGAGAGCGAGGGCGAGCGGGAGCCGGACGAAGCGGAACCGAAACAGGCGGGGGAGGTTCACGGCAACGCCAGCATAGCACCGGGCCCGTTGCGTTTCAGCCCTCGTAGCACTCCCAGACTTCCCCGAGGTCCAGCGTGAAGCCTGCAACCGGCCCGGAACCCTCGACCGAATCCCCATGCTTCTCCCATGGCGCTCCCGACGATTCGTAAACCAGCACACACCGTCGTACCGAATCGACAAGCCAGCCGAGCTCCGCCCCGTTCTCGCGCCAACGCTCCATCTTGCGCTTCAGCTCGCTGACGCGGTCGCTTTTCGAACGCAGTTCAATGACGAAGTTCGGACATACATGCGCGAAGCCTTCGCGATCCTTCTTCGACACGCCGGCAAGTCTCTCTTCCCCGACGTACGAAGCGTCCGGGCTCAGGATCGAATCGTCGGGCAAGTGAAAACCGGTCGCCGAGTCGTACACGCGTCCGCGACGATGGGTCTTCCACCATGTACGCAACTGGGTCGTAACTTCCGAATTCCCGTCTCCCGTTTCCGTTCCCGTCGGCGACATGACTTCGATCACACCTTCCCTGGTTCGCTCGATCCGCTTCAACGGCTCGTTCAAGCGGCAAAGCTCGTCGAAGGCCGCGTCGGTCATCGGCGGGTCCATGGACACCCGCACGCGTGTGAAACCCGAAACTACCGGCAGCACGATCTTCATAGCTCCACCTCTCCCCTCATGGCGTCACCGCCAGCGCCGTCGCGGCCGCGGGCTGCACGCTGCCGGTGTTCGCCGTCGCCGCGGAGGCGAGCGCGCCCGGCACCCCGGCGGTCGACCCGGCAATCGAGAAAACCTGCAGGTCCGGCCCGCCGCCCACGCACGCGACAACCAGAAACGCCCCGGTCCGGTCCTCCGCGAGCGCGTAGGGGCTGGTTCCCGTCGAGAACGGCGACCCGCTCAGCGCGGTCAGCGCCCCGGCGCTCGACAGCGCGAACCCGCTGATCGTGTTCGTCCCCGAGTTCGCCACGTACACGAAGCCGCCGGTCTTATCGATCAGCACGCTTCGGGCACCCAGGCCCGTCGGGTACGGCGAGCCCGCTGCCTCGGTCGGCACCCCGCTCGCGCTCAGGTTGAAGATCCTGACCCCGTTGACCCCCGTTTCCGCCGCCAGCAGCAGCGTGCCCGCCGCGTTCACCGCCAAGCCCTGGTCCGCGTAGCTGTTGCCCTTGGGCTGAATGCGAATATTCAACTTCGCGAGCGCGCCCGAGCTCGGGGCGAACTGCAACTCGTCCACCCCGCCGGTTCCCAGGGTTACGAAGACCTGCGTCCCGTTCGGGGCGAACACCGCCTGGGTCACCGATCCGGGATCGAGCGCGATCTGCGTCCCCACCTGCGTCAGCGCGCCATTTGACGCATTGATTTGATACACGTACGCTAGCGGCGCGGAACCGGTGTCCGCGATCACCAGCAGCCATTGCCCGGTCGGGTCCACGGCCATGGCGTTCACCGGCACCTGCTGGAACACCGGCCCACCCCCGTTGCCCAGCGAAAGCGAGCCATCCGCATTGACGACGTACACGTATGCGACGCCCAGCGGGCTGCCCGCCCACACCAAGTTCCCGGCCGGGTTGATCGCGAGCGTGCTCGGAATCGCCGGAACGGTCGCGGGGGAGTTGGCCAGGTTTGCCAGCTTGCCCGCGCTCGAAAGAGAATAGCCAGTGACCGTGGATAGCTGCGGGTTGCTGTTGGCCGCGTACACCGCGCCGGGCATCGTGCCCGACCCGCTTCCCGACCCGCTCCCTGACCCGCTCCCTGACCCCGTGGACGTCGACTGCGGCGGGAAGAATTGCCCGCATCCCGCGGTAAAGACCGTTATCAGGGCGGCCATCGCCCACACTCCACGAACCCGCATGCGAGCCTCCGCCCGCATGGGACGGCCCGGGCCGGCAAAAGGTGAGCGCCGCCCGCTCACTCAGCCCTGCCCGTCCACCAGATTGCGGTCCACCGCGTTCTCGTACATCGAGGGCTCGCGCGCCACGATCGTCAGGCCCGACTCGGTGACCTTGTACCGCTTGCGGTCCTCGTTCAGGTCGTAGCCGATCACCGTGCCCTCCGGCAGGTGCACGTCCCGGTCGATGATCGCCCGCCGGATCCGGCAATTGCGGCCTATATTGACGTGCGGGAACAAGATGCTCGAGTCGATGTTGGATCGAGAATTCACGCGCACATCCTGCGAGAACAGCGAGTTGGAAACACACGCGCCCGAGATGATGCAGCCGGCCGAGACCACCGAGTTCACCGCCGAACCGTCCCGCCCCGCCTGCCCGAAGACGAACTTCGCCGGCGGGTACTGCCGCACCCGGGTCCGCATCGGCCATTCCCCGTCATACAGGTTGAAGACCGGATTCACAGAGGTCACGTCCATGTTCGCGTCGTAGTAGGCGTCGAGCGTGCCCACGTCGCGCCAATACAGCTCCTTGCGGTTCTCGTCGACGAAGTTGTACGCGCCCATCTTCACTTTTCCCAGCAGAGCCGGAAGGATATTGTGCCCGAAATCGTGCTGCGAGTCCTTCCGTTCCGCGTCCTCGATCAGCGCCTCGAGCAAGGCGTCGGTGTTGAAGATGTAAATGCCCATCGAGGCATCCACCATCTCCTCGTTCCACGGCGAGCGCAGGGTGGTCGATTTCGGCTTCTCGAGAAAACCGGTCACCTCGCCCCCCTTACTTACCTCCACCACGCCGAACCGCGACACCTCGTCCGGACGGATCGGCAGCGTGGCCAGCGTCACCGCGGCTCCGGAGCCGACATGCTGGCGCAGCATTTTGCCGTAATTCATCTTGTAAATGTGGTCGCCCGACAGGATGATGACGTACTTCGGCTTTTCCGCGCCGATCGAGTAGATGTTCTGGTACACCGCATCCGCCGTGCCCTGGTACCACTGCGGCCCCATGCGCTGCATGGGCGGCAGAATTTCGATGAACTCACCCAGGTCCTGCGCTACCGCCCCGGACCAGCCCTCGCGGATGTGGCGGTTGAGCGAAAGCGCCTTGTACTGGGTCAGGATGTACACCTTCCTGAGCTCGGAGTTGATGCAGTTCGAGAGCGTGATGTCGATGATCCGGTACTGCCCCGCGAAGGGAACCGCCGGTTTCGCGCGGTCTCGCGTCAGGGGAGAAAGCCTCTCGCCCGCGCCGCCCGCGAGCAGTACACCCAGTGTGTCTTTCATGCCGAGCCCTCTCCTTTGTCGCTTACCCGCGCTCGTGGCCGCTTACACCGCCCCTCGGGTGGGCGGTCAACTTGCCTTGTGGAGAGCCTCGCGCACGATTCCCTCCAGGTACGCCTGATACGGAACACCTTTCGCCTCGGCCTGTTTTTGCGCCAACTCGATCTCGGAAGCGTCTAAAGCGAGCGAGGTCACAGGCGATGCGGCCTTACGGACAAAAGAAGCTCTTTTCAGGGTGCCTTGTCTCGCGGCTTTCTCGAAAGCCTCAAGAAGTTTATCTTCCTGCGTCGGCCACCAGGCCGCTTCTTCCGCTTCGCTCGCGAACTCCGGCATTTCTAGCTTGAAGTCGACGGCATCGTTTGCCTGATCCATAAATCCCTCCATCTCTTCTTTGCCCTCCATGCGGTGACGACTCGTACCAAGCCGGAGCGCGGTGTAACGACGACAATGAGAACACTTCCGGAACCGGCTGCTCCAAGGTAAGTGGATCGCTTCTCTCCGTTACGAATCTCGGCCTTGAGGAAGAGGGGTCCGTTCAATATCGCTTCCTCGACCTCCTCCCGAGCGATTCCGTGAGCGGCCACGTGATCGATGTTCGCTCGGTCCCAATCGAATTCGATCGCTTCAGCCATTCATCTCCCATCTGGGACCAGCCAAAATCATGCCTACTCCGGCTTCTCCGGCGCCGGCCCGGCACCCGCATCCGGCGGCGCATCCGTCCCGCCCTCGTCCCCCTCGATCGCGATGCGCAGCGAGCGCAGAAACGACACGTCCTGCTCCGTGAAGCCGGCCTGCCGCTCCGCTTCCGTCTCGTTCGCATTGCGTTCGGCCACCTCGTTCAGCCCGATTGTCGCCTCGAGCATCAGCAGGACGTCGAACCCCTGCCGGCGGATATCCTGCACCACCCCGGCAATCTGCTCCGACTCCGACACGCTCTCGTGGATCGCCTCGCCGAGTTGCTGCACCAGCTTGCGCAAGTTCTCCTTCAAATCCTTCACCCGCCTTCCCGGGCCTCCGCGGCCCGTTGCTCCCGTCGCTCGTTCCCTTACCTTATGTTGGATGGCACGGGCCAGCAAGAAGGCAATGCGTCCGCCCGAGACTTTGGTACCGTTGCCGAACCCGAAGCGGAACGGGTTCCCGTAATGGGAATGGGCCTTCGAAGACGGTAAACTCGCACCATGCGCCCTGAAACCTTCGGCCGCGCCCTCGGCATCGGCGCGCGCCTGCTCGGCCGGCGGGTCTTTCCGCCCGGCGGTTCCCGGCAAACCGCGGCCCCGCCTCCGCGACCAGATCCGCGCCACGCCCGGCAGGGTGAGGCTTTGGGCCGGGCCGTCCGCCGCGTCCCGCAAGGCAGCCGCAACTTCGGCCGCGCCGTGTGGAATCCCTTCGCCAGGGCCGGCCGCACCCTCTGGCTCGAGATCACCGGCGCGTTCTTTCTGTTGTTCGCCGTTCTTTTCGCGCAGCATCTGTGGACTATCCGCGCCGCCTGGCGTTCCGGCCCGGAGCAGGCTCATTTCTGGATCTACGCGGGGCTCTCGATCATGTTCGCCTGGTTCGCCTTTACGTCGTTCGCGCGCTCTCGAAAACTTTAGCGAACCGGACCCTTCCGCCACATGCCCGTGCGCGGGTCCAGCCCCCACTCCACGGCTCCGTGCACCCCGTCGAGCCCGATGAACCCGAGCTGCATCCACCCATCCGCGCCGAATCGCGCGCTGACCGGGTATGCCCCGACAGGCCCGCCCTCCACCGGCTTCCAGCTCTTGCCTTCATCGTGCGACCAGAACAGGTTCCCGATCGGGTCCGCGACCCCCGCGAAGATCACCGGCGTCGGCTGGCCCGCAACCCCGCTCTCCCTGGGCAACGCCACCAGCGTAATGCCGATGCCGTTGAGCGGCAGCGCCGGAAAAGAACGCGCGGGCAGCCATGTGCCGCCGCCATCCGAAGAGCGCTCCAGCCCCCGCTCCCGGGTGCCGCGCCAGACCACCGAGGGCAGGTTCGGGTCGACCGCCCTCCGCTGACCTTCGAACAGCTTTTCGAGCGCGGAAGGCGGCTTGGGCGCCGCACCCGGGCGCCCTACCGGCGTCTGCGCCCGCGCTCCCAAGGCAAAGCACAAACAGGCTAGAGAAAAAGCAAATCGTGAACCCATCGACCCCCCGAATACGAAGAGCCTACCCTATCGAGCCCGTTTGTAAGCAAAGGCTCAGGCCGCTTTTTTCGCGGCTGTCCTTTTCGCGGGCGCTTTCTTCGCCGCGGCTTTCTTCGTCGCGGTCTTTTTTGCCGACGCTTTCCTGGCGGCTGTTTTCTTCGCCGGAGCCTTCTTCGCGGCGGTCTTCGACACGGTTTTGCGCTCGCTCGCGCTGGGGCTTGCCGCCTTGGCCTGCTTGCCGCGCTCCCCGCCCACGGCGACCTGCTTTTTACGCGCGGTTTCCCGGTTGGCCTCTTTGCCCCCGTTTTTGCTCGCGGGCTTCTTGCGGCAGCTGCCCTGTTCGTGCTCGCCCTTGCCCGGCACCGGCTCGAACCCCGGCCAGCACCGCGATGTCTTGTCGTCCTTTTCCTCTGCCATCCTGCCCTCGTTTCGACCGCCGGAGATCGGTTGAGCCTTCAACCGCGCAGTAGGATTGCGCGGACCGCTTCTCCGTTGTCTCGCTGACGAAGCCGCGTTCGCTTCGGATCAAACCGCTCCCTGTTTCGGGGCGGCGGCGGCCTTTTTCACCCGCGCGGGAGGGGGGGCCGCCGCCTTCCTGGGTGTCTTCGCGCGCGTGGCCCTCTGCAAGGCCAGCACCTCCCGGTCTTCGAGTTCGCGCAGCTCACCCGGCGGCAGGTCCAGGATCAACGGACCGAACCCCACGCGTCGTATCTTCTCCACGTGGTGGCCTACCTCCTCGAACAGCTTGCGCAGCTCCCGATTGCGCCCTTCGATCAGCACCACCTCGTACCAGGGGTTCTCCGCGTCCCGCAGCAGCGAAATCCGCGCCGGCGCGGCGAAAACCCGGCCTTCCCGCGCGCCGCGGCGGCCTTTCTCGATCATCACCCCGGCCCGCAGCTGGTCGATCGCCGCGTCCGACGGCTTGCCGCTCACCTTCACCAGGTAGGTCTTCTCTACCTGCGTGCTCGCCTTGGTGAGCAGGTTCGCGAGCGCGCCGTCGTTGGTCATCAGCAGCAGCCCTTCGCTCAGGTAGTCGAGGCGGCCCACCGGGTACACGCGGCCGGCGTTGCGCACGCGGTCGAAAAACTGCATCACGGTCGGCCGCTTTTCCGGGTCGCTCACCGTGGTCACGTAGCCGCGCGGCTTGTTCAGCATGTAGTAGCGCTGCTTCTCCCTGCCCTGCAGCAGCTTGCCGTTCACGCGAATGTGGTCCCGGTCCCCGTCCGCCTTGGTGCCGAGCTCGGTCACGGTGGTACCGTTCACCTGCACGGCCCCGCCCGCGATCAGCTCCTCGGCCTTGCGCCGCGAGGTGACCCCGGCGGACGCGATGATCTTTTGCAGACGCTCCTCGGCCATCAGCTTCCCCCGCTCGCCGGTTTGCCCGGCCCGTCCGACACAGGCATACCGCTCTTGTTCACGGAGACGCCCTCGACCACCGGCTCTTCCTCCGACACTTCGATCGCGAGCGGCTCGAGCCGCGGAGACGACCCCGGCGGCTGCGACACCCCCGGCTCCTCGCTTGTGTCTCCCAATTCTCCCGCCATCTTCTCGAACTCCTCCATGCTCGGCAGCTCCCCCAAATCCCGCAGCCCGAACCGCAGCAGAAACTCCCTGGTTGTCTTGTACAGCATGGGCCGGCCGATCACCTGTTTGCGGCCCGCCGTGGTCACCAGCTTGCGCCCCATCAGCGAGCCCAGCACCCCGGCCGAATCCACCCCGCGAATCTCGGAGATCTCGGGCGCGGTCACCGGCTGCTTGTAGGCGATTACCGCCAGCGTTTCTAGCGCCTGCAGGGTCAGCTTCATCGGCGGCTTCAGGCTCCTGGCGAAGCCGCGTACCGCGTCGTGGTACTCGGGCCTAGTCGCGACTCGGTAGCCCCCGGCGATCTCGCGAATCTCCATCCCGCGCTCCGCCCGGTCGTACTCGGCCATCAACGCGGCGACCAGCTCCCGTACCGCCTCGCGCTCCAGGCGGTCGCGCAGACGCCTGGTCCGCTTGTCCGCGTCCGGGTCGCCCAGGCGCAGCGGCATTTCCTCGATAACATCCTCGGCCGGCGCGCTTTCCCGCTCCAGGCTCTCCGGCTCTTCCTGCTCAACCGGAGCAGGCAAGGTCGCGCCGCCGCCGCGCGCGCGCTCGGCCAGCACCTCCGAGCCGAACAGAGCGGCCAGCTGCGCGAGCGTTACCGGCTCCTCCGCCGCGTAGAGCACCGCCTCGACCTTGCCCCGCACACCCATCCACGCGCTCCGATTCCCATGCTAACCGGAGCGCCGCCCTCGTTTCAGTCCCAGGCTTAGTGGACGAACAGCAGCCGCAGCCCCCAGAACAGAACCCCGGCCAGCAATGCCGCCGCGGGCAGCGTGACCACCCAGGCCAGGGCGATGTTGCGGATCGTCGCCATCTGCAGGCCCGAGCCGTTGGCCATCATCGTCCCCGCGACCGCCGAGGACAGCACGTGCGTGGTCGAAACCGGCAGCTTGAACTGGTCCGCCGCGATGATCGTGCAGGCCGCGACGATCTCCGCCGAGGCCCCCTGCGCGTAGGTCAGGTGCGTCTTGCCGATCTTTTCACCGACCGTGATGACGATGCGCTTCCAGCCGACCATGGTGCCCAAGCCGAGCGCGAGCGCCACCGAGACCTTGACCCAGCTCGGGATGAACTTAGTGCTGTTGTCGAGGTTGGCCCGGTAGTTCTTCACCACGGCGGCCTCCTGCGGCGTGAACTTGACGGCCTTCGCCTTGTCCATCAGCCGCAGCGCTTCGCCCTCGATGTACATGTCGTTGCGCACGTTGCGTTGCTGCGAGGCAGGCACCTTGGCGAGGGACTTGTACTGGAGCAGCTCCTGCTCGATCTGCCCGGACATCTGCTGGAGCCCGACCATGGTCGCCGGGGTGAACTTCTTGTCGCGGATGTAGTCCAGCAGCGCCGTGCGGTCCGCCTGCTGGAGCTGATTCGGCTGCCGGCTCGCGGGTGGCGTCGGGGCCTGCTCGCCCGTGGTCGCGGGGGGCGCCTGCAGGGCGGAGGCGGGCTGGACATGAGCAGCGAACACCCTCTGCGCCTGCTCGGAAATGGCCGAAAACGTCGTGACCTGCGAGTAGCCCATCGCATGGTTGAGCGCGTAGGCCGTGGGCACGGTGCCGATCAGGATGAGCATGATCAGGCCCATGCCCTTTTGCCCGTCGTTCGAGCCGTGGCCGAAGGAAACGCCGGTGCAGGTGAGGATCAGGAGCGCGCGAATCCAGAACGGCGGCGGCGCGGCCGTTTTCGGGGCCTCGTACAGCTCCGGCTTTTTGACCACGGCCTTGAGGATCAAGAGCATCAACGCCGCGAACCCGAAGCCCACCAGCGGCGAAACGATCAGCGCCTTGAACACGCCGGTAGCCGAGGCCCAGTCCACGCCGCTGGTGCCGTTCTTTCCATTCATTAGCTGGTTCGCCAGACCCACCCCGATGATCGACCCGATCAAGGAGTGCGAGCTCGACACCGGCAGCCCAAAAAACCAGGTCCCCAAGTTCCAAAGAATGGCCGCGATGAGCAGAGCGAAGATCATCGCGAAGCCCGCGCCGGAGCCGACCTGGAGGATGAGCTCGACCGGCAGGAGCGAAACGATGGTGTACGCGACGCCGCCGGACGAGGTGAGCACGCCGATCAGGTTCCACATGCCGGAGTAGACCACCGCGACGTTGGGCTGGAGCGAGTGCGTGTAAATCACGGTCGCGACCGCGTTGGCGGTGTCGTGGAAGCCGTTGACGAACTCGAAGCCGAGCGCGATCAGCAGTGCCAAGCCCAGCAGCACGTAGGGCCAGACCGTGGGCTGCGGCGCGCTCGCCAGGTCGCGGACGATCTGCGTCGCGGCGAAGCCGAGGCCGCCGACGAGGACCAGGGCGAAAAGGGCCGCGCCCGTTTTGCCGGGGCCTTTGTTCATCTTGCTCGCGAGCATTTCCCGGGAGACTTCCGGGTCGTAACCGCCGTCTTTGGGAAGAGGAATCGTTGCCTGGCTCATCTGCGGTTCACCTGCTTCAAACGCTAGCAGCGGGCAGGGGCGCGCGCATCAACCCGGACGGGCACGAAGATGAAAATACGGTGAAATCAGCGGAAGCTGTCCTCGGCGCGTTCACTGGAAAGTGCCTCGAAAGCCTCGCCCTTCTTCACGTAGATCTCGCCGAAGTTCGCGTCCTGCCGCAGGAGCACTGCCTGGAGCCGGACCATCTCCAGCAGCGCCAGAAAGGTCGCGATCAGCGCCCGCTCGGACCGCGCGAACCCCACCAGACGGCTCAGCGCGACCGGGCCGTCCTCCATCAGCAGCCGCCGCCGGAGCATGTCGATCGACTGCGCGACCGTGACCTGGTCCTCGCGGATGTCGAGCACGGGCCGGGTCCGCAGGCGGTTGAGCACGTCGCGGAAGACGCGGACCAAGTCCGGCACGTCGGCCGCGATCTCGCCGTCGAACTCGGCCTCCCGCGTGACCTCGCGCATTTGCGGATGCGTCCAGGTCGCCGCCTCGATCGCCTGCTTTTGGAGCAGCATCTGGGCGGCGTTCTTGAACCGCTCATGCTCCAGCAGCCGCTCTACCAGTTCCAGGCGCGGGTCGTCCGCGGCATCGTTCGCGTCCTCACGGGGCTCGCGCGGCAAAAGCATCCTGCTCTTGATCTGGACGAGCAGGGCGGCGGTATAGATGAACTCGCCGGCCGTGTCCACGTCGGCTTCCTTGAGCTGCCCGACATAAAGGAGGAACTGCGCGGTGATGCGCGCGATGGGGATGTCGTAGATGTCGATATCCTGCTTGCGGATCAGGTCCAGCAGCAGATCGAGCGGACCATCGTAGACGCGGCCCACGGTGATGGAGAAAGGGGAGTCGCCGGCATGGGCCGGGCGTTTCCCTTCCGCGGCGGGCTCGCTCACGCGAGGGCCCCGGCTGCTGCGGCACCTTTCTTGCTCAAGCCCATCGCTTCCCGTACGCGCACCATCGTCTCCTCGGCTGCTTTTGCAGCCCGCTGATTGCCGGCTTGAAGGATGCTCGTGACGTCATCCGGCCTGCCTTCAAAATGCCTGCGCCGCTCCTGCATGGGCGCGAGCTCTTCCACAATCGCATCGGCGAGCCAGCCCTTGCACTCGATGCAGCCGATGCCCGCAGTCGTGCAGCCCTCGCGTACTTGCTCGAGTGTTGTGGAGGAAGAAAAAACCTTATGCAGATCGCCGACTGGGCATCTGTCTGGGTCGCCCGGGTCGCTGCGGCGGATCCGGGCCGGGTCGGTGACCATGGGCTTGAGCTTCTGGCGAATGACCGACTCCGGGTCGGTCAGGAGAAGGAAGTTGTCGTAACTCTTGGACATCTTGCGGCCATCCGTGCCGGGGAGTTTCGGAGTAGGGGTCAGCAGGACCTGCGGCTCGGTGAGCGGAAAATCCGAGTACAAATGATTGAACCGCCGCGCGATCTCGCGCGTGATCTCCACGTGCGCTACCTGGTCCGCCCCGACCGGTACGTGCAGCGAGCCTCCAGGCACCCCGTAGAGCAGGATGTCCGCAGATTGCAGCAGCGGGTAACCCAGAAAACCATAAGTCGCGAGGTCTTTCTCGCGCAGATTCTCGATCTGATCCTTGTAAGTGGGCACGCGCTCGAGCCAGCTCAGTGGAGTAATCATGGACAGCGCGAGATGGAGGCTGCCGTGCTGATGCACTTCACTTTGAACGAACATGGCCGCCTTCTCCGGATCGAGCCCGGCCGCGAGCCAGTCCAGGGCCATTTCCGTGACGTTGCCCGCGATGTCGCCAGGTTTGGCGTAATCCGTCGTCAGCGCGTGCCAGTCCGCGATGAAGAAGAAGCACTCATACTCCTCCTGCAGCCGCACCCAGTTGTGCAAGGCCCCCATGTAGTTGCCCAGGTGGAGCTTGCCCGTGGGGCGCATGCCGGAAAGGACACGGCGGCGTGGTGCCGGCTTAGGAGGAGTGCTCATCTGCAAAAGCTTAAACCGACAGGAGCACGTGGTTGATCAAAGCCAGGGTCGGCCCGACGAACAGGTTCACCAGCCGCCCGCCGAAGACGAACATCAGGATCAGGGAAAAAATCCCCAGCCGGTCGTACGCCTGGAGCATGCGCGTCGGCAGCAGATGCCGGATCAGGTGCGAGCCGTCGAGCGGCGGCAGCGGCAGCAGATTGAAGAAAGCCAGGAACAGGTTGAGCGTGAGCGCCATGTAGAGCAGCAGCACCGCCGGGAAGACCGCCGTGCCCACCAGCTCGGGGTCGAAGCCGCCGAAGGCGAGCCCGCGCACCAGCTGCGCCGCCATCGGCGAGCTCTTGGCCAGAACAACCAGCGCGACCGTGCAGACCAGCGAGATGAGCAGGTTGCTGGCCGGGCCGGCGAGGGTGGTCAGCACGTCCCCACGCACATACTTGACGAAGTTGCGCGGGTTGACCGGCGTGGGCCGGGCCCAGCCGATGAGGAACCGCCCGCCGTAGGGCCCGGCGAAAAGCATCAGCAGCGGCAAAAGGATGGTCCCGATGGGGTCGATGTGCTTGGCCGGGTTCAGCGTCACGCGGCCCAGCATGCGGGCCGTCTGGTCGCCCAGGCGCGAGGCGGTCCAGGCGTGCGCCGCCTCGTGCAGCGACAGCGAAAACAGGAGCAGCACGAATTCGAAGACCTTTAGAACGATTTCCTGCTGCGACATGGGCGCCTCGGCTTCATGGTAGCAAGCGGACGCTCACGCGCCGGGCTTGCCGCGCTCTCCCACGTTCTGCCCGGCCTTGACCAGCGTGCGCGGCGGCACGTACGCGTTGGGACCGATTTCGGTCCGTCCTCCCTCGGCCTCGTCGGTTTCGGGCGCCACCGCGGAGAAGTCCGCGAGCACGCTGCCTTTCCTCAGCACGATCTCCTGCCGGTCGTCGAGCAGCACGCCCCGATGAATCACGCAGTCGTCCTCAATCGTCAGGTTGTAACCCAGCGCGAAGGTGACTTCGCCGAAGATGCGGACGTTTTCGCCGATCGACTTGAAGATGTGCCTGCCCAGCATCGCGCGGAACCGGAAGCCCAGCCAGTGGTTGATGCCGATCGCCGAGCGATCGAACATCTGCCACATATAAATGAGCGGCTTGCGCGGCGCGTACTGCTCCATGTCGACGCCGCCGTCGTATTCGCCTTCGAGCGTGATGTTTTTCGGGTCAAAGGAGAGCTGGAGCACGTTGAAGGGCAGCTCCGAGTTCAGGTTGAAGTTGAGCCGGCCGCCCTTGGGCGAGCCCAGGATCATCTGGTGGAGGTTGTTGAGCACGATCTGCTCGCGCAGCACGGGCGCGGTGTGCCGGGTGAGCTCGTCGTCGAGGTACTTGAGCCAGCGCTCGTAGACTTCTTTGGCCTCGCGCGGCGGCTCGAGCACGCGGTCGGGTTGGCGGTTCGTTTCGCTCATGTGGCTCTCCCTGTCCAGTATGCAGGGAGGCTACTGAAGGGCGAAGACTGCGTACACCGTCGCGGAGCGGCGGACTATCTGCGGGCCGAGGGAAAGCTGGACGGCCTGGGCCTCGGATTTTACGGAAGACGCGGCCGGAGCCATCCGGAGATTCAGCGGCTGAGGATCCGCTTGCTGCGCCTCGTTGCTCGCGTACACCAGCGGCCCCAGCTTGGCGCCGAGCCCGGCGGCCATCTGCCCGGCCACCGCCTGGGCGTGCTTGAGCGCCTTGCCTGCTGCCTCGGCGGTCAGCGCGTCCTCGTCCGCGATCGACCAGTCGATGGCCCCGCTCTGGTTCGCGCCCGCGGCCACTGCGGCCGCCAGCACCTTCGACGACAGGGCGGCCGGCACCCGCACGGTCCAGCTTTGCTGCGCCTGAAATTTGCGCCGGGCCTGCTCGGCCGGATCGCGTCCGTTGTTTGAATAGTCCTGCACCGGCCCGGTGCTCTGGGATTCGCTCTCGAGCGCATCCGCCGGCACACCGGTCTTCGCTTCCGCGTCCGCGATCGCCTTCGAGACGGTTGAGGCCTGCTCGGCGACCTCGCGCGAGGTCGCCGCATAGAGCTGGTAGCCGATGTGCACCGCCGCCGTGTCCGCCCGGCGCTCGGCCTGCGCGGTCGCGGTGACGGCGACTGTGCGGTTCATGGGCCCGACCTGGACCTGCGGGGCGATCTGCTGGGCCTGCGCGGTGAACGCGGAACCGGCGAGGAGAACGACAGCGAGAAAGCGCATGGAAGCTCCTTCGGAGTGCTCGAAGCGAGTAGATACTGACGTGGAGCGCTTTGTCTCCGTAGAAACGCCGCCCGGCCAACGAAAGTTAGCGGTACTCTACCTATGAGGTGCAGCGATGGCCACCGTTCCCGCAGCATTCGTGTCGATGGAGGAGTACCTGAACACCAACTACGAAGGCGCTGTCGAGTATGTCGACGGCGAGTTGAAGGAGAAGGGCGTGACAGGTTTCTCCCACGGAACGGTTCAGCTGCTTTTGGGCCAGTGGTTTCTCGCGCACCGGAAGGAGTGGGGTATCGCTTGCTCGATCGAGACTCATACCCGCACATCCGCGACACGCATGCGCCTCCCGGACGTGGTTGTGATCCGCAGGGGCACCGCGCCGAAGCACACCATTGTCGAAGCTCCATTGCTGGCCATCGAGGTGCTGTCTCCTTCCTACCGGTTATCCGATCTGAAAGCGCGCGCGGAGGATTTGGCGGCAATGGGAACCGCCGACATCTGGCTTATCGACCCTGAAACCCGCAAGGCATCCGTCTGGGACGGCGCCAACTGGATAGAGGCAAAGGGAAACAGGCTTCAGTCCTCGACTACTCCGGCCTATGTCGACCTCGACTGGCTGTGGACCGAGCTGGACGACTCTCAGTAGCCCTTTGCGAACGTACGAAGCTGTTCGAGCACGCGCCACGCCGCCCCGGAGGCGACCGACTCCCGCGCTTTTTCGATTCCAGAGGCGAGGTCCGGTGTAAGCCCCGCCACAACCAGAGCCGCCCCGGCGTTCAGCTCCGCGACCCCGCCCCGCGCGGCGTCCTCGCCCCGCAGTACCCGCTCGACCAGCGAGGCGTTCTCGCGCGCATCGGCCCCGCCGGTGAGCTCCTCCAGCCCGGCCGCCGGCACCGGAGCCGGCAGCGACCCCGAGGACACCCGCCCTTCGCGCACCTCGGCCCACACGCTTTCGCCGGTCGTGGTCAACTCGTCCAGCCCCTGCCCGGAGCTCGCGACCCGTCCGTGCACCACCCAAGCGTGGTGCGTGCCCAGAAGCCGCAGCGCTTCCGCCATGACAGGCACCATCGAAGGAGCCGCGACCCCCACCAACTGCGCCGCCGCGCCCGCCGGGTTCGCGAGCGGCCCGGCCAGGTTCCAAATCGTCCTGAACGGCAAAGCCCTGCGCAGCGGGGCTACCTTCCGCAGCGCGGGGTGGTACATGGGCGCGAACAGAAACACGAACCCGCAGGCCTTTAAACATGCGGCAGACTCCATGGGCGCGAGCGCCACCGGCACCCCGAGCGCCTCCAGGACGTCCGCCGAGCCGCACCGTCCGGTCACCGCGCGGTTGCCGTGCTTGGCCACGCGCGCACCCGCCCCGGCCGCGATCAAGGCCGCCGCGGTGGAAACATTGAAAGTATCGAGCCCATCGCCGCCGGTTCCGCCGGTGTCCACCAAGCCGGCTCGTTCGTCATCGGAAAAAGGG
Source organism: uncultured Acidobacteriaceae bacterium (assembly GCA_964250195.1). Classification (GTDB taxonomy): domain Bacteria; phylum Acidobacteriota; class Terriglobia; order Terriglobales; family Acidobacteriaceae; genus EB88. Next base: position 18,257 of record CAXUEU010000004.1, read on the forward strand.
AGGCGCACGCACGCGGAGCGGATCGCCTCCGCCACGCCGCACAACTCCTCCGCCGACTCGCCCCGCCTGGCCAGCGCGGTCAAAAGCGCCCCCATCCGCAGCGCCATCGTTTCCGGCAGAGGGTCGGGCGCGCCCAGCACCGATCCGACCAGCGCCCGCGCATCCTCGCGCGTGAGCGGGAGGTCCAGCTCGACCGCATCCTTTACCAGCTTGCGAAACTCAGAGTCGGTCATCTCGGTTTGCCGGCGAATGCCGCGTCTATCCTCATCGAGAGGATACAACGGATGGCGATGGAGCAAGTTCTGACAGCGGCGGAGCTGCCGGCTGGTTCTAAGAAAGCGGTCAAGGCGGGCGAAGCGGAAATTCTGCTTGTGCATACAGAGGCGGGCGAGTTCCACGCGCTCGAAGCGAAGTGCCCGCACGCCGGAGCGCCTCTCGAGGGCGGCGCGGTATGCAACGGCAAGCTCATCTGCCCCTGGCACGGCGGTACCTTTGACCTCTCGACCGGCCGCCTGGGGCAACTCCTGGGACAACTTTTGGAGCCGCCGCCGCTCAGGTCCCTGAAGCGCTACGACATACGGATGGAGGATGGAAAGATCCTGGTCGACCCCCAGCCGGTGAACGCACCTTCGCTCGCCAACCACGACGACCACGCACCCGCGGCCCCGGTCGGCGAAGGCCTGCGCGTGGTCACCATCGGCGGCGGCGCGGCGGCGGCGGCGGCGGTGTGCGCGCTGCGCCAGGGCGGGTTCGCCGGCGCGATCAGCATGGTGGACCCGCACGCCGAAGAGCCCGTGGACCGCACCAACCTGAGCAAGATGACCCTGGCCGGGAAGAAGCCGGTGATGCCCCTATGGTCGCCCGAGGAACAGAAGCAGCTGCGCGTGGAACGGGTCGCGGCGGAAGTTGTCGCGCTCGACGGCGCGGCGGGCACCTTGAAAACCGCCGACGGCCGCGAGCTCCGGTTCGATGCCGCCCTGCTTGCCCCCGGCGGCAAGGCGCGCAAGCTCGGCATCCCGGGCGAGGACGCGCCGCGCGTCCACACCCTCCGCAGCGCGGAGGACGTAGAAGCGATCGCGGCCACCCTCGGCGAGGGCCAAGGCAAACGGGCCGTGCTCATCGGCGACAGCTTCATCGCGTTTGAAGCGGCCTCCGCGCTCCGGGGCCGGGGCGTCGAGGTGACGCTGGTGTGCCGGTCGGACCGGCCGTTCGCGCAAAAGTTCGGCGCGGGGCCCGCAGGGGTGCTGATCGACCTCCATCGTGCGAACGGGGTCGTGCTCGAGCTCGGAGCGGAAGCCGAGGCGATCGGCCCGGACGGCGTGAAGCTCAAGTCGGGTAAGACACTGCCCGCCGACCTCGTGCTGGTCGCGGTCGGCGTGGAGCCGGCAACGCGCTTCGAGCACGGCCTGCAGCTCGAGAAGGACGGCGGCGTGCCCGTGGACGCGACCCTGCGCGCCGGGCCGAAGCTGTGGGTGGGGGGCGATATCGCGAGTGTCAACGCGACCCGCATCGAGCACTGGCGCGTGGCCGAGCAGCACGGGCGCACCTTTGCCGCCGAGGTTCTGAAAGGCCCCGGCATCCCCATCCTGGCACCCGAGGGCCAGGCCCTGCACCAGGTGCCCCTCTTCTGGACCGCCCACTTCGGCAAGCAATTCCGCTACGTGGGCCACGCGGAGAAGTGGGACGACCTCCAGATCGACGGCTCGCTCGAAGAAGCGAAGTTCCTGGCGTATTACCTGAAGGGCAATGCGGTCAAGGCCGTGTTCGGCTGCGGGCGGGACGCCGCGATCGCCATGCTCGCCGAGCGCATGCGCAAGACCCTGACCCTGGAGGAAGCCCGGCGCGCGGCCGTTTGATCGGTAAAGCCCACCGCCGGCAAATGCCCGCACAGAAGCGTATGCTGATGATGCCGATGGAGGTATTCCTCATGCGCCGCATCGCCGCTCTAACCTTGCTGCTCACCCCCCTGACGCTCACCTCCCCGGCGCTCGCCGCGCAAACCGCTCCCTCCCTGCTCGAAATGCAGCCTGGAGCCGCGAACTGCCCCGTCGAGGCGACCGCCCGCCGGGGCAGCGCGGGGGACTTCCTCGTCGTCGCCGGCCCGCGCGGCACGGGCAATGCCGCCCTGAGCCTCACCCTCACGCCGCGGGACGGCCGGCGCATCGCGGAAGCGACCGTGACCGTCCATGCATTCTCGGCGAAGAGCCGCGTGTGGCAGCTCGGCGGCAATCCCGAGCCCGATATCGTCCGCGGCTTCACCCTGACGGATACCCGCGCGGGCCAAGCGGCCTTCATCTCCGCCCTCGCCCTGGCACAGACCGCCACGATCGCGTGGGTCGAGATCACGGCGCTTCGCTACGCCGAGGGTACCGCCTGGCATGCGGGCACGCGTTCGGCCTGCCGCGTGACCCCGGAACCGTTGACCCCCGTGCTCGCCCGGCGCTGAACCGTCTCGGTACACCGTGGGGACAACCATCCGCCCGCGCCTGTACACTCGTGTGCGAGAAGCCGCGAGGGCGACGCATAACCCTATGAAAATACACGAGTACCAGGCCAAGCAGATCCTGCGCGAGCACGGTGTTCCCGTCCCGCAAGGCGAAGTCGCGAACACCCTGGAGGAAGCCGTCGAGGTCGCCAAGCGGCTCCTCACCGGCGGTGCTACGGGGGTCGTCGTCAAGGCGCAGATCCATGCCGGGGGCCGCGGCAAGGGCGGCGGCGTCAAGGTCGCCCGCTCGCTCGACGAGGCCGAGCAGTACGCCTCGGCCATCCTCGGCATGCAGCTGGTCACGCACCAGACCGGCCCCGACGGGCAGCGCGTGCAGCGGCTGCTCATCGAGGAGACCGCCGCCATCGACCGCGAGCTCTACCTCGGCATCGTGCTCGACCGCGCGCAATCCCGTCTGGTCTTCATGGCTTCCCAGGCCGGCGGCATGGAGATCGAGGAGGTCGCCGCCAAGGACCCAGACGCGATCCGCAAGGTCGTCATCGACCCGGCAGTCGGCTTCCAGCCCTACCAGGCGCGTGAGCTCGCTTTCGCGCTCGGCCTCGGGGGTTCGCTGGTGCAGCAGGCGGTCAAGTTCATGCAGGGTTTGTACGAGGTTTTCATCGCGACCGACGCTTCGCTGCTCGAAATCAATCCATTTATTACGACAAAAGACGGCAAGCTGCTGGCGCTCGACTGCAAGCTCACCTTTGACGACAACGCCCTGTTCCGCCACGCCCACCTCAAATCCCTGCGCGACCTGGCCGAGGAAGACCCGCTCGAGGTCGAGGCATCGAAGTACGCGCTCAACTACATCAAGCTCGACGGCAACATCGCCTGCATGGTCAACGGCGCGGGCCTCGCGATGGCGACCATGGACATCATCCAGTACGCCGGCGGCGCCCCGGCGAATTTCCTCGACGTCGGGGGCGGGGCGAATCAGCAGCAGATCGAGAATGCCTTCAAAATCCTGCTCTCCGACCCGAGTGTCAAGGCTGTGTTCATCAACATCTTCGGTGGGATCCTTCGCGTCGACACGCTCGCCCAAGGCGTTGTGCAGGCGGCCAAGAACCTCGCTGTCAAGATCCCCATCGTTCTGCGGCTCGAAGGCACCAACGTCGAGGAAGGCCGCCGTATCCTCGCCGAGTCGGGCCTTGCCTTCGAGGTCGGCGATACCATGCAGGACGCTGCGGAAAAGGCGGTCGCGGCGGCGCGGGGTTGAAGTGCTGCGCGCGGAACGCCGGGAATTATGGCTTCGCCAAGCGCCGGACTACGCAAAGGCACTCCGGTGCGCCTACCTGCAGCGTGACCGACCATTGAACGAGGCCGGCAGCTTTGCTTGGGGGCCGGGAACCCTGTCCATGCTTTACGCGAATGGCTATGGCGTCCCACGTGACTACACCTTGGCTATCCGGTTCGCATGCGAACTCAATCCAGGCGCGGCAGGCGCTGAGACCGAAACACGGCTAGGACGCCTCGAAGCCCTGCGCGACGGCAAGCTTCCGGAAAACAAGCCTTTCCACTTGTGCGACGACGCAACTTCCGGTGCCATGGGCAGCTACTGCGAATACGTCCAGCAAAAGCAAGCCGACGTAAGCCGGAGGCGCAGCCCGGCGCAACTGAAAGCACAGCTGCCCGAAGCCGCGCAAGCCATGTTCCCCGCGCTTCTGGCCGCCGAAGCCGGGTTTGAAAAATCCCGCGGCTCGGGCGAGTACACCGGAGGCGGCGGCAGCGGCTCTTCCGGGTTCAAACAGGCCGACCAAGGCCACCTACGTGAACAGTTCGCCATCAACCTCCAGCGGTTCGCCTCCGGTGACTTGCCGAAAACCACGGCAGCGGACCGGGCGCGGGCTGAGCGAGCGCTCATGGCAGCTTCCGCAAAGGCGGAAGACTTCACGCCGGGTCCGGACGCCTACAGCATGGACCCGACGCCTCAGAGCCTGGCTGCTACGCAACGCGCTCGGCAGGCGCTTTTCAAAGAATGGATGAGGTTTGTGCCCGTCGCTTACCCCACCTCTCGCCCGACCGAGCCGCGACGGAGCTGCTGCGGCTGCGCATCCACCAACTGTAGAAGGCTGCGCCCTCAAACTTGTGATCCGAACGCAGCCTCACCAAACCGCTCCGCCCGCACAAATCAATCTTCAAAGGAGAACACCCATGGCAGTCCTGGTCGACAAAAACACCCGCCTCATCGTGCAAGGCATCACCGGCAAGGAAGGCACCTTTCACGCGAAAGGCTGCGCCGAGTACGGGACCAACGTCGTCGGCGGCGTGACCCCCGGCAAGGGCGGGACCACGCATGAGGGCTGGCCGGTCTTCGACACGGTCGACGCTGCCGTGCGCCAAACCGGCGCGAACGCCACCGTCATCTTCGTGCCGCCGCCGTTCGCCGCCGACGCGATTCTGGAAGCCGAGGCCGCCGGGCTGCCGCTGATCATCTGCATCACCGAGGGCATCCCCACCAACGACATGGTCGAGGTGTGGTCGGTGCTGCGGCATTCGCGCTCGCGGCTGATCGGCCCCAACTGCCCCGGCGTCATCTCGCCCGGCAAGAGCAAGATCGGCATCATGCCCGGGCGTATCCACAAGGAAGGACCGGTGGGCATCGTCTCCCGCTCCGGGACGCTGACCTATGAAGCCGTCTACCAACTCACCCAGCGCGGCATCGGGCAATCGACCGCGATCGGCATCGGCGGCGACCCGGTGATCGGGACCACGCACACCGATGCCTTGAAGCTGTTGAACGAGGACCCGGAGACCGAGGCGATCGTGCTCATCGGCGAGATCGGCGGCACGGCGGAAGAGACCGCCGCCGCCTATGTGCGCGAGCACGTGAAGAAGCCCGTGGTCGGGTTCATCGCCGGGCAGACCGCGCCGCCGGGCCGCCGCATGGGCCATGCCGGGGCCATCATCTCCGGCGGGCAGGGTACGGCGAAGGAAAAGATGGCCGCGCTGAGTGCCGCCGGCATCACCGTGGTCGAATCGCCCGCCGCGATCGGCGAGACCGTCGCGCGCGTGATGGGTCGGGCGTAGAAACGACGCATGGGCGGCCCGCGCGCGGCTCTGCGGGGCCGCGTCTCCGTGAAGGAAGCGATCGACACGCTCTTCGCGAACTTCGAATCAACGGCCGTTCGCGCCCAAAGCAGGGCCACGAGAGCCTGACACACTTCGAAACGGAAAGATCGTACCCCGCCGGGCGGACTGGGGCCGTTCGATGCGCGGTTGCAGGCCGTGCCCGGGACGCTCGCGCGCAAGGATTCATGCAGCTCGTCCCATTGTGGGCCAGCTTAGGGCAACTTTCTTCCCGTTTGTGACTCTCGTTACCTTCTTTGTGGAATCCGTAGTACCTACTCAGCTTTTCACCCCAGCCCGTCTTTGATTACTTTGGAGATTCCAGGTAACCGCCTCAGCCATTAAGATCGCCGCCGAACTCGAAAATCGAAATTTGCAAAAATTTCCCTTTATTTTCCTGCTTTTGTGAGACTAATCTCCTTTCAAGCGCAACAGGCGCTCAGGAGACTCTCTCATGAAAATCGTGAAAATGCTCGGAATCGCTGTTGCGGCACTCGCACTTTCGGCACCTTCCTTCGCGTTTAAGGTTACCGCAAAACCACTTTCTGTTACCAGAGTGACATTGACATCCGGAGAGACTGCCCAAGCGCTTCAAGCTGCGTCAGTCGTTCTCGCCTCGAACGCTCTTCGCTGCCCTCCGGGCACATACTGCCCGAGCATTTCCCGCCCGGCTGCCCAAGCCGTTGCCATGTCTTCCGGTACTGCCCGCCGCCCTTACCTCAAGGCCGCCGACTGCCCTTCCGGTTCGCTCCGCCGCCCTTACCTCAAGGTCGCAGACTGCCCCGCCGGTTCCCTGCGCCGCCCTTACCTCAAGGCCGCCGACTGCCCCGCCGGTTCGCTCCCCCGCCCTTATCTCAAGGCCGCTATCGCCTAGCAACGTGAAATTCGGTTCCCGATGACGGAGCCGTAATGGTACGCTCCACGGAGGGAGCCGTTAGGGTTGATCGCCAGTGCAATCTCGACGGTGTCTCTCGCGTCCGCTCCGGTCATGGACGTTGTGCTCTGCACCGTCATGCTTACGAGAAAACGCTGGCGAAGGTTTCCAGCTCTTTTTACCTTCGCCCTGCTCGATTTGATTGCGACAGTCCTGATTTCCTCTGTAGCCCCGTTCAACACACGTGCCTACACTTACTTGTACTTAGCCTATTCAGTCGCAAGTTTTCTCGCACAGCTTTTCGTGCTGTACGAGCTTGCGAAGGATGTTCTCCGGCCTGCGGGTGTTTGGAACCGTTCAGCACTACAACCACTCTTTGCGAGAGCAGCGCTTGGAATCGCGTTCGCTTTCGCGACTGCCCTTTTCCTTCCCGCAGCGCACCTGAATCCGATACAAGCCTGGTGCATGCGGAGTGATGTGTTTACCAGCTTGGTCGCCTGCGGACTGGTGACCGCACTGTTCACGCAGGCCAACAATCTGGGCCTGCCCTGGCGTAGCCATGCCATCGCGATCGGCGGCGGTCTTATGTTCTGGACGCTGGTAGCGGCATCCATCGACGGCTTCCAGGCTTATCTGGATCCCCGGCGAGCCTACGATGATGCTGTTGGTTATCTGCGCGTAGCCGACTACCTGCTGGTCCTGGGCTACTGGTGTGTCTCGCTCTGGCACAACGAGCCGGCCCGGCGGCCGATTTCTCCCGCTCTTCAGAAATATGTGCTTGCATTGCAGGAACGAGTTCATTACGATTTGGGCAAAGTAGGTCACTGAGGTCACCTGGGGTCACCCATGCACACAGCCGCTCCGCTCCTCGCCTTCGTTCTGGCCCTCGGCGGCTTCGCCGGGGCGGCATTCCGCGCGCGGCGGTCCGCCATCCGCCTCGACAGCCGCTGCTTCGACGCCCTGCTGGCGGCGCTCGCGCCGGTCAACCTGGCCGGGGTACGCTCGGTCGCCCGCGACTACCTCGAGCCGCGCAGGGGTCAGGTCGAAATGCAGCCGGAGGTCATCTGGCATCTGCTGGGCGGTGAGGCCGGCCTCAAAAATATGCGCGCCAACGCCGATCTGCTGCTGGCCATCGCGGCCCACGCGGCGCAGTGGAACGAGGAGGAAGGGCTGATCGTCGCCGAGCGCATGCGCCGGGACGCGATCCGGCTCCGCTCCGCCGTACGCCAGGTCCGCATCGGCATGCTTTCCCAGATGGTCACCGGCCGTCACTGGATCTCGGTCCCGTTTCAGCTGCAGGAGGCTGCCGGCGCGTACCACCTAATGCGCCAGCGTTTGCTCGCTCTGTACGAGACCAGCCATGTCGGGCTTCTGCCGCGCTTAGCTCAGGCTGCCTAGCCGATCCATTTTCGGAGAAAGCGCCGCGATGGAAGCGGTGCTTTTTTGTCTTCGCCTTGAAAGCGGACCCGCCTACCTCAAGGGACGGCGAACGGCATCGCGGCCGCTTCGTCGCGTCCACGATGCAGCGGCGTGGCGCGTCTACTTTCTTTCCGCTCGATAGGCCATACTTGTCTTGCAAGTCACTTTTCAGGAGCACTCTCACCTTGGCACAACGCACCTTCAGCATTCTCAAGCCCGACGCCGTGCGCAAAGGCGATGCGGCAGCCATCCTCTCGGCCATCGAAGAAGCCGGTTTCAAGCTGGTCGCGATCAAAAAGCTCTCCATCTCCAGGCAGCAGGCGGAAGGGTTTTACCACGTCCACGCACAACGTCCATTCTTCGGCTCGCTGACCGAGTTCATGTCCTCCGGCCCGATCTTTCCGATGGTGCTCGAAAAGGAGAACGCCATCGCCGACCTGCGCAAGCTCATGGGCGCGACCAACCCGGCAAACGCCGAGCAGGGGACGATCCGCAAGCGCTTCGCCGCCTCCATCGAGGAAAATGCCATTCACGGATCCGACGCCGAGGATACCGCCGCCTTCGAGATCGGCTACTTTTTTGCCGGGTACGAACTGGCCTGAAACGGCCGGTCCCGCCGGAACATCCAAACGAGTGGAGGATGTATGGAAAAAGCGACATTTGGAGCAGGCTGTTTCTGGGGTGTCGAGGTCCGGTTCGGCCGGATTCCCGGAGTGACGGAGACCGCCGTCGGCTATGAAGGCGGCAAACTCGCCAACCCGACCTACAAGGACGTTTGCTCCGACCGCACCGGTCATGCGGAGGTGGTCGAGCTCACGTTTGACCCGGACCGGGTGAGCTACGAGACGATCCTGAACGAGTTCTTCGCGTTGCACGATCCGACGCAGCTCAACCGCCAGGGACCCGACTGGGGCAACCAGTACCGCAGTGCCGTGTTCTTCCACTCGCCGGAGCAGGAAGCGGCGGCGAAGCAGGTGATCGCGCGGCTTGGAGCCGAGGGACGCTTTCGCAAACCGATCGTGACCGAGGTGGTTCCGGCACAAACCTTCTGGCGGGCCGAGGAGTATCACCAGAAGTACCTGGAAAAGCGCGGCGCGGTCGCCTGCCACATCTAGGGCAGCTCAAGCATCTCCCTAATGCCGTCGAGCGCGGAACTGTCTCCATCGCGGCAAGCCGGCGGCTCTTCTCGCCGGAAAAGCCGCGTTCACAGCGGCTGAGCCCTGTAGAGCATTCAGGAAAGAATGCTCTAGACTCCGGACCGCGTTTCGAGCTCCAGACGCATCAGCGCGAGCCGCTCTTCGAGCAGTTCGCGCTGTCCGTTTTGGTGGCCATTGGCGAGCATCGCCTGCAGCCGGCGCATCCTCGCCTCGAGCTGCGCGTTCGAGTAGAGCTGGATGCGGTTGATCTCGCGCGAGCGCTGCCCTTGGTTCGCATGTGCTTGGTCCGCGTGCCCTTGGTCCGAGGCTTCGGCGGTCTTCGCCGGGTGATCGCCGCCCGCCATCGACTTGCCCCGCAGAATGCGCCGCACGTTTTCCGCGACGAAGTCGAGGTTGGCCCGGATGTCCTGCTCGGTTTTGCATGCCGGCCCCGGCGGCAGAAGAATGCGCAGCAGGATGGTGCCGTCGGGCTGGAGCTGGGTAAACCACATAAGGATGCGTGAGTTCATCTTGCCGACGAAGCGAAAGATGTTGGACGAGATGAACTCACCTTGCTCCTTGTCGACCACGACGATGAGGCAGCCGTTCCGGCGCAGGAGGGAGCGGGTGTGCAGCAGCACCGCGTGATCGGTGCGGATGGCCTGCCAGTGCGCGTCGCCCCAGGCCGAGACCTCGTTGTCGCCGACCGGCTCGCGCGCGATGATGCGCGCCGGTCTGCCGTCGCCGATGGTTTTGCGCACCAGCGGGAGCAGCACCTTGATGAAAGGGATGTGCGCCGAGCAGCACACGAAGCCGCCCGGCTGCGCGGCATACTCGCGCAGGATCTCCTCGCCTTCCACCCGCACGGGGATCGGAAAGTACGCGTCGTGGATCATGAGCAGGTCGAGGAAGCGATGGAGCAGGCGCGGCGTGAGGGATGCCGCGTTGGCGTTGTGCCCTTTCGGTGCGAAACGGCCGGCCGAGCGGCTGAGGAACCGCGAGGTCCCGAGCGCGACACGGTACCAACCGGTGCGCGGCACCGTGTGCGCGATCAGCCAACTGTAAGCGACGAAAACGGCGTTGGTCAGCCCCTGCCTCGCGTGTCCCAGCTTTGTCTTCAACGCCATGGTTTTGCCGCGAACCCCGCCGGTCGACTCCTCTACATGTGAAGTTCACGCAAGAGCATCCCCGGTGTCAACGAGAGTTCCTCGTTTCGTCGCGGGGATGACCCATTTCGGGCCTTCTGTCCCGTCTTGGGAAAATACGCCAAGTTCTTGCTTGAACACTCGACCGAGAAGGGAGTTTTGGCCATCCGCTGCTTTCTCATCCGCTGCGGCAAAGGCAGGGCGGCCTCCCGTTGGGCGGGAACTGCATTCTCGGAGCCGCGCGAGGGGGATGGTGCGCCCGGCAAGATTCGAACTTGCGACCTTTCGCTTCGGAGGCGAACGCTCTATCCAGCTGAGCTACGGGCGCATATCGCGCGGACTTCAGAGTACTACAGACCGGCTTTTTTCGCTTCCAAAAGCGCCATTGTCGACTGGATCAGGTCCTTGGCGCCCTCGATCCCGGCCAGAACGGCTTCGATATCCATGGCGGGTTTGGATGGGTTGCGGGTGGAGACGCAGTAGACCCCGTGCTGGCCGACCAGGGTCAGCGCGTCGGTCAGCACGTCGAGCGAGACGGCGAGCCGTCCGCGCTCCCGGCCCAGCATGTGCTCGTACCGTTCGAGCTCGTCCCGCCGCTCGTCGAAGACGCTGCGCGCCACCCTACCACTCCTTCGCGGCCGTGTCCGGCGTGAGCGGGGTCGAGGCGGGCGGGGCCTTCCAGCGCAGGATCGGCTTGCGGGCCGCCGCCGTTTCGTCCAGGCGCGCGATGCGGGTCGAATGCGGCGCGGCGGTGATCAGCTCCGGATTTTCCTCCGCTTCGCGTGCGATCTGCCGCATGGCGTCGATGAACAGGTCCAGCTCCTCGCGCGACTCGCTTTCGGTCGGCTCGATCATCAGCGCGCCGGGTACGATCAGCGGAAAGCTGGTCGTGTAGGGGTGAAAACCGTAGTCGATCAGCCGCTTGGCAATATCGCCGGTTTTGACGCCGTTGCGGGCCTGCCGCTTGTCGGAAAAAACCACCTCGTGCATCGAAGGCGTCTTGTAGGGCAGCTCGTACAGGTCTTCGAGCTTCGCGCGGACGTAGTTGGCGTTCAGGACGGCATCCTCGGTGGTCTGGCGCAGGCCGTCCGGGCCGTTCGCCAGGACGTATGCGAGCGCGCGCACGAACATCCCGAAGTTGCCGTAGAACATGCGCACCCGCCCGACGGACTCGGGCCGGTCGAAGTCCAGCCGGTGCACCCCATGCGCATCGGTGCGGACCACGGGCGTCGGCAGGAACGGCTCGAGGATCGCCCTGCATGCCACCGGGCCGGAGCCGGGACCGCCGCCGCCGTGCGGGGTGGAGAAGGTCTTGTGCAGGTTCAGGTGCATGACGTCCACGCCGAAGTCGCCGGGCCGCGTTTTCGCGACCAGCGCGTTCATGTTCGCGCCGTCCATGTAGAGCAGCGCGCCCTTGGCATGGAGAATTTCAGCAACCGCCGCGATCTCGTTTTCGAACACGCCGATGGTGGACGGGTTGGTCAGCATCATCGCTGCGGTGTTTTCGTCGACCAGCGCGCGCAGGGCTTCGAGGTCGACGCCGCCGTCGGCATTCGACTTCAGGTTCACGACCCGGTAGCCGCAGATAGCCGCGGTAGCCGGGTTGGTGCCGTGGGCGGAGTCGGGGATGATGACGGTCTTGCGGGCGTTGCCGCGCGACTGGTGGTATGCGCGGACCAGCAGGATGCCCGTGAACTCGCCGTGCGCGCCGGCCGCCGGCTGCAGCGTGATCGCGTCCATGCCGGTAATCTCGAGCAGGCAATGCTCCAGCTCCTTGAGGATCCCGAGCGCGCCTTGCGAGAGCGACTCCGGCTGGTAGGGATGCGCTTCCGCAATGCCCTCCAGCCGCGACACGAACTCGTTCACCCTCGGGTTGTACTTCATCGTGCAGGAGCCCAGGGGGTACATGCCGAGGTCGATCGCGTAGTTCCAGGTCGACATGCGGGTGAAGTGGCGAATGATCTCGATCTCGCTCAGTTCCGGCAGGGCGGCGGGCTCGACGCGGGCGGCCTCGCCCAGCACATCGGCGGGAGCCACATACGGCACATCGAGCGGGGGCATGCGGTAGGCGCGCTTGCCGGGGGCGGACTTCTCGAAGCTCAGCGCCTCGTTCTGCGTCTGATGCGGGCGGACCTTGCGCGGGGTGCCCGCAAACGGCTTCTCCGATGGAGCTGCTTTCTCGATGTCCAGGCTCGCTGTGCTCATGGATTCCTCTCCTCAACAGTACGCTTGGTCCACGCCGGACTCCCAAGGTGCTCGCGGCCGATTACCGGGTTCCGGGCTGCTTGCTATCCGGCAGCCATGGCATCCAGCCGGAGCGGCTGCCTTTTGCCGTAGGTGAGCGAACGCCACAACCACTCGAGCGGACCGTATTCGAAAAACCGCAGCCATAGCGTGCTTGCAATCCCATTGACGACCCATACACCGACCGCCACGTAGAGCAGCTGGTAGTACTCCAGCTTGCCGTACAGCTTCCAGGGGCCCCACAGGAAAAGGAACTGACATAGAAGGCTGGTTCCGATGTAGTTGCTGAAGGCGGTTCGACCGACAGCGGCAAGCCCGCGCTGCAACGCGCGGAAGAAACCGTGCTTGATCAGCAGCATGACAGAGGCCGCGATGGCGAGCATGCCTGCATCGCTCGTCAGCGTGTAAGGGAGCCAGACCCACTTGTCCAGAGTGAGAAAGTAGAAACCTTGCGCATAGGCGTGTAGCAGGCCGTAGACATAGACCGGGAGGGAGATGCCGAAGCCCAACACAGCCGTCAGGGCATAGACGCGGTCTGACGATCGGGCCGAGAGAAAACCAAGTTTGCACAAGCCCATGCCGGTCAACATCAGAGGGAGAACCCCTGCGACAGTCATGACGCGCATGACGAGGCCTGGACCGAAATAGCCGTCCAGATTTTCCTTGACCATTGCCAGGTAGCCTGCGTGGGCCTCTTCGACCTCGCCGGCCGATCTCGCGGCGGCTTTCTTTGGGTGCGCGGCCACGAACGCGCTCCATTGCTTCGCATCCGCGGCCGCGACGAGGCCGGCCGGGTCTGCCGTTCGGCTAATCTCCGCATGCCTATGAGCTGTGCTCAGGTCCTCAGCGGCATGCGAGAGAGTGACCACTGACAATGTGGATAGGATCAGGGAGGCTGCCAGACCCATCCAGATCAGAGCCTTTGCCGGGAGCTTCCGGGCTGGATAGAGAAACAGCAGCGCGCAGAGGCCGTAGTCGAACAGAATGTCGCCATGCCAGATGAAAACGCCATGGAGAAGACCGAAGAGCATGAGCAGCAGATTGCGCCGGGTAAAGGTGTCCGCCATGGTCGCGGCGGCTCCGCGCTCCTCAGCCCGGCTTGTGAGCAGGATCACCCCGGCCCCAAAGAGGAGCGAGAAGAGGCCGCGCATCTTGCTTTCGAAGAAACACCATTTAAGCAGCAACACCGCCAGGTTTAAATGTGCGTGAGGCCCGGAAAAGCTGGGGACCGGTGTGTCGATCGGGATATCGTGCGTGCCCTCGGCCGTGCCGAAACTATCGATGTTCATCACCAGAATGCCGAGCAGCGAGAAGCCGCGCAGCACGTCGATCGCGGAGACGCGTTCTCCGGCACGTGTCGGACTGGGAGGAACAAAAGGGCCGGCGAGTTCTTCGTCGGGGGCTGCCGGAGAACGCCGCGCTGTTTCCGTAATCACTAAATAGAGTCTCCCGGTACACGAAGCAAGCGCATCAGCGGACACCCCCTGCAAGATGGAGTGAGGGCTCGCCCCACACGCGAGACATAGGCGCGGCTGAAGCCGCAACTGCCGAAGCCCGTTCAATCTCGGCGCGGGTGGTCAGCTCGGTCGCGCACCACAGGGTCGCGTTGCCGAGCTCGGGGTACCAGCGCCGCAGGTCCAGGCCGCCGATGATTTTATTTTCCAGCAGCCGTTCGTTCAGCTCGTCCGGGGTTTCCTCGGTGCGCAGCACGAACTCGTGGAATCGCGGCGTATCGGCGAACAATACTTCTCCCGCCGCGCCGAGCTCGCGCGCGGCATGGTGCGCCTTGGCCAGGTTGTGCTCGGCCAGCTCGCGGATGCCCTCCTTGCCGTAGACGGTGAGGTAGACGGTCGCCATCAGCGCGACCAGCGCCTGGTTGGTGCAGATATTCGAGGTGGCTTTCTCCCGCCGGATGTGCTGCTCGCGGGTCGAGAGCGTCAGCACGAACCCGCGCTGCCCGTTCTTGTCCCGAGCCTCGCCGACCAGACGGCCGGGCATCTGGCGCAAATACTTCTCCTTGGCCGCGAGCACGCCGCAATACGGGCCGCCGTAGCTCAGGGCCACGCCGAAGCTCTGCGCTTCGAGCGAAACGATGTCCGCCTCGATCGGCGGACGCACCGCGCCCAGCGAGACGGCCTCCGCGATCGAAACGATCAGCAGCGCGCCTTTGGCGTGCGCGATCGCCGCGATGGCCGGGATGTCCTCGACCACGCCGAAGAAGTTAGGCGACTGAACCAGCACGCAGGCGGTTTCGGTCGTGACCGTCTTCTCCAAAGCGTCCAGGTCCAGCCGACCATCGGCACCGTAACGAATCTCCGTCCGCCGCGTCCCCTGGTGCTGCGCATAAGTGGCGAGCACCTCGCGGTACTCCGGGTGTACCGTGCGGGCGACCGCGACATGGTCACGCCCGGTGACGCGAATGGCCATCATCACCGACTCCGCCGCGCCGGTCGAGCCGTCGTACATCGATGCGTTCGCGATATCCATGCCGGTCAGCTCGCAGATCATGGTCTGGAACTCGAAGATGGCCTGGAGCGTGCCCTGCGTGATCTCGGCCTGGTAGGGGGTGTAGCTGGTGAGGAACTCGCCGCGCTGAACCAATGCATCGATGACGACCGGACGATAGTGCCGGTACGCGCCCGCGCCCAGAAAGCTCGAGTAGCCGACCGCGTTGAGCGCGGCGGCTTCCTTGAAGTAGCCGACGATCTCGGACTCGCCCATCTGGGCCGGGATGTCCAGGTCGCGCGTGAGGCGGAACTGCTCCGGCACGGTCGAGAAAAGCTCATCGATATCCGAAGCACCGATCTCCCGGAGCATCGCGCGGCGTTCCGGGTCCGACTTGGGCAGATAGCGCATGGTGCGGCTCTCCTCGATCAGGACTTCTGCTTCGATGTTGGCACGTTCCGGCCAAAGTGGAAAGCCGGTCCAACGGAGAACCTGTAGCTCCAGCCGCCGCTTCCCAGAATGTTCGTAAAAGGGTGATTCCAGCCCGCGTCGAACTGGATGCGCGCCCCGACATGACGCTGTACCGGCAGTTCCACGCCGCCGCCGGCCCCGTAAGCGCCGTACCAGTCGGTAAGGCTGCCGCCCGGTGCCAGTTGCGCGGCAACCAGCGAGGCCACCGGGTCGCCGGGCCGGGGCGTCGTCTTGAGTCGAAAGGCCGCGAGCACAGGCCGCGCGAAGAACGTCGCCTGGCGGTAATGCCGGATCGCGAGCTGCCCGCCCGCGGTAAAGGTTTGCGTGGTCGCATCGATCGGCAGGTTGAGCACATAGCCGCGCGGCAGCTCCGCCGCCAACTGCTGCCGCAGCGCGGCGGTCGCGATCCCGGCGGTCAGCGTGGTGGGGCCGTTCTGCACGCTGTAATCGAAGCCGTAGGAGATGCGGCGCGAGACATTCCACCCGGTCTGGAGATGAAAACCCACCTGGTTGATGCCGTTGAGGCTGGGCGTCTTAAGGTCGGAGAAGCCGGTGTACACGTCGAAACGCCCGAGATACGGCTGCTCGGCGCGACAGGCAGGCAGTAGTGCCCAGAGAAGAAAAACGGGAACGGAAAAATGAAGGTTTCGCAAGCACCGATCCTGGGGGGAGATTTCTTACGGCAACAGCTTCCATGAGGTTTATCACTCATCGGCCGCGAGGGCGCACCCTTTCTTGCCTCCCCGCACGTTTTTCTTGCGGTCGATTCTGCGTGTGGACGAGAAACGATCTAGCGGCCGGTCTCTTCGGAAACGAACTTCTCGTAATCCGCGGCGGTCAGCAGCGCTTCGATCTCGGCGGGATCGGCCAGGTTGACGCGCATGATCCAGGCGTCGTGCGCGTGGGTATTGATGCGCTCCGGGGCGGAGTTCAGCTCGTCATTCACCGAGGCGATCTCGCCCGTGGCCGGGGAGTACAGGTCCGAGACCGCCTTGACCGACTCGACCGAGCCGAAAACCTTTCCCTTCTCGACCTTGGCGCCGATCTTCGGAACCTCTACAAACACGATGTCGCCCAGGGTGGACTGCGCGTGGTCCGTGATCCCCACCGTGCCGATGCCCTCCTGCACGTGGATCCACTCGTGCTCGCGCGTATAGCGGAACTGCTCGGGGTAGCTCATACCTGTATCTCCTTGCTTGCGGGCCGCGGGCGTTTGTAAAAAGGCAGCTTCGTCGTGTGAGCCTTGACCCCGGCTCCGCGCACCTCGACGAACACTTCCCTGCCCGGCTCTCCGGCGTACTCGGCCGGCAGGTAGGCCATGGCGATGTTTTTCTTGAGGAACGGCGCGGGCGAGCCGCTGGTCACCGCGCCGATCGCTCGTCCGTCGGCATCCAGCACGCGGTATCCGTCGCGCGCGATGCCCCGGTCCACCATCTCCAGCCCGACCAGCCGCCGCGCCGGGCCGCCCGCGTTCTTGATCTCCCGGAGGACGGCCGCGCCGGTAAAGTCCTTGTCGTCGAGCTTCGCGTAGCGGTCCAGCCCGGCCTCGAACACATTGATCGTGTCCGAAATCTCGTGCCCGTAGAGCGCCATCGCGGCTTCCAGGCGAAGCGTATTGCGCGCCCCCAGCCCGCAGGACACGATGCCGAACTCCTCGCCCGCCTTGAGGACTTCGCCCCAAACGCGCTCGCTCGTCGCCTCGTCGGAGGGGATGTAGATCTCGAAGCCGTCCTCGCCCGTGTACCCGGTCCGCGCGATCAAGACGTTGTACACCCCCGCGACCTTGCCCCAGCGGAACCGGTAATTCCTGATCTCGACCAGCGGCGTGTCGGTCAGCTTTTGCAGCACGTCCACGGCGCGCGGGCCCTGGATCGCCAGCTGGGTGTAGTAGTCGGAGTAATCGGAAACGTGGCCGCCGTGCGGCTGCGCCTGCTGCCGGATCCAGCCGTAATCCTTTTCGCGGGTGCCGGCATTGATCACCACCAGCCAGTCGTTCTCGCCCAGCTTGTGGACCACGATGTCGTCGACGAAGGTGCCGTTGGGGTACAGCATCGCCGAGTAGTGCGCCTGACCGACCGCGAGCTTCGAGGCGTCGTTCATCGAGAACTGCTGCACAGCGCTCAGCGACTTGGGGCCCCGCAGCTGGATGCAGCCCATGTGGCTTACGTCGAACACGCCCACGCCGGTCCGCACCGCCATGTGCTCGGCGATAAGCCCCGCGTACTCGACCGGCATGTCCCACCCGCCGAAGTCGACCATCTTCGCGCCGAGCGCGCGGTGGGTGCCGTTCAGGGCTGTCTTGCGCAGGGCGATTTCGGACGCGGGCACTCGGGTTTCCTCACCATGAAGTTACCATGCAGGGCGGCCGTTCCCAGCGTTCCGCCGCTTGTCAGTCGTGCGAAACCTGCCAGCCGTCGTCGGTCGCGATCAGGGTCGCCTTGTCCACCTTGCCCCCGTTGATGTCGGCCTGAATGGTCGGAAACGCGGTCTTCATCTCGGTGGACTGTGCCCAGTCGGCGATGCCGGAGACCGTGTAGTGGTAATCCACGTTGGCCACCTGCGCCCCGTTCGAGTCGTTGGAGCTGGTGAAGTTGTCCACCGTGGTCACGGCGCGGTGGCCGAAGCAGAAGTTCCCGTAGCCCGGCTGCCCCTGGTCGGGCGTCCAGACGGAGCGGCCCTTCGACGAGAGATCGTAGTCGTTGACCTGCTTCGAGCCGAAGATGAACTGCTTCTTCTGGGCCGTGGTGCGCGTCAGCAGCCCGGCATCGGTCAGCGCATCGTAGCCGGTCGACTCCGTCGCCTTAGCCGGGTCCGCTTCGACGGGGAACTTGACCGGCGAGGACCAGACACACTCGGGGTGCGCGTTGTAGTAGTTCCCGATGCTCTTCGAAAAGTTGTCCTTGGTGGCCGCTTTCTTGTTCTCGCAGCCCGCGAGAACGGCCAAGCTGCCCAAAAGCGCGAGACCCGCATACCGTGCCTGCATCGTGACAATCTCCTTTGTACCCATATCTTTGTACCTTTATCTACGATGCGCCCAAGCTATACTGAGGCGGCCTTACGGAGGCGCGGGAGCGAGCGGAGCGGGTGCGTACGGAAGAAGTCCAGCCAGGCTCCATCGTGGTCGCCGTCCCCTGCTACAACGAGGCCAGGCGCCTGCGCACCGATGCTTTCGCCGCGTTCTTCGCCGAACCGGCCAACGCGGACATTACGCTCTTGTTCATCAACGACGGCAGCCTCGACGCAACCCTCTCCGTGCTCCAGGGACTTCGTGAGCGCTTTCCGGGCCGGGTCCGGGTGCTCGACAAACAGCCCAACGCCGGCAAGGCCGAGGCCGTCCGGCACGGGATGCTGCACGCGCTGGGGCTGCCCGGCTGCGCTGTTACCGGCTTCTGGGACGCCGATCTGGCTACGCCGCTCGCGCAGATCCCCGACCTGGCCGCGGTGCTCGGGGCGAACGAGGCGCTGACCATGGTTTTCGGGGCGCGGGTGCGCCTGCTGGGGCGGCATATCCATCGTCGGCCCTTGCGCCACTACCTCGGCCGCTGCTTCGCGACGGTCGCCTCCTCCGTGCTGCGGCTGCCCATCTACGACACCCAGTGCGGGGCCAAGCTGTTCCGCGCCGACCCGGAGCTCGCCGAGGTGCTGCGCGAGCCCTTCCAGTCCCGCTGGATCTTCGACGTGGAGCTGCTCGCGCGGTTCATGGCGCGGCACCGGGGCTCGCCCGCGGCGGTGCGCGACCGCATCTACGAGTACCCGCTCCCGGAGTGGACCGACGTGGCCGGCTCCAAGGTACGCGGGGCGGACTTCTTCAAGGCGTTCGGAGAACTGCTGGGGATCTACCGGCGCTACCTTGGCCGCCAGGCCGCTCCGCGCGCATGAGCCTCCACAGCGAGGCGGTGAAGAAGAGGAACAGCAACAGAAGAATCTCCGGCATGGGCCGGTAAAGCAGCAAGGTCCGGAGCGGGCCCGCGTGCTCGACCGGCCCGGGCGCGCGCGTGAGCCGGTTGAGGAACGGGTGCGCTGTCACGACCGTGGCTAGGGTCATGAGCCCCAATCCGAAATAGCCCCAGAGTCGGCCCCGCGCCTGAGCGAGCAGAGACGCGAGCGCCGGGAACGCAAGCAGCAGGATGCGCGTGTCGTACTGGCGGTGATAGATGGGCAGAGGCATCAGACAACTGATCGCGGCGACGGCCAACAGGTGCTTGGGCGGGGTATCGCGCAGGCGGGCCGCCGGCACGGTCCAACCCGCGAACAAGGCTGCCGACAAGGCCAGCGCCGCCCCGTTGTAGAACGAGGCCCGGTCGTGGATCGCCGCGAAGATGGCCTGAAGATCGGTGAGGTTGACCGCCTGGGTATGGCCGCCGGCCGGGCTGTTGACCGAGCCGGGCGCGGCGTTGCCCCCGAGGTTGGCCCGGAGCTCGGGGAGCCAGTGCGCGGTGCCCGGCGCGTGCGCGAACCACAGCAAGCTGCCGCCCGCGAACACCAGACACGACGCGGCGACCGCGAAAAACACCCGCCGGGGGCGGGCACCCGCGAACAGGAGGTAGAGGAACGGCAGGCCCGCGTCGTGCGGCTTGAGCATGAGCGCGACAAAGAAGCACGCGCCGGCCAAGGGCAAAAAGCGCCCGCGCAGGATAGAAAAGAACGCGATCGCCACCAGCGCGATCACCACCCCGGAGATCTGCCCGAGCATGAGCAGGATGGTGCTGCTCGCGGTCAGGAGAGCGAGCAGGAAGGCGGGGGCGAGAGCGGCACCGGCGTCCAGACAAAGCTGCGCGGTGAGCAGCGCGGCCGCGGAGAAGCCGGCGGCGATCAGCGCCTCCCACGCCGCGTGCGCCGCCGGGTACGGCAGAGCGGCCACGGGGATGAGCATAACCAGCGAGAACGGCGGGTACAGCGCCGAATACGGGTCGAAGACGACTTTGTCGTCGTCGACGCCGCCCGCCGCGATGTACGCCGCGCGCGTATCGGCTTCGCTGTACGGGTCGCAGCCGGCCAGCAAGCAGCGGGCGCTCGCGTAGGGCTGCTTGAAGTCGCGAAAGTGCAGCGCTTCCCGCTCGTCGTGGTAGCCGCGCCCGACAAAAAACAGCAGCCCGACCAGGACGAGGGCAAAGACGAGAAGCCGTTGCAGCCGCGGCGTGTTCACAAACCCGCCCCGGCGAGGCACACGAGGTACCATCCATGCGCGGAGCAGTGGAACTTTGCCGCCTCCTCCGGGTCGAACTGGCCGGCGAGCCCCGCGGCGAGCTCCTCCGGCGTTCCGGCGAAGACCACGAAGTCGGTCGCCCCCACGATCCGCGCTTCCTTGCGCGCCGGGAGCGAACGGCTCGGCGCGGCGGGCGGGTCGGTTTTGGACAGGTGCACGAGGCGGATGTCGTCGATCAGTAGCGGACTGCCCGGCTTGCCTTCGACCGGCATGATCTTCTGGTCGAGCCATGGGCTGTCGAGCGCGACGTCGTCGTGCACGACGAACGGCAGCACGGTGGCCCAGGCGAACGGGTCGGGCGCGAGCTGCGTTTGGTACCTGGCTTGGTTGTCGAGGCCGGGCCCCAGCAGGAGCAGCCCGGTTTTGCCCCGCGGCAGCGCTTGGTGCTCGATGGCGCTGACGGTGCGCGCGACCGGGCGGATGTACACCTCGGCAGTCAGGAGGCTGACAGCCGCCAGCGCGAGCCCGGCCGGAATGAGCGCGCGTTCGAACCTCGCGTCGGAGGGCTCGAACCCCGAAGCGGCCAAAAGCGCGCCGATCCAGACCAGAACCACGAGGCGCGTGGCGAAGTAGGCCGAATTGTTGACGTGCTCGGGGGTAAACGGCAGCAGCAGCGCGAGGATCACGGTCGCCGCGAAAAACGAGTCGGCGAGCGTGAGCGACCGCCGCTGCCAGGCGATCCGAAACCGCCGCGCCGCCAGGACCGACGCCCCGGCCAGCAGCATGTACAGCCCCAGCCGGTACAGGTTGACGAGCGGGCTGAGCGCGCGCGTGTTGTACGGGGACACTCCGGTGAGCAGCGCGACCGTGGTGACGAACGGCTTGTGGAAGCCGAAGTCGGCGAGCGTGGAGGAGGATTGCGTCCGGTCCACGCTGGAGGCGACGAACAGGAAAGCCAGACAAGCGAAGGCGAGCGCGGCAAGGCGCGGCAGCCCGCGCCGCAGGTTGAGGTCCGGGCCGCGCGCGAGCGAAAGCGCGAGGTCGACCGCGCCGAGGCAGATGAGCACCAGCAGCGGCACAGGATGAGTGAAGGTGAGCAGCGCGACCGCGGCGGCGTAGCCGAGCCACATGGCCGGTCTGCCCTCGACCGCCCGCGCCCAGAATCCCATCGCGAACAGGAACAGCCCCAGGGCGAGCGAGTAGTTGAGAAACCCCATCATCACCGACCATTGCAGAAACAGGGGCGCGATGCAGAGGGAAACCGTGCCGCCGAACCGCCCGAGCGCCGTGGCGCAAAAGCGGAACCCGTAGGCGAACAGGACCACCAGGCCGCAGGTGAACAGCTTCTCCGCCAGGTCGTAGGGAACTGCCCGCGACAGCAGCAGAAGGGCCGCGTAGTGAGTCAGGTAAGGAGGCAGCGGGTGCCGGATCATGTACATCTCGTACCCGGGCGCCCCGTCGAGCACATGACGCAGCACGTGGACGTAGTAGCGGTGCATGGGTCCGTCCTGCGTGGGGAACAGCGGCAGGCTCAGGATCCACAGGCAAAACGCCCCGACGATCGCGGCGAAAATCCAGCCGGTTGCCGTCAGAGATCGTTTTGGGCCGGACACTCGGTCGTTCATCGCACTTGCTCCAGGGTTCTTCCATCCGCGCTCCGAGAGCCGGCGGGCAGCCGGGTTCCAGCCGCCGCCAACGACAGCAGCAATGCCGCGATCGCCGCGCTGGCCGCCGGAGTCCAGGTGCGCAAGGGCGAGCCGGG
The DNA here is from genome assembly GCA_964250195.1 of uncultured Acidobacteriaceae bacterium. Lineage (GTDB taxonomy): Bacteria > Acidobacteriota > Terriglobia > Terriglobales > Acidobacteriaceae > EB88. Next base: position 40,453 of record CAXUEU010000004.1, read on the forward strand.
CAGGAACCGGAAAGTCACTTCCCGGCTCGCTGCCGAAGCCGCGGCGGGCAGCCGGGCGGCCAGTAGGCCGTCCCGGTCCGGGACCGACGGCAGTTCCATGCCGCCGCGAAGGCTCGCCTTCCAAAACGGGTAGGCGAAGACGTTGAGCCGCAGCGTGCAGGCCGCCTGACCCTGTACACGAACCATGATCGTGTTGGGCGTTCTGTTCACTGGGGCGACGGTGCAATCGTCCGAAGCTCCCGCCAGGAGGGGCCGGCCCAGCCCGGCTCTCTCCGCGTCGGGATTCGCGACAGACCGGGGCACGGGGGCGGAAACGTACTCGGGAACGCCTGGGTAGCCGGCGCTCCACTGCCGTGCCGCGCCGGCGAGGCTGGGAAAACGCTGGAACGCGAAAAGCCCGTGAAAGAAAAAGAAAAAGGGAAACAGGGACAGCGCGCCCATGAGCGCGAACAGGGTGCCGCGCAGTTGTTTCGGGACCCGGCTCTCCCGAGCCGCCGCGACCGCGACGAAGACAGCGGCGAGCGAAAAGACGCTCAGAAAGCGAAAAGCGAATCCCACATAGGCCAACTGCGGCAAAAGCCGCCATGCGGGGATCGAGAGCGGCAGTTCGAAAAAGAACATGACGAGGAAGAAAGCGGCGAACGGGGCCGTGCGCAGCACCCACCCGCGCCGGCGCAGAGCCCATGCCGCCGGCAGCAGGAGCGCGCCGAGCAGCACCGGGGAGCCGGCGAAGTAGTACTGCAGCGCATGCGGGGCAGCCATGTGGGGGCCCAGAAGCGAAGTGCGGAAATCGAGCGCCCGAAGCATCTGCCGCGCCTGAATGGCGCGGGCCTCCGTGAACGCGGGCAGGATGCGGAAAGCCGCGACGCCAAGCGCGCCCGCTTCCGCCAGGGCAAAGCCCGCCAGAGGGACCGGCGACCGGCCCCGCACCGCCATCACGACGGCCAGGATTCCGAGCGAATAGAAAAGCACGATCGAGCTGGGGATGTTGGTGAGCCAGGCGGCCCCGAGCAGCAGTCCTAGACCCGGGACCGCCCCGAGCCTGCGGTCGACCAGGCTCAGATAGGCGAATAGAAAAGTGAGCGGCAACAGCGCCAGAACCCACGCCTCGGCGATGGCGTAGCGGATCACGACCGAGGCGAGCAGGTACCAGTTGCCCATGTAGGCCGTCGCGGCGAGCAGCCTGCCGCGCGTGCCGAGCAGGCGGCCCCAGGCCGCCCACATGGACGCGCCGGCCGCGGTGAGCGCGAGCCAGGCCACGACCCCCGGCAGCAGCGGCAGCGGAACCGCGAACGAGAGCAGCCCGCCCAGCAGCAGCGACAGCGGCGGGTAGAACGGGAAGCGCGGCTCGCCGAAGCCGTACTGCGCCCCCGCCGCCCAGCCCAGCCGCCACTCGTGGGCGGCCCAGGCCCTGTGCAGCTCCAGCCAGGAGGGGACATGGAAATCGAAATCCTGGCCGCCGTACCCGCAGGCCATCCACAAGCAGGTGGGGAGCAAGGCGAAAAAGGGCAGCAGCAGGGCGGAGTGATGGAATGTGGGCGCGGCTACACCGGCGCGCCGGGGCAGCAGCGTCATCGGCCCGCAGACCTTGGATTCACGGTCAAAAAAAGCGACATCTCCAGCACTCTAGCGAAGAAGAGCCGCAAAAGCGAGTTTTGCCGCGGTTCGGCACAGGCTGTTTCGCTGAAAAAGCCCGGCTTGCGCCGGGCTTTTTCTGGACCACCGGATTGTCACTCCGACGCAGCCAGTTCCTCGGCCTCGCCCTCCTGCCGCATGATCTCGAGCTCGCGCTCCTCGGCTTCCTGCTGGGCCAGCACCTCCTGCTGCACGCGCTCCGCCGCTTCTTCCAGCTCCGGAGAGAGCTGGATGTTGCGGTAGTACTCCATGCCCGTGCCCGCCGGGATCAGACGGCCCACGATGACGTTCTCCTTGAGGCCGCGGAGGTTGTCGACCGCGCCGTTGATCGACGCCTCGGTCAGCACGCGCGTGGTCTCCTGGAAGCTCGCGGCCGAGATGAACGAGTCGGTCGAGAGCGACGCCTTGGTGATGCCGAGCAAGAGCGGCTTGCCGGTGCACGGGCGGCCGCCTTCGAGCGCGACCCGCTCGTTCTCCGCCCGGAAGCGGAACCGGTCCACCTGCTGCTCGAGCAGGAAGTTCGAGTCGCCCACCTCGTCGATCTTGACCCAGCGCAGCATCTGCCGGACGATCGTCTCGATGTGCTTGTCGGAGATCGCGACGCCCTGCAGCCGGTAGACTTCCTGGATTTCGTTCACCAGGAAGGCCTGTAGCGCATTCTCACCGAGCACGGCGAGGATGTCGTGCGGGTTCAGCGGTCCGTCCATGAGCGGGTCGCCGGCGCGCAGCTTTTCGCCCTCCTGCACGTTGACGTGGATGCCGCGGGGGACGGAGTATTCCTTTTCCTCGCCGTTCTCCGCGGTGACGTAGATTTTTCTCTGCCCCTTGGCCACCTCGCCGAACCGGACCACGCCCTCGATCTCCGAGATGATGGCCGTTTCCCGCGGCTTGCGGGCTTCGAACAGCTCCACCACGCGCGGCAGACCGCCCGTGATGTCCTTGGTGCGGGTAGTTTCGCGCGGGATCTTCGCCAGGATGTCGCCCGGGAAGACCTCCTCGCCGTCCTGCACCATCAGGTGGGCGCGGCTCGGCATCAGGTAGCGCTTGTCCTTCTTGCCGTCGGCCTTGATCAGGATGGTGGGCTGCCGCTTCTCGTCCGGAGCGTCCGAAACGACCAGGCGCGAAAGCCCGGTGACCTCGTCGATCTCGTCGTTGAGCGTGATGCCCTCCTGCAGATCCTTGAAGGCGACCGTGCCGCCGACCTCGGTCAGGATCGCGAAGGTGTACGGATCCCACTCGGCAAGCTCCTGCCCGAGCGTGACCTGCTGGCCTTCCTTCACCTTCAGCTTGGCGCCATACACGATCTGGTAGCGCTCCTTCTCGCGCCCGCGCTCGTCGATGATGGCGACCGAGCCCGACCGGTTCATCGCGACCGTGTCGCCGGACTTGGAGGTCACGGAAACGACGTTGATGAACCGAACCGTGCCGACGTTCTTCGCATCGAGCTTGGACTGCTCGTTGACGCGCGAAGCCGTGCCGCCGATGTGGAAGGTACGCATGGTGAGCTGCGTTCCCGGCTCGCCGATGGACTGCGCGGCGATGACGCCGACCGCCTCGCCGAGCTCGACCAGGCGGCCCGAAGCCAGGTTGCGCCCGTAGCAGTGGATGCAGACGCCGCGCTTGGACTCGCAGGTGAGCACGGAGCGAATCTTGACCCGCTCGATGCCCGAGGCCTGGATCGCGGACGCAAGCTCTTCCGAGATCTCCTGGTTGACCTCGACGATCGCGTTGCCCTCGAAGTCCTTGATGCGCTCGAGCGAGACGCGGCCGATGATGCGGTCGCGCAAGGGCTCGATGATCTCGCCGGACTCGATGATGGGCATGACGTAAATGCCGTCGGAGGTGCCGCAGTCTAGCTCGGAGACGATCACGTCCTGGGCTACGTCGACCAGTCGGCGGGTCAGGTAGCCGGAGTCCGCCGTCTTGAGCGCGGTATCCGCCAGGCCCTTGCGCGCGCCGTGCGTCGAGATGAAGTACTGCAGCACGGTGAGCCCTTCGCGGAAGTTCGCCGTGATGGGGGTCTCGATGATCTCGCCCGAAGGCTTGGCCATCAGGCCGCGCATGCCGGAGAGCTGCCGGATCTGCTGCTTGGAGCCGCGGGCGCCGGAGTCGGCCATGATGTAAATCGGATTCATGGTCCCTTCCTTGTCCGCGTTCTTCATGTTGTTGAACATTTCGTCCGCGACCTTCTCGGTCACCGAGGACCAGAGCTGGATGACCTTGTTGTTGCGCTCGCCGTTGGTGATCGCGCCGTCCAGGTATTGCTGGGTCACGGCGACCACCTGCTGCTCGGCCTCGCGCACCACGGGATACTTGGAGTCGGGAATGACCATATCGTCGAGGCCGACCGACAGGCCGGACCGCGTCGCGTACTGGAAGCCGAGCTCCTTGATGCGATCCAGCATCTTAACCGTGGTTTCGAGGCCCAGGTTCAGGTAGCAGTAGTTGACCAGCTGCCCGATGCCCTTTTTCTTGAGCAGGCCGTTGATGTACGGCATGCCCTGCGCGAGCGCGTCGTTCAGGATCGCGCGGCCGACCGTGGTCTGGATGAACTGCCGGTCGTACTGCACGGGCTCGGTGTGGGTCAGGTCCTGGTCGTCGTACGCGGTCGTCATGTCGAGCACGGACCCCGTGTAGCGCAGGCGGATCGGGGTCAGTGTTTCGACCTCCTTGGCCTCGAGCGCCATCAGCACTTCCTCGGTGTTCGCGAACGCGCGGCCTTCGCCGCGGCCGCCCTTCTTGGCCTTGGTCAGGTAGTAGAGACCCAGCACCATGTCCTGCGTCGGGACCGTGATCGGCTGGCCGGACGCGGGAGACAGGATGTTGTGCGAGGCGAGCATGAGCACCGACGCCTCGACCTGCGCTTCAGGGGACAAGGGGATGTGCACGGCCATCTGGTCGCCGTCGAAGTCCGCGTTGAAGGCGGTGCAGACGAGCGGGTGAATCTTGATCGCCTTGCCCTCGACCAGCACCGGCTCAAATGCCTGGATGCCCAGGCGGTGGAGCGTGGGGGCGCGGTTCAGAAGGACCGGATGGTCCTTGATGACCTCTTCCAGGATGTCCCAGACCACGGGCTCCTGCATCTCGACCATCTCCTTGGCTTGCTTGATGGTGGTGCAGTGGCCGGTCTGCTCAAGCCGGTGGTAGATGAACGGCTTGAACAGCTCGAGCGCCATCTTCTTCGGCAGCCCGCACTGGTGCAGCTTCAGCTCCGGCCCGACCACGATCACCGAACGGCCCGAGTAGTCCACGCGCTTGCCCAGCAGGTTCTGGCGGAACCGGCCCTGCTTGCCCTTGAGGGTGTCGGAGAGCGACTTGAGCGGGCGGTTGTTCGCCCCGCGCAGCACGCGTCCGCGGCGGCCGTTGTCGAACAACGCGTCCACCGCCTCCTGAAGCATGCGCTTCTCGTTCCGCACGATCACTTCGGGCGCATGGAGGTCCATGAGCTTCTTGAGCCGGTTGTTGCGGTTGATGACGCGGCGGTACAGGTCGTTCAGGTCGGAGGTGGCGAAGCGTCCGCCGTCCAGGGGAACCAGCGGGCGGAGCTCAGGCGGAATGACCGGGATGACGTCGAGAATCATCCACTGCGGCTTGTTGCCGGACTTGCGAAACGCCTCGACGACCTTGAGCCGCTTCGAGTACTTGAGCCGCTTTTGGAGCGAGGTTTCGGTCTTCATGCGCTCGCGCAGTTCGATCGAAAGCTCCTGGATTTCGACCCGCTTGAGCAGTTCCTTGATCGCCTCGGCACCCATCATGCCCTTGAAGCCGCTGGGCCGGTACTGCTGGTCGAGCTCGCGGAACTTGGTTTCGTCCTTGATGATTTCGCGCTCTTTGACCGGCGCGTCGCCCGGATCGACCACGACGTAGCTCTCGAAATAGAGAACGGCTTCGAGGTCGCGCAGGGAGATGTCGAGCAGGTGGCCGATGCGCGAGGGCAGGCCCTTGAAGAACCAGACGTGCGAGCAAGGGGAAGCCAGCTCGATATGGCCGAGCCGCTCGCGCCGGACCTTCGACAGGGTGACCTCGACGCCGCACTTGTCGCAGATGACGCCGCGGTGCTTCATGCGCTTGTACTTGCCGCATAGGCACTCCCAGTCGGTGACCGGGCCGAAGATGCGGGCGCAGAACAACCCGTCCCGCTCCGGCTTGAAGGTGCGATAGTTAATGGTTTCAGGCTTGGTGACCTCGCCATGCGACCACGAGCGGATCTTCTCGGGGGAGGCGAGCTGGATGCGGATCGCGTCGAAGTCGGTGATCGGGCCGGAGAGTTCAAATGGGCTGGAACGGTACAAGGGTGTTCCTCCTGCGCCTTGGCGCTGTCGGTCCCGGGGCTTGTGAGTTGCGGGCCGCCCTCGCCCCCGGGAGCGCTTGCTCGCGGAACGGCGGCCCTTTTTCGTTGCAAAACTCTAAAACTGGGTCATCCTGAGGAGCGCAGCGACAGAGGACCTTTTTTGCTCCTCCCGGATGAACGCGTCAGTCCGCCGCCGCCATCAGCGGCTCCGGCGCGGGCAGCTTCGCCGCGTCCAGATCCGATTGCTTCATCAGCTCGACGTCCAGGCACAGGGCCTGCAGCTCGCGGATGAGCACGTTGAACGACTCGGGCACGCCCGGTTCGATCGCCGCCTCGCCCTTGACGATGGCCTCGTAGATCTTGGTGCGGCCGAATACGTCGTCGGACTTCGCGGTCAGCAGCTCCTGGAGAATGTAGGCAGCGCCGTAGGCCTCGAGCGCCCACACCTCCATCTCGCCGAACCGCTGCCCGCCGAACTGCGCCTTGCCGCCCAGCGGCTGCTGGGTGATCAAGGAGTACGGCCCGATCGAGCGCGCGTGGATTTTGTCGTCGACCAGGTGCGACAGCTTGAGCATGTAGATGTAGCCGACCGTGACCGGCTGCTCGAATTCGTCGCCCGTCATGCCGTCGAACAGCGCCGTCTTGCCCGAGCTCGGCAGACCCGCCGCTTTCAACAGGGCCTTGATCTCGGTTTCGCGCGCGCCGTCGAACACCGCCGTGCCGAACCAGATGCCGCGCTTCATGCCCAGGCCGACCCGCATCACCTGCTCGTCGTCCAGCTCGAGCAGCTGACGCAGCGCCGCGGTGCCCTGGAACGCCTCCTTGAAGACCTCCCGGACCTTGTTCGCGCCCTCATGTTCGTCCTGGTGCTGTTTGACGAGCGCGGCAACCTTCGCGCCCAGCTCGTGCGCCGCCCAGCCCAGATGCGTCTCGAGGATCTGCCCGACGTTCATACGCGAAGGCACGCCCAGCGGGTTCAGCACGATCTCGACCGGCTGGCCATTCGGCAGGTACGGCATGTCCTCCTCGGGCAGGATGCGCGCGATCACGCCCTTGTTCCCGTGGCGGCCCGCCATCTTATCGCCGACTGACAGCTTGCGCTTCATGGCGATGTACACCTTCACGAGCTTGATCACGCCGGGCGACAGCTCGTCGCCCTTCTGCAGCTTCGCGATCTTGTCGTTGGTGATCTTGCGCAGCACATCGATCTGGCGCGAGGTCATCTCCTCGATCTCGTCGATCTGCTCGTTCACCCGCGGGTCCTTGTCGTTATAGCGGATGCGCTTGAGGTTCTTGGTCGAGATCAGCTCGATCGTCTCGCGGTCCAGGATCATGCCCTTGGACAAGAGGCGCTTGTTGGTCCGCTCGTCATGAAGGTCGGCTTGGACCTCCTTGCCGCCCAGGATCATCTCCAGCCGCTTGAGCCGCTCGTCGGTGAGAATGCGGATCTCATCGGCGAGGTTCTTCTCGAGCTTCGCGACCTGCTCGGCCTCGATCTGGAGCGCGCGCTCGTCCTTTTCCTGCCCCTTGCGGGAGAAGATGCGCACGTCGACCACCGTGCCCTCGATGCCCGGGGGGCAGGTGAGCGAGGCGTCGCGGACGTCGCCCGCCTTTTCACCGAAGATGGCGCGCAGCAGCTTCTCTTCGGGGGTAAGCTGGGTCTCGCCCTTGGGCGTGACTTTGCCCACCAGGATGTCGTTGTGTCGGATCTTGGCGCCGATCCGGATCACGCCCGACTCGTCCAGGTCGCGCAGCGCGTGCTCGGACACGTTGGGGATGTCGCGGGTGATCTCTTCCGGTCCCAGCTTCGTGTCGCGCGCCTCGATCTCGAACTCCTCGATGTGCACCGAGGTGTAGTAGTCCTCGCGGACCAGCTTCTCCGAGATCAGGATCGCGTCCTCGAAGTTATACCCGCGCCACGGCATGAACGCGACCAGCACGTTCCGGCCCAGGCCGAGCTCGCCCTGCTCCGTGCACGGCCCGTCCGCGATCACCTGCCCCTTGATCACCCGGTCGCCCTGGCGGACGATCGGCTTCTGGTTGATGCAGGTGTTTTGGTTGGAACGCTTGAACTTGGTGAGCTGGTAGATGTCGGACCCCACCTCGCGCGACAGCTGCGTGGGGTGGTGCTCGCCTTCGACGCGGATGATGATGCGCTCGGAGTCGACCGAGTCCACCACGCCGTTGCGCCGGGCCGAGATGACCGCGCCCGAGTCGCGGGCGGTCACGCCTTCCATGCCGGTGCCGACAAACGGGGCTTCGGCGACCAGCAGGGGCACGGACTGCCGCTGCATGTTCGCGCCCATCAGCGCGCGGTTCGCGTCGTCGTGCTCCAGAAAGGGCACGAGCGAGGCGGCAACCGAGACGAGCTGCTTCGGGCTGACATCGACATAGTCGATCTCGTCGCGGGAGACCAGGACGAAGTTGCCCTGGCGCCGCGCGTTCACGAGCTCGGCGGTGATCCGCAGCTCTTCGTCGAGCTCGACGTTGGCCTGCGCGATGGTGTGCCGGTCTTCCTCCCATGCCGACAGGTAAAACGAGAACGGCTCGTGCTCGATGGTCCGCTTGCCTTCCGCCTGCAGGGCTTCGTTGCGCGAGAGCGCCTCGGTTTTCTCAAGGTGGTCGCCCACGCGCAGCCCGCTTTCGCCGGCATTGGTCACCTGGACGTAATCGAGCAGCTGCGCTCCGCGCACGCGGCGGTACGGCGATTCGATGAAGCCGTACTCGTTGATCCGCGCGAAGCAGGACAGCGAGGAGATCAGCCCGATGTTCGGGCCTTCCGGCGTCTCGATCGGGCAGATGCGGCCGTAGTGGGTCGGGTGGACGTCACGGACCTCGAAGCCCGCGCGCTCACGCGAGAGCCCGCCCGGCCCAAGCGCCGAAAGCCGCCGCTTGTGGGTGATCTCGGAGAGCGGATTGGTCTGGTCCATGAACTGCGACAGCTGCGAGGAGCCGAAGAACTCCCGGATCGCCGCCATCACCGGCTTGGCGTTGATCAGGTCGTGCGGCATCGCGGTCGACATCTCCTGGTACACGCTCATCTTTTCCTTGATGGCGCGCTCCATGCGCACGAGCCCGATGCGGAACTGGTTCTCCATCAGCTCGCCCACCGCGCGTACGCGCCGGTTGCCGAGGTGATCGATATCGTCGACCGCGCCGATGTTCTTGCGCAGCTTGAGCAGGTACCGGATGGTCGAGTAGAAGTCGTCCGGGGTCAGGGTGCGGTGGTCGAGCGAGGTCGCGTCCTGGTTCTCGTAGAGCTTGATGTTGAACTTGAGCCGGCCGACGCGCGAGAAGTCGTACTTGCGCGGGTCGAAGAACATGCCCTCGAACAGCGCGGTCGCCGTGTCCAGGGTCGGCGGGTCGCCCGGGCGCAGCTTGCGGTAGATCTCGATCAGCGCTTCCTCGGGCTTGCGGACCGAATCGCGCCTGAGCGTGTTGGTGATGATGTTGCCGACGTCGTCCTTCTCCGGGAAGAAGACCTGGAGCTCGGCGATGCCGGCCTGCGCGACCTTGTGCAGGTTCGCGGGGGTCAGCTCGACGTTCGCCTCCAGAAAGACCTCGCCGGTCTCGGTGTCGAGCGCGTCGGCGGCCAGCATCGCGCCGTCCAAGTCCACGCCTTCGACCTCGACTTCCGTCACGCCCGCGGCGCGCAGGTTCTTGAGGATCGACGGGGAGATCTTGCGGCCGGCGGGCACGATTTCGCTCCCGTTGACCGTGACGGTCGCCGACGGTTTCACGCCCAGCAGACCGGTCGGCCCCTCGGCGGGCAGGGTCCACAGCATCTTGCCGTCGCGCATCTTCAACGTATCCACGGTGTAGAAGGCGCGCAGGATCTGCTCGTCGGTGCGCAGCCCGAGCGCCCGCAGAAAGATGGTGCCCAGGAACTTGCGCTTGCGGTCGATGCGGACGTACAGCGTATTTTTCTGGTCGTATTCGAACTCCACCCACGACCCGCGGTAGGGGATGATCTTGCCCAGGAAGTAGGTGCGGTTGTTGGCTGTCTCGAAGAACACGCCGGGCGAGCGGTGCAGCTGCGACACGATGACGCGCTCGGTGCCGTTCACGATGAAGGTGCCGTTCTCCGTCATCAGCGGGATGTCGCCGAAAAACACCTCCTGCTCCTTGATGTCGCGGACGGACTTGGCCCCCGTATCGGGGTCCTTGTCGTAGATGGTCAGCCGGACCGTGACTTTCAGGGGAGCCGAGTAGGTCATGCCCCGCTCCTCGCACTCCGCCTGGTCGTACTTGAGCTGCAGACCCACCGGGTCGCCGCACTTGTTGCAGAAGTCCGGGGTGTTCTTGTTGTACGTGCCGCACTTGTGGCACAGAACATCGCCCGGGTGGAACGGGTCGGTGATGACCATGTTGCCGCAGTTGTGGCAGGCCGTCCTGAGGTGGTGCAGGCCTTTCAGGTGGCCGCACTTGCACTCCCAGTTGCCGATCGAGAAGTCCACGAAATCGAGCTGCGAAATGTTGCGGAAGTCCGTGATCGGAAACACGGAGGTAAACACCGAGTGAAGCCCGTTGTCGTCGCGCTCCGACGGCAGCTTGTCCATCTGGAGAAAGCGCTCGTAGCTCCGGCGCTGCACTTCAATCAGGTTGGGGATTTGAATGGGAGTGGGAATCTTGGAAAAGTCGAGTCGGCTGCGAAGGGCGCGGGTCTCGTTCGGCATCGATGGCTCCTCTGGTGGCCCCGGATACACGAGAGGTGGCCGGCTGCCCGGGGGTCCCCCGCAGCCTGCGCTCGCTTGCTCTTTGCCCGGGCGCTGCACGCTCCCCTCTGCCTCGTTCAGGGGGGAACCGCCCGGCGAAACCTTACGACCTGTCCCGCCGGGTTGCCAAAAGGCTCCCGCGCGGTTAGGGTGACACTCAGCGGAGGCCGTATGCGGAATCCCTCCGCCGTTCGACCTCCTCGCAATGCAAAACGGCCCGCCGCCCTAGGGGCCGCAAGCTGAACCGATACGGGGCTACAAATCGATCGCGATGCGCGAGACTGCTTCCTGCCGCTTCGGGCGTGGAGGGCGGATTTCCCCTCGGGTGCGGGGGACGACTCTGCCTCCGGTCGCGCGCGGCGCGCGGGAAACCGGTGCAAAGGTCAGTGGCTGGGGACGGAGACCAAGCGGTAGCTCGGGTGTGGGCGGCACAAAGAGAAGAGTACCGCACTTTTGTAACCAATGCAAGCAAAAGCGGCTTCGGGTTGCTTCCCGAAGCCGCTTTGTTTGTGGTATGCGCGGATTTACTTGACTTCGACCGTGGCCACGCCGTCGAACTTCTTCCGGATGGCTTCGGCGTCTTCCTTGGAAATGTTCTCCTTGAGCGGCTTGGGCGCGCCGTCGACCAGGTCCTTGGCTTCCTTCAGACCCAGCGCGGTCACTTCGCGAACGGCCTTGATGGTATTGATCTTGTTCGCACCGGCATCCTTGAGGATCACCGTGAACTCGGTCTGCTCGACCGCCGCTTCCGCCGCCGCCGCACCGCCGCCGCCCGCCATCATCACCGGGGCCGCCGCGGCCGCCGAAACGCCGAGACGCTCCTCGAGCTTCTTCACCAGGGCCGCCGCGTCCAGCAACGTCAACCCGACGATCTGTTCTTCCAACTGCGCCAAATCCGCCATTCTGTTTCTCCCTTTTTCGCTTCGTCTGTGTGGACCGGGGCAAGCCCCGGTTTGCTTCCTACGGCTTGGCGGCCCGCGATCCCGGTTTCCGATGTGCCCAGACCAGCACCCCGGCTCCGCTTGCCTCGCCAAACTTACGCGCCCGCGGCGGCCTCCCGCCCCGGACGAAACTTGTGTGCGCCGCCTGCCGGCCGCCTACGATCCTTCGACCGGCTGCTCGGACATGGCAGCCTCGGCTTGCGACTGAGCCTCCGCTTCGGGCCGCGCGGCAGCCACCGCGGCCTCAGGCGTCGCCGCCGCGGGTACGGTGCCCTCGGAGACCGGCGAAGCCGCTTCCATCGTTTCGACAGCTGCGGTTTCGGGAGCCGGGGAAGCTGTCGCGCCTGGGCTGCCCGCCGCGAACTTCTCCTTCTCGATCCCCTGGCCCAGAACCACCGCCAGGTCGCGCCCCGTCGCCGCCATCACCGTGGCCAGCCGTTGCGCGGGCGCGTTGATCAGGAACAGCAGCTTCGCGAAGAGCTCTTCCTTGCCCGGCATCGTCGCCAGCGCCTGCACCTCCGCGACGTCGATCACCTTGCCGTCGACGATGCCCAGCTTGAAGGTGAACTCGGCGTTCTCCTTGACCCAGGCCGAGAGCGCTTTCGCGAGCGCGACCGGATCGCCGCTCGTATAAGCGACCGAGGAGACGCCCTTGAGGCCCCGCAACGCCTCGGCGATGCCGGTTCCCTCGCCCGCGCGGCTCGCCAGCTTGTTCTTGACCACGCGGTAGCGGCCGCCCGCTTCGCGCACCTTCTGCCGCAGCGCGAAATCCTGCGAAACCGTCAGCTTGGTGAACGTCCCGATAATCGCGCTGGTCGAGCCCTTGAGCTCGGAAGCGAGCTGCTCGACCTTTTGCGCCTTCTTTGCCCTTGTTAACGCCATGACACCATCCAGTTCCTGTGTGAACGCGCAAGCCGCGCGAGAGTGCTTAAGCCTTCGCCGCCGTGTCCGCGATCGCGGTGTCGAGCATAACGCCGGGTCCCATGGTCGAGGACATCGTGATGCCCTTGACGTACTTGCCCTTGGCCGCCGACGGCTTGGCCCGCATCACGCTCGTGATCACGGTCATCGCGTTCTCGATCAGCTTTTCCGGGGGAAAGGAGCTCTTGCCGACCGGCACGTGCACCAGCGCCGTCTTGTCCGTGCGGAACTCGACCTTGCCGGCCTTGATTTCCCGGATGGCCGCCGCCACGTCGCTCGTCACGGTACCCGTCTTCGGGTTCGGCATCAGGCCGCGCGGGCCCAGCACCTTGCCCAGCCGGCCGACAGACCGCATCATGTCCGGCGTCGCGATCAGGGCGTCGAAGTCGGTCCAGCTTTCCTTCTGGATGCGCTCGACCATCTCCTCGCCGCCGACGAACTCGGCCCCGGCCGCCTCGGCCTCGCGCAGACGGTCGCCCGACGTGATGACCGCGACGCGCTTGGTCTTGCCCAGCCCATGCGGCAGCACCACCGTGCCGCGGACCATCTGGTCCGCATGGCGCGGGTCGACGCCCAGACGCAGGGTGATGTCGACGTTCTCGTCGAACTTGGCGAACTTGATCTTCTGGATGAGCGGCACCGCGTCGGTCAGCGTATACGGCCGAGGTTCGACCTGCGCGCGCGCGGCCGCCATGTTCCTGGTTTCTTTTTGTGGCATGTTTCCCTGTCTCCCACCGCTTCCGGCTCTTGCTGTGCCGTGCCGTGGTGCTGTGGACAGCGCAGTGAAGCGCTGACTTCAGTATGCAATAAGCCGGCCGCACAGGCAACTGCCGAGCCGTCGCCTACCCCGTCCGGCTATTCCCAAAAATCATCCATGCGCAGGCGAAAACCCGCGATCGGCCCCTCGCCTTCGACCCAGTCCGGCTGCAGGAGCGTTCTCGGCTCTTGCCCGGGCCGATACACCATCGCGAGCTTGCGCAGCGGATCGATGAGCCAACCCAGCTCGGCACCCCGGCTCATCCAGAACTCCAGCTTTGCTTCCGCCGTGGAGGCACGATCGGTATCCGAGCGCAATTCGACGATGAACTCGGGGCAAAACGGGAGGAAACTGCTTCGCTTAGCCCCCGCGAAGACTTCCCATTTCGCGGGGGAAAGCCAGGCGCAGTCCGGGCCGCGCATCGTCCTGTCCGGAAAACGAATTCCCAGGTCGGGGCCAAAGACGGCCCCCCCGTTTTGCCGAGCCCAAAGCGTCAGCTCAGCACTGAGAATCTGGTTCAAGCGGCTCGTTTGAGGGAAGGCCGGGCTCATGACCGTGATGCTCCCGTCGGCATCGGACTCGACCTCAAACTCCTCATTTGCTTCACAGAACACCGCCAACTGTCTATCGTCCAGCACACCGGTCGGCCTGAGAGTGAGCGGCAAAGAAAGTTCCTGCAGAATCAACCCAAAGGGCGCAGCCTTCTCTTTTTGCCCTTCAGCTTCGACCTGTATTGAATGGGCAGCCATGGTTGCCTCCGGGCAAACGGGAACTACGCCGTGACTTCGATGCCCATCGAGCGCGCCGTGCCCTTGATGCTCTTGATCGCCGTTTCCACCGAGGCCGCGTTGAGGTCCGGCATCTTCTGCGTCGCGATCTCGCGGACCTGCGCCTCCGACACCGTGCCGACCTTGGTCTTGTTCGGCACGCCCGAGCCCTTTTGCAGCCCTGCGGCCTTCTTGAGCAGTACCGCGGCGGGCGGCGTCTTGGTCACGAAGGTGAACGTCCGGTCCACGTACACGGTGATGACGACCGGGATCACCAGGCCCTCCATCTCCTTGTTCGAGGTCCTGGCGTTGAACTGCTTGCAGAACTCCATGATGTTGACCTGCGCCTGGCCGAGCGCGGGGCCGATCGGCGGGGCCGGCGTGGCCTTGCCCGCGATGACCTGGAGCTTGACGTAGGTTTGGACCTTCTTTGTAGGCGGCATGTGCTTCCCTTTCCGTATCACGAGGCCGAATCCGGCCTGAATCTCAGGAGAGGGCCGTTCCACCCTCTACCCTGTACGTTCTACCCTTCGACCTTTTCCACTTTGTTGAACTCGAGCTCGACCGGCGTGGACCGCCCGAAGATGGTCACCATGACCTTGACGGTCTGACGGTCCTCGTTCACCTCGTCGACCAGCCCGTTGAAGTTGGCGAACGGGCCCTCGGTGATCCGGACCGACTCGTTCTTCTCGAACTTGATCTTGAGCTGCGGCTTGTCCTTGCTGGCTTCCTGCCGGTTCAAGAGCGACGAAACCTCTTCCTCGCTCAGCGCGACCGGCTTGTCGCCCGTACCCAGGAAACCCGTGACGCGCGGGGTGTTCTTGATGATGTGCCAAAGATCGTTGTCGAGGTCCATCTCCACCAACACGTAGCCGGGCAGGAAAACCTTCTCGCTGGTCTTCTTCTTGCCGTTCACCAGCTCCGTGACCGACTCGAGCGGAATCATCACCCGGCCGATCTTTCCTTGCAGCCCGTACGCGATGATGCGCGTCTCGATCGCCTCGCGCACCTTGCGTTCGAACCCCGAGTAGGCGTGGATGATGTACCACTTGAACCGCTCGTTCGCGGGCGGCTCCAGAGCGGGAGCGCCCTCCGCCGGGAGCGGCTCCGCTTCGATCGTTTCGACTTGTTGCTCGTCAGCCATGCAATCCTTTACCGGTCCGATGTTCCTTATGTCCTATGACCCGCCGAGCGAGTGCAGCAACGCCTGGAGCAGATAGCCGAGAATCGAATCCACGACATAGAAGAACGCCGCGAACGCGAACACCGCAAGGATCACCACCGTGGTCGTCGATTGCACCTCGGCGCGCGAGGGAGAATTGACCTTGCGCAGCTCGCCGCGCACGTCGCCCAAAAACTCCCGTCCGCGCACAAGTGCGTTCTGCTGGCTTGGTCCGCCTTGCGGAACGGGTTGAGGGGCCGCCTGGAGTGTCGCTGCCTTGCTCATCGGTTTGTCTCGATCCTTCACGGGCATACGCCCAACTCCCTCCGCGTCTCACGCGAAGACTTTCAGTAAATGGCGGGGGCGCTCGGATTCGAACCGAGAAGTTCGGTTTTGGAGACCGACAGTTTAACCGTTGAGCTTACGCCCCCGTGTTTCGCTCCCCCGGCAAGCCGAGGAGTCGTTGCCGCTTTACTTGGTTTCCTTGTGCGGCGTGTGCTTCCGGCAGCGATTGCAAAACTTCGAGAACTCAAGCCGACCCGTGGTCGTCTTCTTGTTCTTCGTCGTCGAGTAATTCCGCTCCTTGCACTCCCCGCACGCCAACGTCACGATTTCGCGCATTTCAGTATCCTATCTGAAGCTGACAGAGTTTCCCAGCGAGGGGCCCAGCCGCCCCCCTCGCTCTCATGGTTCACGCGCCCTGAAGCGCTTTTGCCGCGGCCCA
>CAXUEU010000005.1:0-32478 GCA_964250195.1 uncultured Acidobacteriaceae bacterium
GACACGCCCCGAACCACCTGGCGCCCTTTGTAGGTTTTCGTGATGAATTCGGTACGGAGCCTGCGCATCGTCCCCGGCGTGGACGAGGGAGGGGCCGTGCGGGTTTGGGAGAGAGCGGCGGGCATGGGAGCTCAGTTCGGCGTGCGGGTATCGGTGACGGTGCGGCGGCCGGCACCCTCGCCGCCCAGGACTTCCACGAAGTTCTCGCCGGGTTTGAACAGCAATTGCGCCCCCGCGACCGTGCCGTGCTCCGCGTCGGCCGCGCGCGCGCCGCCGGTCAACAGGAACGAGCCGTCGGCGGCCGTGTACACCAGCTTCTCGCCCGTGCCCCGCCGGTTGGGCTCGGTCAGCACCACGTGGCCGGCCGCGACCATGCGCTCGAGTCTCGAAGCGTCGCCGGGACCGACCTCCGAGAGAAACAGCTGCGCCCCGTCCGCGCGGAACTCACCCGAGGGCTGCTCCGCGAAGACGGGCCCGCGAAACGTCGCCGAGCGGGTCGAGTCGGCGTAGAAAAGCCCGTCCGAGGTGATGCGGGTGACGCCCTGCCCGGAGAACACGGAGCGCACCGCGCCCCGGACGCCCTCCGGGCCCCGCGCGTCGAGCATCGCGCCCCCTTTCGTGAACTCGAGCACCGGCGCGCTGACCGAGTTCGCGCCCTGCCAGATGCGGGCCGGCACTCCAGCTTCCCCCAGAAACGTCACGGTGTCCGTCGCGCGCGCCACCGTGGCGGAGCTGCCGGTCACGTGCACCGCCCCCGCGCCGCCCAGGCCCGGCTTCGGCTGCTTCGAGCCGGGTGCGGGTTTTTGAAGCAGCGTCGCGCGCACGTCGCCCCGGGCCGTGGCTACGCCCGCGTTGCGCGGCACGTCCACCGGGTTGGCGGTCAGCGATGCCGCGTCGTTGTGGACGCGCGGCGGGTGCTCGGGGTCGCCCGTGAGGCGCAGCGTGCTGTCGGCGGCTTGATACACGGCCTTGCCGCCCTCGGCGAAGAACGGCTGCTGCGGGGTGCCGGTGCTCGTCCTGGCGTCGCGCGCGGGCTGCGCGGTCAGCACCACGCCGCCCCGCTGCTCAGCCGAGGCCAGCACGGCGGACTCCGCTCCGTTCGGAGCCTTGCGGCCGCCGCTTCCGGCTGTGTGCTCGTGCGCCGCGGCTTCCGGCAAAAACGCCACGTGCAGCGTATTCCCCACGCCGCTCTGGAACGAGCCGTCGGGCGCATAGTCGACGAACTTGGTGCCGCCGGAGCCGTCCAGCTGCTGCAACTCGCGGCCGCCGCGCAGATTCGCGGTCAGCTTGTCGGCGTAGATGGTGGAATGGCGCTGGGGCGCTCCGAAGGGCAGGTCGTGCAGGTCCACCTTCGCGGTGCCCTCTGCGGCCGCGGTTTGCGCCTCGCTGCGCCCGCCGTTCGACGGGGCGAACGCGATGTCGATCTTGGTCGCGGTGATCTCGCGGGTGGCGATACCGCGCGGATCCCCGGCCAGCGAATTTTGCTGGAGCACGAAGGAGACCGCGTTGCGAAACTGGGCGTGATGCAGCAGCTGCTTCCCATCCGGGCCGGGCGCGAAGGAGAGCGTGCTTTCAACCGCATTGCCGTGCGTTTCCAGCTCCCCGGTCGCCGCGTGATAGTTGACGCCGCCTCCGGCATACGCGGTCAGCGGCTGCGAGTGACCGTCCAGGTCCACCGAAGCGTTGGTGGCATGGAGGTGCGCGCCTTCCGCCGTCAGGACGCTGACGCGGTTCTCCGCGTCGAGGTGCTGGAGGGTTCCGTCCGGGCGAAAGTGCAGAATCGCCTGGTCGGCGGCCATCTCCATCCCGTTGAACCGGGACCGCACGTTCAGCAGATAGGCGGCATGGGCATCGCGGGAGATCTCGGCATGCGAGGCTTGGGTGAGCGCGGGCATCCCGTTCTCGACGGCATGGAGCTCGATCGCGGATTCGAGCACCAGCACCCCGGTGTGGGCATCGTAGGTGCCGCCCACGGCCCTGCCCCCGGCGCGCGGAACGGCGAACAGGAGCGGGTCGGCGGTGACCGCGCGGCCGGTCTTCTGGCTGTAGCGCAGGCCGCTGGTTTCCACGTGGATGGTGTCGGCTGCCCCGGCAGCGCCCGGTGCGGCCATGTCGATGACGACCTTGCCCCGGGCGGAGACCTCCCCGGCCGCCTTGTCGTAGACGAAGTTTTCGCCGGAGATATGGTCTTTGCGATTCGACCCCTGCGGGCCGTACAAGGTAATGTCCACGTGGTGCAGCTCCGCCTGGCTGCCCTTGAACTGAGTGATCGACGAAGCGTGGATGGTGAACACCGTGTGGCCGCGCTCGGACTGCGAGTAAGCGAACCCATCCGCCGTCTGCGTTATGTTCGCGCCGAGCGAGCCGGGAAGATCGACCGAGACCCCGCGCGCCTTGAGCTTGTGCAGCCCTACCGCGCCCAGCAGAACCAGGCCCACGGCGGCGAAAGCCGCGACCAAGACCGTGCGCGCGGTCTCCGCCCCGGTTCCGTCGATGACGATCCTCGCCACAGCTTTTACTGTACCTGCTGCAGCCGCGCGACGAGCTTCTCGGCCAGGCTCTCGCCGGACTCGGACCAAAGCAGCCGCGAGGAGATGCCGCAATTCTTTTCTATCGAGTGGACCAGAGCCACCAGCAGCGCGATGTTTTCGCGAACGCGCGCGGCGGCCTCCGCGTCGCTGAGCTCGAGCCCTTCCTGGAGAAACGGGGTGTCGAGCCCGAAGCCGACCCGCACGTGCCCGTTGGTCTGGTAAGCGTCGTCGTCGAACTCCGGGCCGAAACCGGTGATCCGCACCGGCGAGGGCTGCTTGCGCCACGACAGGTCGAGCCCGGCCCGCGCTTCGGGCTGCCACAGCTCCCACTCCGTCTCGAACTCGTAAGCGAAGTCCGGGTGGAGCTGCTCGAGCGCTTCGGGGACGGCCAGGGCGGGGGCCGCCTCTGCCTCGTCAGGCTCGTAGACGCGGTTGTAGACCGGGGTCTCGGACCAGGAGATGGGGAAAGCGGATGCGGCGTGGATACGGGCGGCCTCCCCCGGCGCGGCCCCGATAAGCGCGAACTGGCGCAAGACGCCGAGGATCGCGGGCCCGAGCGCCGCGGTACGAAAGTTTGGGTACCAAAGGCTGAGGAAAAGCTGATCGGCCATGGAAAACAGATGCGCCGGGCGCGGGTTGGGCTCACGGGCCAGACAGAATCGGAGACCGGTTTGACGAAAATCGAACCGCGATGGTTAGAAAAATGTTTGTGCGGGGCGCTGTTTTGCGCTAGGCTTGATCAAGCTCGTTACTGAGTGGGTTCGTTCTGCACGGTTCTACCTAAAGTTGCCACGCATTGCGCCTTGCTCCGATACCAAGCGAAATTCGATCCAACGAGGAATACCAGCACCATGGAACAAGGCACAGTCAAGTGGTTCAACGATGCAAAGGGTTTTGGCTTCATCACCCGTGAGAGCAACAACGAAGATGTTTTCGTTCACTTCACGGCGATCAACGCGAACGGCTTCCGCTCGCTTCAGGAAGGCCAGCGCGTCCAGTTCAACGTCGTGCGCGGGCCCAAGGGCTTCCAGGCCGAGAACGTTCAGCCTGTCTAGTCTGCAGCATCTCAATCTGTAACGTCCCAGCAAAAACGGCAGCCTCCCGAGGCTGCCGTTTTTTCGTGCGGTTCGGCGACTGCGAAACGCGCGGAGTCACCCATTCGTGCACCTTCAAGTGGTGGTATCGTCCGCCCCGCCCTCTTCGTGCGCGGCTTCGACGCCGGCCCGGTCCTCCGCGCGCAGGCGCTGCTCCACCGCGTGCAGGTTGGTTTTGGGGCCGCTGCCGTCTGACCCGTTCGCCGGCCGGAAAGCGCCGTTCAGCCCGTGGGTCCCGTTGCGCGGCGGATACGTCGTCGGCGTGCTCCGCGCCTGGATGAACGAGGTCGGGCGCGAGGCGGCCCCGCCGGGGATCGTTGAACGGCGCTGCTGCTGCGCGGGCGGCGCGGCAGCCGGGGGCACCTGCGCGATACCCCGCGGCGGGGGCGGTGCCTGGAGCGTTACCGGCTCCCCGCCCTTGGCGCGCGGCTTGGTCGGCATAGAGATCGGCTGCCCGTCCGGCCCCACGATCTGCATCAGAAACAGGTACCGGACCGTGTCCTCCTGGAACCGCAGCATCATTCCCTCGAACATCGTGAAGGACTCGCGCTTGTAGGCCACCAGCGGGTCCTGCTGGCCGTAGCCGCGCAGGCCGATGCCCTCCTTCAGGTGGTCCATGTTGAGCAGGTGGTCCTTCCACAGCCCGTCCAGCACGGAAAGCATGATGACGCGCTCGTGATAGCGCATGCCGTCCGGGCCGATCACCTCTTCCTTGGCCGTGTAGCGATCGCGCAGGTTCTCGAAAATCGCGTCGCCCAACTGGGACCGGCTCAGGTCGTCCGGGTTGATTCCTTCCGCGTCCAGGTCCAGCCCGAACTGGTCGCGAATCTTCACCCGCAAGGCGGCGGTGTCCCACTGGTCGGGGTGCAGCTTCTCGGGCGCGGTCTCGTCCAGGATCGAGCTCAGCAGGTTCGAGACGTAATCCTCGGCCACGAGCTCCCGCTGGTCCAGCCCCTCCAGCAGACCGTGGCGCAGCCCGTAGACCGCTTCGCGCTGCTTGTTCATCACGTCGTCGTACTCGAGCAGGTGCTTGCGCGACTCGAAATTCTGTCCCTCGACCGCCTTCTGCGCCGCCTCGATCCGCCGCGAGATCATCCCGGACTCGATCGGCACACCCTCTTCCATGCCCATTCGCTGCAGCAGGGTCGAAACCCACTCCCGCGCGAAAATCCGCATCAGGTCGTCTTCGAGCGAAAGGTAAAAGCGCGAGGCCCCGGGGTCGCCCTGGCGCCCTGCCCGGCCCCGCAGCTGGTTGTCGATCCGCCGGGACTCGTGCCGCTCGGTGCCGAGAATGCAGAGGCCGCCCGCTTCGAGCACCTGCGCGTGCTCCTGCTTCACCTCCTCCGCGTGGCGCGTGAGAGCGCGCTCCCAATCGGCAGACGAGCACTCGTATTCCTGACCCTGGTAGTACCAGCGCTCCATGCCCGGCGCGGCGATGGCCTGAATCTCCCCGGCCGCCTCGGCCACGGGGCGCGCCTTCTTCGCCTTCGCCAACTCCTGCTTCGCGATGAACTCCGCATTGCCGCCGAGCAGGATGTCCGTGCCGCGCCCGGCCATGTTGGTCGCGATGGTCACCATGCCGAACCGCCCGGCCTGCGCCACGATCTCGGCCTCGCGCTCGTGGTATTTCGCGTTGAGCACCACGTGGCGCACGCCCTTGTGCTGCAGGATCTGCGACAAGAGCTCGGACTTCTCGATCGACGTGGTCCCGACCAGCACCGGCTGCTTTTTCTTGTTCAGCTCCGTGATCTCGTCCGCGACGGCGTTGTATTTTTCCTTGGCCGTGCGATAGACGACGTCCGGGTACTCGATGCGCTGCATGCCCCGGTTGGTGGGGATGACCACGATCTCCAGCTTGTAGATCTTGTCGAACTCGACGGCCTCGGTTTCCGCCGTGCCGGTCATGCCGGCCAGCTTTTTATACAGCCGGAAGTAGTTCTGGAAGGTGATGGTCGCCAGCGTCTGGTCCTCGCGCCGAATGGTCACGCCCTCCTTCGCCTCGACCGCCTGGTGCAGCCCGTCGGACCAGCGCCTGCCCGGCATCAGCCGCCCCGTGAACTCGTCGACGATGACCACCTCGCCGTCCTTGACCACGTAGCCCACATCGCGCCGGTAGAGCGTGTGCGCCTTGATGGCGACCTCGACGTGGTGCTTCAACTCCCAGTTGTCCACGTCGGCGATGTTGCCGATCTCGAGCAGCCCTTCGATCTTTTCCCAACCCTCGTCCGTCACGGTAATGGACTTGTGCTTTTCGTCGACCACGTAATCGCCGGTGAGGATCTTGTCCTCGCCCTGTTTGATCTCCTCGCCCGCGACCAGTTGGGGAATGATGCGGTTCACCCGGACGTACTTGTCCGTCGTCTGGTCCGTGGGGCCGGAGATGATCAGCGGCGTTCGCGCCTCGTCGATCAGGATCGAGTCCACCTCGTCGACGATGGAGTAGTAGTGGCCGCGCTGGACGCAGTCCTTGACCTCGAACTTCATGTTGTCGCGCAGGTAGTCGAAGCCGAACTCGTTGTTGGTCCCGTAGGTAATGTCGGCGGCGTAGGCGGCGCGGCGCTGGGCGTCATCCAGGTCGTGCACGATGACGCCGACGGTCAGCCCCAGGAACTCATAAATCTTGCCCATCCACTCGGCATCGCGCTTGGCCAGGTAGTCGTTGACGGTGACGACATGGACCCCGCGCCCGGCCAACGCGTTCAGGTAGCAGGGCGCGGTCGCGACCAGCGTCTTTCCTTCGCCCGTGCGCATCTCGGCGATCTTGCCCTGGTGCAGCACCATGCCGCCGATCATCTGCACGTCGAAGTGGCGCATGTTGACCACGCGCCGGCCGGCCTCGCGGACTACCGCGAAGGCTTCCGGCAGAAGGTCGTCGAGAGCCCGCTTTTCTGCCGCGGCGACCGCTTCCTCGCCGTCATTCGCGACAGGCTCGACCGCGGCAGCGACGCGGGCCTTGAACTCCGCCGTCTTCGCCCGGAGCTCCTCGTCGGAGAGCGCCTGGAGCGCGGGCTCGAAGGCGGATATTTCAGAGACGACCGGCGTCAGGCGCTTGACCGCGCGCTCGTTGCTGGTGCCGAAAATCTTTGTGAGTGTGCCACCGATCACTGCGTTGAATCCCCTGTCGCCTCCAGTGTAAATGCTCGGGATTTCACTTGCCGGGGGGCGGGGTTAGTCCATACACTTAGTCCACCGGGGGTGAAGGCGTGAAGACAGTGAACATGCACGAAGCGAAGACGCACTTGTCGCGGCTGGTGGCAGCGGCGGTCGCGGGCGAGCCGTTCGTGATCGCGCGGGCGGGCAAGCCGCTGGTGAAGGTCGAACCGATCGAAGAGCAAAAGCCGAAAACGCGGCGGCTGGGTTTCGGCATCGGCAAGATGCCTCCGGTGCCCGACGAGTTCTTCGATCCGGCGCTCGATAAGGAGATCGAAGCTCTCTTCAATGCCGAAGATCCTGAGCTTTCACAAGCGATGGACGCGTTGGCCCGCGCGCAAGCCGAACAAGGGCAGGCGAAGTGAAGCTTTTGCTCGACACCAATGCTGTGATAGCGGTGGCGGTTCAGCCGGAGAAAGTCTCTAAGCCGATCCGCCTCCTGCTGTCTGATATTCACAACGAGCTCAGCTATAGCGTAACGGCGCTTTGGGAAATCACGATCAAGAACGGCACTCGACGCTCATTGCGCATCGATCCGTTCGCCTTTCGTGTTCTCCTCCAGGAGAACGGTTTTAGGGAACTGTCGATCACCGCTGAACACACCCTTGCCGTGAATCAGTTGCCGCGCATCCACGGCGACCCCTTCGATCGCATCCTGATCGCGCAGGCAATGGTGGAGGGTATGACGCTCGTCACGTCTGATCGCGAGATGCTCGACTACACGAACGCACCGATGCTGCCCTTGTAATCAGCGTCCCAGCTGACCCATCTGCTCCACGAAGAACCGCGCCATCACCGCGTACGCCTCCCGCGACTCGGGCAGGCTTACATCGTTCCAGAAAGCATGCGCGAGCCCGTCGAAGATCGTCATCTGCGTGGGCACGCCGTCACTCCGCCAGGCACGTTCCATGTTCGTCGTGGCAGAAAGCAGCAGATCGCGGCTATTTGAAGGAACCAGAAGGGGCGGCAAGCGCGGACATGGCCGATCGAAGCCGCTCTAAATCCTTATCCGCCCACCTCAGGCCATGACTAGAAGCAAGTGCCCTTCTCTGTTATGGGCGGTGCGAGTAGTACCGCGCATCCATTGCTCGCACCTCTTGCGGGGTGAGATCACAGCTGCGCTCCAGGTCGGACCCGAAAGCGCACCGCATCTGCGAAGGAGTCGCTTCAAGGTACGAATCAGTTGAGAACATCGCTGCTGTGGGTTCACCCATCTCTAACGAGACCAGCCGTTGTTCGCCTCTCGAGCCATCTCCCCAGTCCACCGCGGACTGGATCATGGCGCACCCATGCTCGGGCGCATACCAGGTTGTAAGCTTGCCTCTTACGACCTTGACCGCACGATATGCGCCGACGGTGTCGGACTGAGGCACACTCTGCCTTTGCGCGTTTCGCTCTTCCTCGGCGGTCAGGCAATTCGCTGCCGCATTTCGGAGCCAGAGATCCGCGACTTCGCTCTTGTACTTCTCGGTGCTCTTCAGCCGATGGCGATCATCGACGAGGATTCTCTCTCCTGAAGACGAGTCGATAACTCGTTCATTGAGCCGATTTGTTTCCATCCTCATGGATTGGGATCCGTCAGACCGGACCGACCATGTCACAAGCATCCCGGGCCTCGCATGCCCCTGCGCATCGTAGGCGGTTTCCTTCAGTACCGCCGTATATGCCGAGGGGGACCTGGTTTCCGCCCGAACCCCGCTTCGCTTCAACAGGGTAAGCCCAAGATTGACGAGCAATCCGACAATTGCAAGCCACGAAGTCGCGTGGAGAAGTCTTGCTGAAAGCTTCATAACTCCCTCCTTCCCGGGAGAGGCACAGTTAGTGCTGTGATATCAAGATCCTAGAATGTTGCACGGACGAGGATACATGCACGCGTCTTGAAAGGCATCGTTGCAGCCGGGGCCTTGAACGCTGCACATGTATACGTAGCAGACTTCACCCGGGCAATTTGTGCCGAATCTTTCGTATGTAGCCGTTACCACTTGATAACCGCAGTTTTTTCCACATGGCCCGGCGTCTTGAGCTAGCAAAGATAGATTTGCTATCGCGAGTACGGAAACCAACGCCGACTTACTGATGACAGAAGATTTCATGACATTCTCCTTCGGAAACAGGAGGAACGCAAGTTCTTGTTTCGGGCGTGTTCCTCGCCCTGTTGGCATGTGGTGAGTTCGTTCACAATCGAGCTTGTCGACATGCTAAATGTGAACGCGATGATCTAATCTCGCACTCCGCACTCCTGTCAACAGAGCTTGTGGAAAACTTGCATTCCCTTGCGAGCTGCGATGCTGCGGCGGGGCTAACCCGAAATCCGGCCGCGCGAACTGCTCACGACTCGGCCGGGCTCTCACTTCGCCCTCGGATGGGTCCGGTCGTACACCGCCGCCACCTGGCCCAGGGTCAGATGCGTGTACCGCTCCGTGGTCGAGAGCCGCGCGTGGCCCAGCAGCTCCTGGATCGCGCGCAGGTCGGCCCCCTCCTCCAGCAAGTGCGTGCCGAAGGCGTGGCGCAGGGTGTGGGGGTGGGTCTCGGCGGGCAGGCCGCCGGCGATGGCCAGCGTCTTGAGAATGCGCCCGATCGAACGGGTCGTGAGCCGGGGAATGCAGGCCGAGGGCAGGGCGAGCGTGGCCGTTTCCTTCTCCCTTGTTCCTTCTCCCTTGTTCTTCCTCCCTTCTCCTTTCTCCCTTGCGGCGGCCCGGGCGTGCGGGAGGACGTAAAGCGGGACGAGCAGCGGGCCGGGCAGGATGGGCAGGTGTGCCGCGTCGAGCGCCGCCGCCCGCGTCGGCAGGTAGCGCGCCAGCGCCCCGGCCACCGACGCCCCGAACGGCACGTACCGCTCCTTGCGGCCCTTGCCCTGCACCCGCAGCAGCTCCGTCGCGGCATCAAGATCGGCGAGGTCGAGCGCCGCCAGCTCGGCATTGCGCAGGCCGCAGCCGTACAGGAGCTCCAGGATCAGCCCGTCCCGCTCCGGCCAGGCCGCGGCCTCGCGGGTCGTGGGCGCGTCGAGCGCGGCCATCAGCTCGCTCGCCGAGGGCACGTGCGGCAGCCTGCGCGGCAGGCGCGGGGTCGCGACCAAAGCGGCCGGGTTGTGGGTCAAGACGCCGTCGCGGGCCAGCGCCCGGCACCAGGACCGCACCGCCGCCAGCGCCCGCGCGATCGACGGCCGGGCCAGCCCCCGCTCGTAGAGAGCGTGGGTGTAGGCGGAAACGTGCGCGTGGGTCAGGTCTTGAAGGGAGAAGGGAGAAGGGAGGAGGGAGAAGGGTGGAGACGAGGCGTCCGCTTCGTCGAGAAAACGGGCGAAGTCGGTAAGCTCGCGGCGGTACGCGCGCAGCGTGTGCGGCGAGGCGGCCCGCTCGTGCTCGAGGGAAGCCAAGAAGGAAGCGAGCGGCAGGGCGAGGGACGAGGGTAGAGGGTGGACGGTGGAGGGTGGAGTGGCAAGTGACGAGGGACGAGGGACGAGGGACGGGACTCGTCCAGGTTTGGAGTCGCTTCTCTCGACGCGGCTCGATACAGCCGGCTTGCGGGGCAGCCTCACGGCTGCGCCTCCGGCGCGCCCCGGCCCTGCTCGCGCGGGTGAAACCGCCGATGCACCTCCCGGAGCCGCCCGAGCGCGACATGCGTGTACACCTCCGTGGTCGCGATATCCGCATGGCCCAGGATGGTCTGCACCGAGCGCAGGTCGGCCCCGTGGTCGACCATGTGCGTCGCGCAGCTGTGGCGCAGCATGTGCGGGCTCGCCGCCCCGCCCGACGCGCGCTTCACCAGCCCCCAGACGAACTGGCGCGTCAATGGCCGGCCGCGTTTGGTGAGGAAAAGCGAGGTCGCGTACGAGCCGGCCAGCACCGGACGCCCCCGCTCCAGCCAGCGCCCCAGCGCCAGGGCTGCCGCGCGCCCCAGCGGGACGATCCGCTCCCGGTCGCGCTTGCCCCGCACCCGCAGTTGCAGCGCTGGTAGGTTGAGGCTCGCGACTGTAAGCCCCGCCAGCTCCGAGGCGCGCAGGCCCCCGGCGTACAGCAGCTCCAGGACGGCATGGTCGCGCAGCGCCTCGGCCGCGAGCCCTTCGGCTGTTAACCGAGCGCTTCCGGGCCGTCCGGGCACCGCAGCGTTCCCCGGCATTGGCTGCGCGGCTTTGGCCTGGGCTACCGCAAGCGTTTTTGCGATCGCGCTCTCCCCCAGCGCCTTGGGCAGCACGCGCCGCCCCCCGGGCAGGCGAATGTGCTCGGAAGGGTCCGCCGACGCGCGCCCCGTGCGCAGCATCCAGCGGAAGAACCCGCGCAGGGCGGAAATTTTACGCGCCGCCGCCCTCGGCCCGATGCCTTGCCCGCTCAGTGCCGCCAGAAACCCCGACAAATCCTCGCGCGTCACCGCCGCGAGCGAGCGTGCGTCGTTCAGATGCTCGCAGAACTGCCGCAAATCCGCCCGGTATGCGTCGATTGAGAGCGGCTGCAAGCCCCGCTCCACGCGCAGGTGGCTGAGGTACTCGGTCACGAGGGCGTCGTCCATGAGGGTAGTATCGCGCCTCGCTCCCCGCATGTCGCGGCCGCGCACCGTTGCTGAACCGGGTACTCTGTACACTTTTCTGGTGACGAGAAGCGGTCTCACCAATAGTTTTGCGGCTTCGGCACTCCTCGTGAGCCTCGCTTTGCGGCGGGTCTCATCCGGGGCTCCACCGACGTTGCGGGTTTGTGAGACCGCTTCGCGGATCGTGCGCTGGGCCGGGCTTGCGGTCGTTCTTGCAGCAGCCTTCAGAGCGGAAGCCCAGGCGGTGCCCTGGGCCGCCACCTTTGCGCCCGCCGTCGATGCCGCCCCGTTGCCCGAGGACCGGGGTGCCGATGGCCTGGCGCAAACCCTCGCCAAGCTGCGAACCTGGGGCTCGCTGATGATGATCGTCGCCCACCCCGACGACGAGGACGGCGGCATGATGGCCTACGAGTCGCGCGGCGCGGGCATCCGCACCACGCTGCTGACGCTTACCCGCGGCGAGGGCGGCCAGAACGCCATCTCCGGCGAAAGCTACGACGCGCTCGGCCTCATCCGCACCAACGAGCTGCTGCTCGCCGACCGCTACTCCGGCACCGGCCAGCTGTGGGGCACCGAGGCCGACTACGGCTTTTCCAAGACCAAGGAGGAAGCCTTCGCCCAGTGGGGCCGCGAGCGCGTCGTCCGCGACGTGGTCCGGGCCGTGCGCGCCGAGCGGCCGCTGGTGCTCGCGAGCGTCTTCCTGGGCGGCATCACCGACGGCCACGGCCACCACCAGGTCGCGGGCGAGCTGGCGCAGGAGGCCTTCAATCTCGCCGGCGATCCCAACGTCTACCCCGAGCTCGGCAGGCCCTGGAAGCCTCTGGCCGTCTTCGCGCGGGAGCCTTTCGCCCCCGTGACCGCGCGGGGCATGTACGACTATGCGACCGACTCCTGGGCGCCCCCCTCGTTTACCAACTGGGTTACGGGCGCGCACAGCTCGGCGGTCCCGTCCGCCGATGTCGAGATCCCCGAAGGCCAGTGGGACCCCGTGCTCGGCCGAAGCTACCTGCAGATGGCGCGCGAAGGCTGGGGCCTGCAAAAGTCGCAGAACGGCGGCGGCAACCCGCCGCTCGCCGGGCCGGATACGGTCCGGTACCACCGGTACGGCTCGCGCGTCGCGGTCCCCCCGGGCGCGGGCGGCTTCTTCGCGGGCATGGACGTATCCCTGCCCGGCATGGCGGCCCTGGCCCGAAACGCGAACGCGCCGTGGCTCGAGGAGGGTCTGCGGAGGCTCGACCGCGCCGTCACCCATGCCTCGCTGGCCTGGACGCCGGCGCTGCCCCGGCGTATTGTCCCGGACCTCGTCGACGCCTCGCGGACGCTCGCCTCACTGCTCGCCGGGCTGGACGCGAGCGGGCTGACGGCGGACAGCAAGGCCGACCTCCGCCACGAGCTCGCGATCAAGCAGGTGCAGCTCAACACTGCCCTGGTGGAGGCTCTGGGCCTGCGCATGGATGCGCTGGTGATCCCGGCCCCGCCGCCGGGCAAGGGCCGCAAGCTCGACATCTACCCCGAGCTCGCCCGGGCGCAGGCGGTGCCCGGCGAGAGCCTCGAAGTGCGCGTCCGCGTCACCGCCGCCGAGCCCTGGGCTGCCGGGGACGGCGATGGGCTGCGCCTCGCGGCCACCTCGCTCCGGACACCTCCAGCCGAGCCCTGGCAGGTGGAGCGGCTGGACTCGGCCGGGCTGGGCCGCGCGGAAGCCGATGCCGGCGAGGTCCTCTTCCGCGTGGGAGTCCCGCGCGCGGCCCGGCCCACCGAGCCCTTCTTCTCCCGCCCGTCCATCGAGCAGGCCTTCTATGACCTCTCCAACCCGACCCTGGCCGGGCAAAGCTACGCGCCTTACCCGGTGAGCGCCTCGGCGGAGTTCCGCTATGACGGCGTCCCCATCCGCCTCGACGAAGTCGTCCAAGGCGTCGAGCGCGAACGCGGCCCGGGCACCCTCCCCACGCCCTTGGTCGTCGTGCCGGGCCTCTCGGTGACGCTTCCTGACCGCGTCGCCGTCCTGCCCCGCGGCAAGCAGACCCTGCAGGTGGAAGCGGTGGTCGAAAACGAGAAAGCCGAGCCGTCCGAGGCCGCGCTCCGCCTCGAAGCGCCCGCGGGCTGGCAGGTCCAGCCGGCCGCGGTCGCGCTCGCGCTGGGACCCGGCGAGCGGGCGCGGCAGACCTTCACCCTCACCGCCCCGCTGAATCCGGGCAAGGCGGCCCTCCAAGCCGTGGCCCGTTCCGGCAACGATGAGTACAGTTCCGGTTTCACGCGGGTCGGCTACCCGGGGCTGCGCCGGGCCAACCTGTACCGGGCGGCGCGGATGGAAGTGCGCCCGGTCGCGGTGGCGGTCGCCCCCGGCGCGCGCGTGCTCTATGTCCCCGGCACCGGCGACGCGGTTCCCGAGGCGCTTCGGGCGCTAGGCGTTGCGGTGGACACGCTCGCCCCCTCCGCGCTGCTCTCGGCCGATCTTCACGCGTACACGGCGGTGGTGCTGGGCGTGCGCACCTACACCGCCGCGCCTGCCCTCGCCGAAGCCTCCCCGGCGCTGCGCCGGTACGCCGAAGCGGGCGGCACGGTGGTCGTCCAGTACCAGAGCTCCGACTTTCCCGGCCTCCCCTACCCCGTGCGCCTGGGCTCCTCCCCGGCCAAGGTTGTTGACGAGCGCTCGTCCGTCACCCTGCTCGACGGCGCCAACCCCCTTCTGACGACCCCGAACCGCATCACCGCAGCCGATTTCGAGGGCTGGGTCGAGGAACGCGGCCACGGCTTCGCCGCCTCCTGGGCCCGCGAGTGGACCCCTCTGCTCCGCACCGCCGACCCCGGCCAGCCTCCGCAGGACGGCGGCCTTCTGGTGGCCCCGGTCGGCAAGGGCCGCTACGTGTACCTGGCCCTGGCCCTCTACCGCCAGCTGCCCGAGGGCGTCGAGGGCGCGTACCGCCTGCTGGCGAACCTGGCCTCCGGCGGGTAGGGCAGGGTTCAGGCGGAGATGCGCTCATGGCTTTGAGCAAACTCGCTTGCTCCTCAGTTCAACAAGGGTGATCCCGGACCCGTCGCGCGCTCAGCTCGCCGGAGTTGGCGAAGGGAACCATCCGGCCGGAATCCCTTGTAGGACCGGTGTCGGAGCATCGAGTTTTCAAAGATCGCCGGTTTCGTATTTGCAATACCGGCGAACGCAAACCACGACGCTTGAATGTGGGACTCATCCAAGCGCCCTATCGGTCCCAACCCCGCGTGCCTGTAGCAATGTCAGGGGAACGGGACAACCCTTCCTCCGAGAATAATACCTATGATAAGCATCGTAAGACTAACATAAAGCATAGTTCCCACATACACGAAACGATCCCATTTGTAGCTTTGTATTTCACGTTTACGCTTATAGTCGCGGTAGAAACCGCGCAGGAAAAGCATCAGCGGGCCCAGTATTACTAGTCCAAGAATGATAAAATGATGGTAAGCGAGGATCCATTGCACCATGCGCGGCCCTCCCGCTGTCGACTTTCGGTTAGATCGTAAAGCAGCTTGCTATCGCAGTACCGGCTCCCGCGCCGGCGGCGCCACGAGTAGACCACTTCACGACGCCTCGCCATAGACCGGCATTCAACGGCGCTGCCGCACCGTCGCTTAGGCCGTCAAGAATGACAAAGGCTACTGCAGCGAAAGCGAGGGTCAGGCCCGCCCTATCGCACCATAGTTGCTTTGGATTAGGCGGCGGAGGCGGCGGCGGGGGTTGACCGCCACCACCGCCACCACCGCCGCAGCCGCCCCCGCCGGTTATCGGATCACCTCCACCGGGAGGAGGAGGGTTTGGTTGCGTGAACATGCATTGGGGCACTGAATTCGCGGAGCCGGGCGTGATGAGGTTAGCGAGCGAGGCCACACTGCTCGTCATGTTGTAGACAAATGGTGAAAGGCCGTGGGTGGTGGTAGAGGAGGAGGTCCTTGAAAGGATGGACTCACTTCCTGGCCGCTCATTCCACGTGCGATCCCAAGCCCTGCCAATGACGCGGCAGAGCCCCCTGCGAGCTTGAAAAATCTGCGACGGTGCATCAAACCACTCATTTTCGTCTCTGCATGGTGAAGAGCGTAAAGCGATGCGGGGCTTAAATCGTCTCCAGCAAGCCGATGCTCCGGAGGGAGAAGAGGCGAGGCCTGTCGAGCGAGACTCTCTTATCATAGAAAATGCGTGTCAACCGGAATAGAAATCCGTTGAGCTTTCGGCACAAGTCAAGAAAGTAGGTTTCCGCGCATCTAAAGACATGGAAATGACCACCCCGCTCACCCTCGCCCTGGTCTCCTGCGCGGCTCTCGGCCTGCGCCACGGGTTCGACTACGACCACCTGGCCGCCATTACCGATATCGCCAGCGTGCAGCGCGGCTGGCGCGAGGGGATGCGGCTCGGCCTGCTGTACGCGCTCGGCCACGCGGCTACGGTCGCCGCGCTCGGCACGGCGGTGGTGATCTTTCGCCTGGCCCTGCCCGTGCACCTGGACGCGGTCGGAGAGCGCGTCGTCGGGGCCACGCTGCTCGTGTTGACCGCATACATCGTGTGGAGCTTTTTCCGGCGGGGTGCGCACGGCCACACCCACCCGGTCTCCCGCATCGCCCTGCTCGCGCGCGGCGCGCAATGGCTGGGCTGGCGGGTCCGCCGCCTCCGCCGGCCCTCGCTCACCCCACCCGAGCCCTTCCGGTTCCGCTACGGGCAAAGCTCGGTCTTCGGCGTGGGCGTGCTGCACGGCCTGGGCGCGGAAACCCCCTCGCAGCTGGTGCTCTTCCTCCTTGCCGCCAACCTGGGCGGCACCAGCCGCGGCATCGCCGGGCTTGCGTGCTTCCTCGGCGGTCTGCTCGTCATGAACACGGTGATGACCGCCTCGGCCAGCGGCATCTTCGCCGGGGCCGTCGAGCGCCCGGGCGTGCGGGGCGCGGTCACCCTGCTCACCGCGGCTTACTCCTTCGCCGTCGGCATGATTTTTGTTTGCGGTGCGTCGGACAAGCTGCCGCCGTTGATCCGTTAGTCCGTTAGGCTTGAGGGTATGGAACTGAGGGACAAAGCGGCGAGGCTGGACAGCATCTTGCGGGAGCTCGGCTCCGTCCTGGTCGCCTACTCGGGCGGCGCGGACTCCGCTTACCTGGCCTGGGCCGCCGGGCGCGCTTTGGGTGAGCGGGCCCTGGCCGTGATCGCGGACTCCCCTTCCCTGCCCCGAGCGGAGCTCGCCTCGGCCCTGGCGTTCGCCGAGGAAAACGGCTTCCCCGTCCGCGTCGTCCTTACCGGCGAGCTCGCCAACCCGAGCTACGCCCGCAACGATGCCCAGCGCTGCTTCCATTGCAAGGACGAGCTGTTTACCCGCATGGAGCAGGCCCGCGTCGAGCTCGGCTTCGCCCACCTGGCCTACGGCATGAACGTGGATGACGGCGGCGAGTTCCGCCCCGGCCGGCGCGCGGCCGGCCTGCACGGCGCGCGCGCCCCTCTGGTCGAGGCCGGCCTCGGCAAGGCGGAGATCCGCGCCCTTGCCCGCGAAGCAGGCCTCCGCGTCTGGGACAAACCCGCCTCCGCCTGCCTGGCCTCGCGCATCGAGTACGGCCGCGCCGTCACGCCTGAAAATCTGAGCGAGGTGGAGCAGGCCGAGGCCGCCCTGCACGGCATGGGCTTCCCGCAGATCCGCGTGCGCCACCACGGCGACCTGGCGCGCGTCGAGATCGCCCGCGACGACCTGCCTCGCGCCCTCGACCTGCCCGTGCTCGACGCGATCGCGGCCTCGCTCAAGCGGATCGGCTTCAAATACGTGACCCTCGACGCGGAGGGCTACCGGTCCGGGTCGATGAACGCCGTCCTCCCGGTTTCGGTGCTGATGAAGGAGCAGCGACCAAGATGAAGACTGCCTATCTGGACTGTTTCGCGGGCATCTCCGGCGATATGTTTCTCGGTGCCCTTGTAGGCGCGGGCGTGCCCGTCGCCGTGCTGGAAGAAGCTGTCGGCGCGCTCGGCCTCGGCGTCACGCTGCGCGCGGCCACGGTGGACCGCAGCGGGATCGCCTCGGTGAAAGTGGACGTGCTCGAGAACGGCAAGCCCGCGGACGGCGGGCCCGCGCCCGAGCCGGGCCATGCCCACGGCCACGCCCATGCCCATGCCGAAGCGCACAGCCACAGCCACGCTCAAGCACACGCGGCCCACAGCCACGAGACCCACTGGCACGGCCAGGCCGAGGCCGGCCACTCCCACATTCCTGCCTCCAAGCAGGAGCACAAACATGCCCACGGCCGCTCCCTCACCGCGATCCGCGAGCTGATCGGGAACAGCAAGCTCCCCGAGGGCGTCAAGCACCGCGCCATCGAGACCTTCGAGCTTCTCGGCCGGTCTGAAGCGAAGATCCACAATGTCCCGATCGACAGGATTCACTTCCACGAGGTCGGCGCGGTCGACGCCATCGCGGACATCGTAGCCGCCTGCGCCGGGATCGAGCATTTGGGCCACGTTACCTGGCACGCCTCCCCGGTCAACGTCGGCGGCGGCACCGTGGAGTGCGCCCACGGAACCTTCCCCGTCCCCGCTCCCGCGGCGGCCGACCTCCTGCGCGGAGTGCCGACCTACTCCGCCCACGTCCGGAAGGAGCTCGTCACACCCACCGGGGCAGCGCTGCTCGCGATGCTCGGGCCCCGGTTCGGCCCGCAGCCGCCCATGCGGGTCGGCTCGGTCGGTTACGGCGCGGGGTCGCGCAATCCGGCGGGTTTCCCCAATGTTCTTCGGCTCTCCGTGGGTGAGAGCGCCGAGCAAACCGCTCGTGAAACGAGCCGTGAAGCGATCACGGTCATCGAGACCGCGCTCGACGACGCCACCCCGCAGATGCTGGCCTACGCGGCCGAGCAGGCCCTCGCCGCCGGCGCGCTGGACTGCATGCTGGCTCCGGTGGTCATGAAGAAGGGCCGCCCCGGCACGCTCGTCACCGTGCTCGCCCGGCCGGCCGACGCGGACGCCTTGGAAGCCCTGCTGCTGCGCGAAACCACCACCCTGGGCGTGCGCCGCCGTACGGAGGAGCGCGCCACGCTCGACCGCGAGCATGTCACCGTCGAGACCGCCTACGGCCCGGTCAGGGTCAAGACCGGCTCGCTCGCGGGCACGCGCCTGAACGCGGCGGCCGAGTACGAGGACTGCCGGGCCGCCGCCGCCCGCCACGGCGTGGCTCTCAAGACCGTGCAGGGGGCCGCGCTGGCCGGGCTCCCCGCGCACCCCGGACCCGCATCCCACTAAAACAGAGTCAAGCCAAGAAGGAGCCCCGGATGGAGCGCAGAGATTTCCTGAAGACAGCAGCGGTGGCGGGGGTGGGCGCGGTCGCGCAGGCACAAGCACCGCCCCAGTCCCCCCTGCCCGGCGCGGGTGCCGGCCCGGCGGGCAAGCCCGCCAAGCGCGCCGAGAACCCCGCCATGCAGTACCGCGAGCTCGGCACCACCGGCGAGCGCGTCTCCGCCATCGGCATGGGCGGGTTCCACATCGGCAAGCAGCCCACCGCGGCCGAGAGCATCGCGCTCGTCCGCGCCGCCATCGACCGCGGCATCACCTTCATGGACAACTGCTGGGACTACAACGAGGGCACCAGCGAGCTTCGCATGGGCGAGGCCCTGCGGGACGGCTACCGCGAACGGGTCTTTCTAATGACCAAGATCGACGGCCGCACCGCCAAGGAGTACAACCGGCAGCTCGAGCAGTCGCTCGCCCGGCTCCGCACCGACCAGATCGACCTGGTGCAGTTCCACGAGGTGATCCGCTTCGAGGACCCGGATCGCATCTTCGCCAAGGGCGGCGCGATGGAAGCCGCGATCGCCGCGCGCGAGCAGGGCAAGATCAAGCACATCGGCTTCACCGGCCACAAAGACCCGGCGATCCACCTGCGCATGTTCGAAGTCGCGAAGGCCAACAACTTCAAGTTCGACACCGTGCAGATGCCTGTCAACGTCATGGACGCGCACTTCCGCTCCTTTTCGAAGCAGGTCATCCCGGTCGCGCAGGCCGCCGGCACGGGCGTGCTCGCGATGAAGACCTTCGGCGACCACTACATCCTCGACTCGGGCGTCGTCCAGGCCATCGAGGCGATGCAGTGGAGCCTGTCGCAGCCGGTTTCGGTCGTGATCACCGGCATCGATTCCATGCCGATCCTCGACCAGGCGTTCGCGGCCATCAAAGGCTTTCAGCCCATGCCGGAGGCGCAGCAGGCCGCCCTGCTCGCCCGGACGCAGCAGTTGGCCATGACCGGCACGACGGAGCTGTTCAAGACCTCCCCGCATTACGACGGCACCGCCGGGAACCCGAAGTGGCTGGGGTGAGAAAGCAAGTTGCGAGTGGCAAGTCACCAGTGGCTGTCACTGCGATTCCGGTTCAAACAACTGCATAGTTTGCAGATGAAGGAAAGGCCGCCTGCATGGGCGGCCTTTCTGCCTAAGACTTTGCTGCTTGTCACTCGCAACTCGTCACTAGCCCTTCGTCGCATCGCGGAAGCCGTGAATGGCGTCGTGCGATTGCATGATGTGCGCCTGCTGGCGGGTGAGCACGTCGCGGATATCCGAGGGCAGGTGAACCTTGAGCGCCTCCTCGTAGGCTTTCTTGGCCGTGTCCTCGCCTTGCTCGGCCGTCGCCAGCAGGGTGTGGTCGCCGCCGCCCAGGTTGGCCTTCAGCTCGCCCCAGGCCCGGTGGACCTTGCCGGCGATCAGCCCGGACTGCTTGACGTCCTTCTCGCCGAGCCGGTGCAGCTCGTTTTCGAGCTCCCCGGCGAAGTTCGCGCGGGCCTGCGTCTCCTGCAGAAAGAACTTGCGGGCTTCCGGATGCTTCAGGTGCTTTTCCAGCTCCAGGAAACCTTGGTGTCCGTCGCGGAGGACGTCGATGAGTTTTTCGAGCGTGGTGTGGACTTTTGCTTGATCGATGCTTTCAGGCATTGTTTTCTCCCGAACGCTTGAGATGCAGGGGGGCGTTCAGCGGGTGGCTGCCGCGAGATACCGCGTCCAGTCCTCGGCGATGCCGCGCTGGGCTTCGGCCAGCGGCATACGGCCCGCGCGCACCGCCTCGGCCAGGTAGTTCTCGACCAAATCCTTGCGCTTGAACTGGCGCTCGTTCAGAGTTGCGCCGTCAGGACCGCACTCCGGCCACAGATTACCCATGCCGTCGGCACCACCGAGCTCCAGCGGAACAAGGTGGTCGAGCTCGCAAACCTGGTTTTCGCCTGAGTTGCCGTGCGGCTGCGCGATTGCGTACCAGCGATAAGCAACGTGCTTTTCCGCTTCGCTGGTGGCGCAGTTGCGGTCGCAGCGGGTGGAGAAAGAGCGATCGCGGAGAGTGGCTTCGGTTACAGAGGGGTTGATGCCTCCCGGAGTGCAGGCTGGGTCGGGGAGCACATTGCCGTTATGCGTGTGCGTGAAGCAGGCACCTTCCGCGGGAGGATGCCAGGCGGCGAAGTAGGTGGAAGCGCACGCGACACCGAGAGTGCCGCAGGATTCCGGACGCTGCGGACCGCGCTCGCCCGGCTGCCGGCGGTGAGGCTGCCCGCGGTCAGCGCGGCTGGGCCCGCGCGGAGAGCTCTGGGTAAAGAGATAAGCCAACAGGCCGAGAACAATGAGGAGGAGGAGCACGGTCGAAAGCCGGGAAGGGCGTTGTTGAGGCATATTTTCATACTCAAGTATCAACGAGGAACGACACGCGACTTCATCTGCTGCTGGCTGCCCCGGTAATCGTCGCGATTGTCCGGGGCACGGTGCTCCTCAAGTACATCGATGTCAAGATTGAAGGGGCAAACGAAAAAGATTGACGGTCTGCAAAAGCAGATCGATCAGAGTCTATCCAGACTGACAGGAATCGAAACTGCCCTGCGCGGCCTGTACGAAACAATGAGCCGGCACGACGAGGCAGTCGAGACGCTGAAGCGGGGGCAGAAGTAGCAGTCATCGATTGACGGCTTGACGGGCGAGCTGTCCGCGCCAGACACTCGTACTCGCCACGAAAACGGTTTCTCAAGGGAGCAGGTTTGGGCAAACAGCAGACTTTTGGCGTGATCGTCGGGTCGCGCGGCTTTTTCCCCCACCATCTTGCCAGGGAGGGCCGCGAGGAGATCGTCGCGGTGCTCGCGAAGCTGGGATACGGGTGTGTGGTTCTCGATCCGGCCCAGACTCAGCACGGCGCGGTGCAAACCCCGGACGACGCCCGCCGCTGCGCGGAGTTGTTCCGCCGCGAGGCCGGCCGCATCGACGGCATCCTCGTCACCCTGCCTAACTTCGGCGAGGAGCGCGCCATCGTCGACGCGATCCGGCTCTCCGGTCTGCGCGTGCCCGTACTCGTGCAGGCCACGCCCGACCGCACCGAAACCATGAAGATCTCCGACCGGCGCGACTCGTTCTGCGGCAAGATGTCGGCCTGCAACAACCTCCAGCAGTACGGAATCCCCTACTCGCTCACCGCCAGGCACACCGTCGCGCCCGGCTCGGAGGAGTTCGCGCGCGACCTGGCGGAGTTTGCGGCGACCTGCCGCGTGGTGAACGGCTTCCGCAACCTGCGCATCGGCGCGATCGGCGCGCGGCCCGCAGCCTTCAATACCGTGCGCTACTCGGAGAAGCTGCTGGAGCGCCACGGCATCTCCGTCGAAACCCTCGATCTGTCCGAAATCCTGGGCCGCATCGACCGCATGCGGGACACCGACGACGCGGCGCAAGCCAAGCTAGCGGCCATCCAGGCCTACGTGCCCACCGCGAGCGTGCCCGCCGAAGCCTTGATGAAGATGGCGAAGCTCGGCGCGGTGATCGACGGCTGGATGCGCGAAACATACTCGACCATCTCCGCCATCCAGTGCTGGACCGCGCTCGAGGAGTTCTTCGGCGTCGTGCCCTGCACGGTGATGAGCATGATGAGCGAGAACCTGTTCTCCTCGGCCTGCGAAACCGACGTGGCCGGGGTGCTCAGCATGTACGGGCTCGCGCTCGCCTCCGAGACCCCGTCCGCCCTGCTTGACTGGAACAACAACTACGGCGAGGACGAGAACAAGGCCGTGTGCTTTCACTGCTCCAACCTGCCGAAGCACTTCTTCGAGTCGGTCACGATGGACTTCCAGGCCATCATCGCCGGAACAGTCGGCAAGGAGAACACCTTCGGCACCTGCGTGGGCCGCGTCAAGGCCGGGGCGATGACCTACCTGCGCTTCTCGACCGACGACCTTCACGGAGAGATGCGCGGGTATGTGGGCGAGGGCGCGTTCACCGCCGACCCGCTTGAAACCTTCGGCGGCGCGGGCGTGGTTAAAATTCCCCGCATGCAAAAGCTGCTCCGCTATATTTGCGAGGGAGGCTTCGAGCACCATGTGGCGGGGAATTTTTCGCTCACGGCCGCCCCGGTGTTCGAGGCGGCGACGAAGTATTTGGGCTGGAAGATGCACTGGCACGAGCGGGAAAGCTAAAACCGCCTTCTGCTCCTTCAACGAACCGGCGAGCGGCTCGCGGTCACTTCGTGACGTGTATTGGTTTTTAAAAGCACTTGCCACGAAGTGGCCGCCTCCCGCGCAGGGGGTCTTAGGGGTTAAAAAGTGATCGTAGCCGGCGTCGATTTCGGGACCCTCAGCGTGCGCGTGACGCTGCTCGACTCCGACCGGGGCCGCCTCGGCACGGCCGCCGCCGAGTACCCGCTCCACCGCCGCCGCGACGACCCCGACCACGCCACTCAATCGCACCACGACCAGATGAATGCGCTCGCGCAAGCCACCCGCGCCGTTCTGGCCGAAACCGGCGTCCCCGGCGAGCAGGTCCAGGCCATCGCCCTCGACACCACCGGCTCCTCCGTCGTCGTCGTCGACCGGCGCATGCAGCCGCTCGACGAGTACATGCTGTGGTGCGACCACCGCGCCAAAACCGAGGCGCAGGAGATCACCGCGCTCGCCCACTCTGAAGGCCTCGAAGCCATCCAGTGGTGCGGCGGCGTGTACTCCCACGAGTGGGGCTGGGCCAAGCTGCTCTACTGGCTCCGGCACAATCCGAGCCGGGACTGGGCGACCGCGTTCGAGCATTGCGACATGGTCGCCGCCACCCTTGCCGGCGTCCGCGACCCCGCCCTGGCTAGGCGCAGCGCCTGTGCCATGGGCCACAAGTGGCTGTGGAACCCGCGCTGGGGCGGCCTGCCCCCGCAGCTCTTCTTTTCCAAACTGGACCCGCTGCTCGACCGCGTCCGCGCCCGCTTCGCCGGCGAGTACCTGACCTCGGACCGCCTCGCCGGCCGCCTCGCCCCTGAGTGGGCCGCCAAGCTCGGCCTCCGGGCAGGCATTCCCATCCCGGTCGGCGCGTTCGACGCCCACTGGGACGCCATCGGCGCGGGCTGCCGCGAGGGCGACGCGGTCAATGTCGTCGGCACCTCCACCTGCATCATCGCCATGGAGCGAAAGACGACTTTGGTCCCCGGGGTCTGCGGCGTGGTCCCCGGCAGCGTGCACCCCGCGTTCACCGGCGTCGAGGCGGGCCTGTCCGCCACCGGCGACATCTTCGACGCGATCGCCCGGCGCGCGAACACTACCGTGCCCATCCTCGCCGCCGGCCTCGGCAGGTACGGCCCCGGCCAAACCGGCCTTCTGCGCCTTTCCTGGGACAACGGCGACCGCACCGTACTGGTCAACGCCGAGCTCGGCGGCGTCACGTTCGGTTGGAACCTGCTCCACACCGCCGAGGACGAGTTGTTCGCCGCCATCGAAGGCACCGCCATGCACACCCGCATCGTGCTCGAGCGCATGGCCGAGCACGGGGTCCCTATCGAACGCGTCATCAACGCCGGCGGCATCCCGCAGCGAAATCCCGCGCTCAACCAGGTCTACGCCGACGTGCTCGGCAAGCCCGTGCTGGTGCCTGACGGAACGCCGGTAAGCCTCGGTTCCGGCATCTTCGCCATGCTCGCCGCCGGGGCCTTTCCGTCCATCGAGGAGGCGCAGGCCCGGCTCTGCCTGCCCTTCCGTACCTACGAGCCTCGCCTCGCCGCCCACGCGGTCTACGACCGCCTCTTCGAGCTCTACCGCCGCGTCTACTTTGCTCTCGGCACCCCGGGCGCTGAGCCGGCGGCCCTGGGCGGCCTCCTGCCGGAGCTGCGGAAAATCGCATCCCTAGCTCATATCGGGACATCCTTGATCGAATAAGAGAGAGACGATGGCGCGGGCAAAGCGAGCGGAGGGCAGCGGCAGCCGGGCAGACATCCGCGACGTCGCGCGGCTGGCCGGGGTTTCGGTCGCGACCGTCTCGCGCACCGTCAACGGCGTCGCTTCGGTCGACGACAAGCTGGCGGCCCGGGTGCGCGCGGCCATCGCGGAGCTCGGCTTCACCCCGCACGGCCCGGCGGCTCGGCATGGAGTCGGTCGTACCGCCCGAACGCAACCGGCGGGCTCCTTGGGCCTACGACCGCGCCCTTTACAGCAAACGCAACCAGATCGAGCGGCTCTTCCGCAGGCTCAAAGCCTACCGCCGAGTTTTCACCCGCTTAACAAGCTCGACCGAATGTATCTCGCCTTCGTGTTCTTCGCCCTTAGCGCGGAGGCGCTGCGGAAGTGTCAACACGCCCTAGAAAGCTCGGCTGGAGATTCAACTCTTGCAGCAGCGACGCGTTCTCACCCTTCCGCTCGGAATATAGGAGCGGATCGCTGAATGCAAACACAGGGCTTACCATCACGTCGTCTCATAGCACCCCTGCTCCAGCATCGTCTTCAACGGCGCGCATACAACTTTCCGAACTTCTTTGTAGAGACGGCGAATCGCCGGTCAAGAAGATACCTGAATCAGGCTCAATCATTCGGCAGGCACTTTGGAGAGTTGATTTCTTCGCCTATCCTTATCGGAACGCCTCGGCTGCCCGAAAAGCCGGCCGCAACCTCATGGTTCCATTCCTCGTAATCCGCGAATGAGATCGTTTCTTTCTTCTCGTACCGGGGCCATGAGCGATGGACACTGACACCGGACACGGGGTTTCTCCGCACTGAAAACGGATTGAGATATAGGCCCTTGTTGGTCGTACTTGTATAAGTACCGGTGTATCCGATGTCTACTGCGTAAGGGCGATGAAGAGTAGTTCGGCCCTGAACAGTGCAACGTTCGCGGATGATGAATAGAAATATATCCAGGATGCAGCACGATGTTCACAATCTCTGACAGTCGGCCGTGCTCCTCGATCAGAACCGCCCGTGCAAAATCCATACCGTGCTCACCGACAACCGGGTCCACAGAGAGCTTGCTCTCCGGGGTGGCAACGGCATCCGGTTCGCGGTCCACCCGAAACCGGATCGGGCCGACCGCCCGGTTCCGCGGCCGCCCATTCAACCGCGTCCGCCGGAGCCCGACATCGAGCGCCGCCTGATCAAGCCGAACCATCCCTGGACCAACGGCCAGGTCGAGCGCGTGAACCGCACCATCAAGGACGCCACCGTCAGCCGCCACCACGATGAGAGTCACGAGCAGATCCGCGAACACCTCGACGACTTCATCCTGGCCTCCGACTTCGCCCGCAGACTCAAGACCCTCAAAGGACTGACTCCTTGCGAGTTCCCATGCGAAACCTTCCTCGCCAAACCGGAACGGTTTAGACTGGACCCAACCTACGTAACGCCGGAATCGTACAGCTAGGCCAGTTGCCTTCGGTAAGAGCAAGGTCGGGTTTGGGCAAATAAGAAAGGATCCGCAGTCGGGCTGTCTCCACCCGACCATGTAGATTGTAGGAGTGCCGAAGAGGCTGAGGAGGGCGGCAGTTGGCGACCGTTTGGTTTGCTGGATTCTGGATTTTCGATTCGGAAAGATCCCGATTCGCGCTTCCGCCGTCTCGATGGGTGATGCGGATGGGCATGGAAAACGGTAGATTACGGGTGGATGAGGAGATCACCCGCGCTTCCGGCATAATCCGTATTCAGGTGGATGCCGCCCTGAATGGAGCTTTTCATTCCTTCAGCGGCTCGCCGATCGCCGATGAGATTGCTTATCGCATGGAAGGCAAGGCGATCGTCGGCACTGCCCGGAAGAACGGCATGGTATCGCTCTGTGAAATCATGACGCTGCCCGAGCCGCGAGTCATGGCAATGCGCGTGGATTTAATTGTGGAAGGTAGGAGCATTGAGCTTGGCTCGGCCCGCTTCAACCGGGCCGAGCAAGGCTTTTCGTAATGTTCATCCCACATCGGCATCTTGCCGGTTCCTGCTATGCAGGAGAAGTTCCCTTCAGCGCGGGACATGACGGCTTTTGTTTTGAATGTCGGAGTCAACGCTGACATCCCGACGGTCCTTGGAGCACTTTACGGCAGGTGTAAGCGGTCCACAGAGGTACGCGCGGCTTTTTCGTCGAGAGCCCCATTGACGAACTCTGCAATACCTGCCAAGGTCTGTAGCGACAACAGATGCGTCGGAGGTACCTCAATCTCGAACCGCGACTCTATCTCCATCAGGAGAACGATCAGGTTTAGAGAACTGATTCCTTGGTCGGCAAGCGGCCGGTCCTCGCTAAACGAAATATGCTTGTATTGCGTCAGCTTAGTTGTCAACACCTCTCGCACATCTTCGGATTGAATCAAGATTTAGTTCCTCTACTCTTCGTTGAAATGCTCGTTTGTGTTGAGGCTTTGTTGCCGTCCTTGCGTCGTACAAGCTTCATCGGCGCAATCCGGTTCTCACTCCGGAAGGAAATCAGGAGATGCATCCGAGCGGGACAACGCAGCCTCGAGCAAGCTTCCAATCTCAAGTCCATGCACTCCCTCCAACATGGCTATGTGGGAAGTCTCTATGTCGAAGCTGCGGATGTCGCCTGAGACATACGGCGACCAGACCTCTGCCGGCATCGCATTCAGAAACTCAAGAGAATCGACCAATGCGCGGAATAGAAGCAAGTTGCCGGTAAACCGAGGGGGGACCGCCGGGTCGGTATAGTGCTTGTCGATTAAGGAAGCACTGTTTACGATGATGCCCACGATGCGCTCCGTCAGCTCTTGGCTGATGGCATGTTGATCAAACCCGAGGCTAAGCAGGGTTTGTGATGTCCATATGCCGAGAAAGCGGCGGGGATTGGAGATCGGCTTAGGATCCGCCGCGAGTCTCAGGTGAGGGGGATAGGCATCCAGCAAGGCCAAAAATGCAACGCTTTGTCGCTGCGCCTGCAGCAATGCCGCGAGCAGGTGCGCGACTAGGCCGCCGAAGGACCATCCACACAAATGATATGGGCCTTCCGGCTGGATCGAGCGGATGCGGGCGACATAGTCGGACAAGAGCTCCTCCATGCTCGAAGGTAGGGATTCCCCCTCGAATCCCCGGGCCTGTAGAGCATAGATAGGCCGATCCCGATCAATGCTCGCGAGCAGGGTCGCATACCTCCAGCCGAGTCCAATGATCGGGTGGATGCAAAAAAGCGGCGGCTTGGTACCGGCAGCCCGAAGCGGAAGAATGCCCGCAAAGGAATGAGCCGAATGCCCGTCAGCTGTTGATTCCGCTAAATGTGTTGCCAGATCTCGCAAAACCGGATTTTCAAAAACAATTTTTATATCCAGGTCGATGTTGCTCTCCTCGCGGAGCAGCTGGACGGTCTGGGTAGCGAGCAGGGAATTGCCGCCGATGGCAAAGAAGTTGTCGTCGCGGTGGATTTGCTCAAGCGGCAGCTTGAGAATGCGGGTCCAGACGCGGGCAAGGATTCGCTCGCTCAGGCCTTCCGGCGGCTCGGCGGTGTTTGACGGTGCCGAAACCTGAGGCCGAGGCAGAGCGCCGCGGTCCAGTTTGCCGTTGGACAGGGTCGGCAGCGCCGACATGCGGACCCAAGCCGCCGGGATCATGAAGAGAGGCAGGCGTCCGGCAAGCCAGCCGTGAAGACGGTTGCCGTCCACTTCGGACGCTCCCGGGACAGGCTCCGAAAGCGATGCCGCGGCCCCGGCCGTCGACTGCGTCTCGCGCGGAACCCAGTAGGCAGCCAGCAGGGCCTGTTCCGTCCCTCCGTCCCAGCCCAGCACGGCTACCTGCTCTACTCCGGGATGGAGCGCGAGCACCTGCTCAACGGTGAGCGGATCGACTTTTTGCCCCCTGATTTTGATCTGAAAGTCCCGCCGGCCCAGGTAGTGCAGCTCTCCATCCGACCCCAGCCGTGCCAGGTCGCCGGTCCGGAACAAAAACCCGGACCCGGATGCGGATCCTCTCTCGATTGCGACATTCCCGGCAAAATGGTTGGGCAAAAAGCGCTCCCGGGTAAGCTCCGGCCGGCGCCAGTAGCCGCGTCCCACCGCGGCCCCTTCCGCATACAGCTCGCCCGACGCTCCGACGGTCACCGGCCGCAGCCGCTCATCGAGCAAATGCAGCCGCAGGTTGGCGATCGGCCGGCCCATCGGCGCAATCGCTCCAGCGGCACTGTCAATCGTGTCTCCATATTCGTCCGCGCTCCCCGGCCCGGCGGCATGGCGGTACGTCAGGTCGTTGGTCTCGCTCGTGCCCCAGTTGCTGTAAAGCTCAGCTCCGGGCAGCAGACGGCGAAAGCGCATTGCCAACGAGGTCAGCAGCGGTTCGCCGGCGACCACGACTCGGCGCAGGCTGCCGAGCAGCGTGGCATGGTCCAGCAAGGGTCCCAGCTGCGAGGGCACCAGATTCAGCCGCGTGACCTTGTGCTCCCCGAGTGCCCGCGCAAACCGCGGAGTATCACGCACCAGCATTTCATCGGCGAGGAAGGTGGGTACGCCCCGGAGCAGACCGGCAAGCATCTCTTTGATCGAAACCACGAACCCCGCGCCGGTTCTTTGGGCTACGACTTCGTCAGGGGCGAACGGTTGCGCCTCCCACAGC
The DNA here is from genome assembly GCA_964250195.1 of uncultured Acidobacteriaceae bacterium. GTDB lineage: Bacteria > Acidobacteriota > Terriglobia > Terriglobales > Acidobacteriaceae > EB88. The sequence goes on from CAXUEU010000005.1 coordinate 29,062, forward strand.
GCCTGTAGGCAGTTCATCAGCTGCCGGTGCTCGATCATTACCCCTTTCGGCTCTCCGGTGGAGCCTGACGTGTAGGCGATATAGGCCACGTCGTCCGCTTCCGATTTCCAAGCCGGATACGCGTCCGTGTCTGAAGCCTTATCCTGACCCGGCTCCAATACCTGCCGGAACACCAGCAGCGCAGCGTCTCCGACAGAAAACTCGGGTCCTGTCAGGGCCGCTGTCACGATGACCCGAGGCTCTACTTCAGCCGCGATCCGAGCCGCATATTCGGCCGGGTAGCTCGGCTCCAGCGGCACGTACACCCCGCCCGCCTTCCAGACTCCCAGCAGCGCGGTCAGGTGGTCCACTCCGCGAGGAAGATACAGCGCCACGCGTTCGCCCGTTCTCCCGGCTGCTTCCGGAACTGCTTCCGGAACTGTTCCCTGCCCTACCCCAAGGCTCCGAAGGGCGCGCGCTACAAGGCCCGATCGTCGATCCAGCTCTTCATAGCTGAGCGCCTGCTCCCCATCCCGGCATGCCGGGGACCCTGGACTTTGCCGCACCTGCCGCGCAAACAGTTCCATCACCCCGGTTGGCTCCCAGTTCCTGCATGGCCCTGTCAACGCCGCAAGCGCTTCCTGCTCTTGCTCGCTAAGCCGCATGAGCCGACTCAACGGAGCATCCGGCTCGGCCGCAAGCCGGCCCAGCACCAGTTCCAGCTCCTCAAGCAAGCGCTCCACTTCGGCTTTGCTGAACCGTGTCCGATCATACCCGGCATTTACCGTCAGCGCCGCCGATTTGGCGTCGATCAGCTCGATGCCGTACTCGGTCGCGAGTTGGGCGTCGAGCGCGTCCGAGTCGTACGCTTCATCCCCGACAAGCAGGGCCTCAAGCTCGTCGAGAAAGCTGCCGCCGAGCACTCCGTCAACCGGCTTGCACTCCGCCGCGCTAGCGCTTTGAACAGAAACGGCGAAAGGTAAACCGTCACCAGAGGCGACAGCGACGATCTTGGCACCCCTGCCCCACTTCGTGGGGCCGACGGCAAGCCCATTTTCAGCACTTGCAAAGGTGGCAGCAACGAACGCTTCGTCCAGGTTCAGGCGGCCCCGCTCGCGCAAGATGGGCCGCCAGGCGCCTCGACGCCTCGGCCGGCTTGCCCGAGCGAATCCACTGTTGGAAGGGCCGGTCGCGGGTCTGATAAGCAGGGTAGCGCCGGGGCGAGCCCAGTACCCAGAACACCCCGTTTGAAAGCAGCGCGCGCCTCATGCCAGGGCCGCCCCCGGTTGTTTTCGCGGCCCGGGCCTCGGCACCGGCTCAATCACCGTCCACTCCTCATCCTTCAGGTCCCAGCCCTCTCGTATCGGTTGCAACGGAGCGGCCCAAAGCTCCTCCAGTGCGCCACTGATTGCGCTTCGGATACTTGTAAGACCGCTTCAAATACCGCAAGCGGTGGACATAAAGGAAACGCTTTACTGCTCCCGAACGCTTCGCGAAGAACGGAATATACCGCATAACAGGACATGGGCCACGGTACAATTCAGACGTCCATGCGGTATGCCCATTTGAGCCCGGATCACAATCAGTCGTTGGTAGGCAGGCTGGTTGAGTTCGGGAGCAAGGGACACCGAAGCGGACACCGGGAAGACGGAAGAATAAGTTTCAGAATGAAGCGCGAAAGTGGCGAAACTGGCAGACGCACCAGACTTAGGATCTGGCGGGGTAACCCTTGGGGGTTCGAGTCCCCCCTTTCGCACCAAAATTTGCGGTAGTCTGAAGGCACTATGAGTTCACCCAATCAACCGACTTTCGCCGTGACCCAAGGCGCCAACTACCGCGAAAACTATGCAAACAGCGTGCAGGTGCGCGTCAGCGTGTGGGACATCTTCCTGCTTTTCGGCCTCGCGCACCCCACCTCGCCCGACGACGTCGTCATCGAGAACCAGCAAGGCATCTACCTGAGCCCGCAGCAGGCCAAGGCGCTGTTCAACATCCTGGGGCAGAATCTGGCCCAGTACGAGCAGACCTTCGGCCAGATCGCGCTCGAGCCGCTCGGGCCCCGTCCGGTCCAGTAAGCCCCTGCTCCGCTTCCTCGCTTCCCTTCTCGGGATATTCGGGCTCGAAGCGGCGGTCCACGGGCCGCTGCTTCGCCTGCCCTACTACTGGGACGAGGCCGGCTACTACGTACCCGCCGCGTACGACTTCTTCCGGCGCGGCACGGTCGTACCCTACTCCACGCTGCGCAACGCGCACCCGCCCGGTTTGTCCCTCTACCTGGCGGCGCTCTGGCGCGTGTTCGGGTTCTCACCCCTCACCACCCGGCTCGGCATCGCCATGCTCGCTTCCGTCGCGCTGTTGGGCGTGTACCGGCTCGCGCGCGAGGCACTGGGCGACCGGCTTGCCGCCCTCGCGGCGGCGGGGCTGACCGGGCTTTACCCGGTCTGGTTCGCGCAAAGCACGCTGGCTCATGCGGACATGCCGGCCTGCGCCGCCACGGTTTGGGCGCTGGTATTCGCTCTGCGCGGGCGCATTGGCATGGGCGCCCTGCTGTTTACCCTGGCCGCCTTCTCCAAGGAGACCGCGATCGTCACTTCTCTGGCCCTGGCCGCGTACGAGCTCGCGCGCGGGCGTTTCCGGTCCGGAGTGCTTTTGCTGCTCCCTGCCCTGCCTCTGGCTGCATGGTTCGGGTTCTACCGGTGGCGCACCGGCTTCTGGTTCGGCGACCCCGAGTTCCTTCGCTACAATGCGACCGCCACGCTTTCCGCCGCGCGCATCCTCCTGGCCTTGGGCCACCGCGCCCTGCACCTCACCGCGCACCTCAACCTGTTCGTGCCGGTGCTGCTGGCACTGGGCTCGTTCGCCCTGCCCCGCGTACGCCCGGCGCTTCCGCGAGAGCTGCTGGAGAAGCTCTGGGTCATTCTGCTCGCGAACGCCGCGCTGTTTTCCGTGCTCGGCGGCGCCCTGCTCACGCGGTATCTGCTGCCGGAGTACGCCCTGGTGCTCCTGCTCGCCGTCGCCGCGGTGCGGGGCCGCCGGCGGCGCTGGCTGTGGTTCCCGGCCGCCACCGCCCTCGCTTTCGCGCCGGCGCTCCTGCTGCCGCCCCCGTACCGGATCGCGCCCGAAGACACCCTGGCCTGGGCGGACGCTGTCCGCCTCGAGCAGGACGCCATCGCGGTGGCGGCGCATGCCGCCCCGGGCGGCCCCGTGCTCTCGGCCTGGCCCGTAATCGACGGGCTGCGCAAACCGGAGCTCGGCTACGTGCGGCAGCCCGTGCCGGTGGTCCGCATCGATGACTTCACACTGGGCTCACTCCGCAAGCTCGCCGGCAGGCCGGATCCGTACAGCGCGGCCATCGTCTTCTCGACCAAGTACGAGCCGCCCGGCCCGAGCCTGCCCCCCTGGGACGGCCAGGCGGAGGAGCGCTGGTTCGACCTGCGC